>JALHOR010000021.1:46197-61993 GCA_022842885.1 Anaerolineae bacterium
AATAAAGATATTCTTGATGTAGGATTTGTTAATGGTTTAGCATCCGTTATAAAATTTTTCTCACCATCCGCCTGACTTTCCGGTACAATTATGCCAGAATGCAGGTGTTCTACCTAAGCGCAATCTTTAAGGATAGTCGTATGGTGCTGACTATGTTCATGACTCCCTCTAACCAGCGACCCCCATCACATGGGTATCTACGCCCGGTGGATTTGCAGACCGATTTAGCGCCACTCGCTGATTTGATTGAACTGAGTTTTGTCAATACGATGGACGATAGCGGGCGGGCTGCTATCCGTGAAATGCGGACGATGAGTCATTTGGGTATCACGCTGAGTTGGTTAGGGCGGTTGAACGATTTGGCGTTGGGCATCAGTATGGGATATGTCTGGTTGGAAGACGACCGTCTCGTAGGGAATGTGTCCATTTATCCAGCGAATTATCCAGCCGATGCTGGCGATACATGGATTATCGCCAATGTTGCCGTTCATCCACACTATCAGCGGCGGGGCATTGCAACCCATTTGATGCATGCCGCGCTGAATGCCTTGCGTGATAAAGGGGCGAAACGCGCCATTTTGCAAGTGGATTATGATAATACCAATGCAATTGAGTTGTATCTTAAACTTGGTTTTATCCAAGAACGCCCGTTTTGCACTTGGGAACGCCACAGCCTGACCGCACCGCCTACCAGCCGCCACGATGCCGCCTTATTTATCACGCGCCGCCGCGCCAGCGAGTGGGAGCAAGAATATACATTAGCGCAAACGAGCCGCAGCGACTTAGGCGGGATTAGCTGGCTAAAACCCTTACACCCCACCTATTTTCGACAGACAATCTGGAAACAATTAGCCGGCTGGCTGACGATGAATACTTTAGAACGGCTCGTCATTCGCAACCAAGATGAAACCCGGCTGCGGGCGGCGTTATGGGTAGAAAACACGCTGGCTTCTAGCCGCGCTCGTTTAACCCTCTTGGCTGACCCCCATGATTTCCCTGACCCGGTAGAGGCTTTACTGACGCATGTGGTGCGCCGTTTTCGCACTTCGACCTTAATGCTAGAACACCCGTATGATGATGATGAGGTGACCCAGTTGCTGCGCCAGCATCGTTTTCGTGCCGAGCGCATTGTATGGCACATGCGCCGCGACTTTTGAGCAAGACTACACAAAATTTACGTTTTGTTAGTCCATTGATTACAAATCACTTGTAAACTCATCTACAGGTCACACCAAAATACGTCGCTATTCAAAATCAAAACCAGCGAGTAGGACTATCTTATCAACAAAATTTAACCCCTGAGTGGATGCATTTTTCGCTCATTCAGTGTTATACTCGCTATAATCGCCTCAAATAATAGGTGGTGGATTATTTCAAAGTAGATTTTGAAAGCAGACCAGCATGTTTGACCATATTGAAAATATTACCCAACGCGCCCTAAAAGCGTTGGAAGCAGCCCACGCTGCTGCCATCAAAGCACAGCATACCCATGTCGAACCAGCGCATTTACTCGTGGGATTGGCACAGACACAGGGCAGTTTGGCAGCAACTGTACTTTATGAATTGGGCATTCCTGCCGATTCGTTGTTTGAGGCGACGAAACACCTGCTGCCTCCGCCACCGAATGGCGCGGCACTAGCGGCGACGCTTGATCTTTCGCCTGCCTTCCAGCAGATGCTGTCGTTGGCACAGTCGGAAGCCAAGCGCCAAGGCGATGATTTTTTAGCGACGGAGCATTTGCTGCTGGCGCTATTGCAACAGCAATCGCCCACGGTGATTAAGATGTTGGAAATACATCAGGTGCGGGCGGAAAATGTGCGCTACTCTATCCAACATTTGCTGGCAGAGGCAGATGCTTCACAGCCACTGCGTCCAGCGCAATTAGACGCAGCGATAAAAGCCCGGCAAGCGATGCAAAATACCGCAACATCGCCATCGCTACTAGGGCATTTGCTGCAACCGCTGGTGGCATTATGGCGGCGTTTAACGGGCAGAACCTCCTAAATATCAGCTAGAAATGAGGTCAAAACGAGCCTTATGCCGGAAACTATCCTGATTGTAGATGACGAACAACGCATCATTGATTTGGCAAAAATGTATGTCGAACAAGAAGGGTATCAGGTTGTCAGCACCACCAATGGTCTGGATGCGTTGCAACGGATTTTGAATGATAAACCGTCGCTGGTCGTGTTGGATTTGATGCTGCCCGGCATGGACGGGCTAGAAGTGTGCCGCCGTGTTCGCGCCCAAGCCGATATTCCGATTATTATGCTCACTGCCCGCAGTGATGATATTGATAAAATTGTCGGGCTGGAATTGGGTGCTGACGATTATTTGACCAAGCCGTTTAACCCGCGTGAACTGGTGGCGCGTATCAAAGCCATTTTGCGCCGCAGTGAACGTAAAGCCATGCCCGATGAAAAGCCTCTCAAAATCGGCAATGTGGTCATCAATCCGCAGCACCGCACCGTGCAGGTGGATAACAAAAACGTGGATTTACGCATGAAAGAATTTGATTTGCTGCTGATGCTGGCGGAAAATCCCGGTTTGGTATTCAGTCGGGAACGCTTGCTGGATGTGGTCTGGGGGTATAACTTCGCTGGCGAAACGCGCACCGTAGATGTCCATATTGCCCATCTGCGCCACAAATTAGAAGGCATGACTGCCACCATCGAAACCGTGTGGGGCGTGGGCTACAAATTGGTAGTGGAGTGACCCAAGTTAAAGGATGAAAATTAAACGCTTAAGTTCAAAACGAGTGATTTTCCGTAGGGTCGAGGCATGCCTCGACCCTACAACAACACGCTTTTCACACAATTTGGATATGAGCCAAGTTAAAAGCCATACACTAATGGCTAACAGCTAATCGCTAACAGCCAACAGCTAAAACTAAGAGCTAGAAACATGTCCCGCCTGAGTCTGCGCTATCAACTGTTATTTTCGTATCTGTTCATGCTTGGCACATCGCTGGCAGTGATTACAGTATCGCTGTTGGTCTTTTTAGGCACGCGCCCGGCACCTGCCCAACCCACTTATCAGCGTTTGGATGGGCTGATGCAAGGGTTAAACTTGCCCGATTTGTTAATTCGGGTGGCACCGCGCCAACCACGCCTGACCGATACGATTAATGAGATTACCACTGACTTAGACGAATTTGCTCGTATTGGCAATGTGCGCGTGTTATGGATTGCCAGCCGTGGCGATGGCAGCCAATTTGTCATTTACGATAGTCAAGAGACCTACGCCAGCCAAGATGTTATCACGACCAATACTGATGCGTTTTTTGTGGGGCGTACTGGCTTACAGCGTTTCCAAGTGGTGATGACGCCGGGCAAAATCTATGGCAGTTTCAATGACCCAGATGGCACTGAATGGCTGTTTGGTGGTATCTCTCATGAATTTATTGTGCGTCAAAATATCATCATGACCACGTTGCTGCTGGCAGAGCAGCGCCCAACGATTACGTTGCAAGAGACATTGCGCGATTTTAGTAATGATTTGCTGCCGCCGCTGCTGCAAGCCGGGATTGTGGGATTTATTGTCGCGGTACTGCTGGCATATTTGATGAGTCGTGGTTTGGCACGCCCACTGCAATCACTGGCGCATGGCGCTCAAGCGGTCGCCAAAGGCGATTATGAACACCGCGTCAAAGAGGCGGGTCCGCAAGAGATTCGCGCTGTTGCCGGGGCGTTTAACCACATGAGTGCCGAAGTCCGCACTGCCCAACAATCCCAACGCGATTTTTTGGCAAATGTGTCGCATGATTTAAAAACGCCTCTGACTTCGATACAAGGCTATTCGCAAGCCATTATTGATGGGGCTGCCAAAAATGCCGGGGATGCCGCGCAAATTATCTATGATGAAGCGGCTCGGCTGAACCGCATGGTGACACAATTAACCGATTTGGCACGTTTGGAAGCCGGACGCCTCTCGATGCAGACTAGCGCCCTTGATGTGGGCGAAATTGCTACGGCGATTGGGCAGCGGCTGGCAGTGGTTGCGCGTAAGAAGCAGGTCAATTTACGCCTGAAAGCTGCCCCTATGCCACATATCGCTGGCGACGGGGATCGCTTGGCGCAGGTGTTGACCAATTTATTAAGCAATGCTATCAAATTTACGCCCCCCGGTGGCGAAGTATTGCTCAAAACACAAGTGAGCAATGGGGGTGTCGAAATCAGCGTGCAAGATAGCGGCATTGGCATCCCCGCAGAAGATTTGCCACGTATCTTTGAGCGTTTTTATCAGGTCGATAAGACGCGCGGACCGCAGCGTGGCACGGGTTTGGGGTTAGCCATCACCCGCGAAATTGTGGAAGCACACGGCGGCACCATCCAAGTGTATAGTGCTGGCGAAAATCAAGGCACGACCTTTACGATTTGGCTGCCTTCGCCACAACTGAGTACCATCATCAGTCGTGGCAAAGGGCGCTAAATAGTTTTTTTAACGCTCGGCTGTTTTGCCAATGTATTGTTTCAACCACTCAACGCCTGATTGCCGTGATGTAAAAAATCTCTGAACAGTATTTCTCGCACTGCGGCTAAAAACATTACCAAAAAATGAAAAAACCATAGACATAGGCGTGTTCGACATAATAACAGCAGAACGATATTGTACCTGACCCTTCCGAATCCGCTGTGCGACTTCATCCAAGCGGTTTCGCAACATGGGGGTTAAGGACATGTCCTTATGGGAAATATCATGCAGCATAATCATCAAATTTTGCGGTGTTTTTTCGGCTTCATCCATCAATTGCATATTTGCCTCAAAATAGGCTTCAACCACTTGATACGACGATGAAGTCAGCGTAAAAGCCACAATTCCACCTGCTTCCAGCCATTCCATTGTTAAACCCGGCACTAAAGTCTGTGCTTCGGCTTGTGTGTGATTTGGTAATGTGAAGGTCATTTTCTTTGCCTTGATGAATTTGAAACACTATTTTTAATATGATATAACCATAACTCACCAGAAAACATAAGATTTCGGATGCACCCGTGCGGAACGTTTAGCATCAATCAGGTGTCTGAGTCTACAAATCAGACAGCGCAGAGGGATCTTGCATGAGTGACGAAAAATCCAAATCCAAAGGCATACCGGGGCGTCAGCGCCAGAATATGCTGTTTATGCTGGTTGGCTTAGTGTTAGGGGCTATCGTGACATCGGGCGTCTTTTTGGTGATAAGCCGCCAAAATGTGCCGGTGTTCATCCCCACGCCAGTGCCACTGCCCGCGACGATGCCGCCTTTGCCAACTTTTGCCCCCACACCTCCTAGCACATTGGGCGCACCCGGCTTTATGCCGCAGCCCACGGTCATTGCCAAACGCATTTCGGCGCTAGGTATTTCGCCCGATGGCAGGCGGATGTTGGCGATGGGTTGGGACAATGGCACGAGTTTTGCCCGGTATATTGAGTTTGCTGTCTCGGCAAATTTGGTCGGTCAAGAACAATCATTGGCACTGCCGAATGCCTATTTGGCGAATGCGGTGTTTAGCCCGGATGGCACATTGTTGGCAATCGCCGACGATGGGTATTATTCATGGTTGTTCGCGCTTGGGGATACCTTCGATGCGCCTGTTACTGAATTGGCAAATTTTACGGGCTATCACGCGCTGGCATTCAGTCATGATGGCAAGTGGCTGGCATTGGGCGGCAGCAATGGACTCCGCATGATTGATGTCAACAACTTGGCATTGATTAGCGCCGCGCAGGTAGTAGGCACTATTACGGCAGTGGCGTTCAGTCCTGATAACCAATGGATTGCGTTGGGCATTGCCGATGGGATGCAGGCGCGGGTGCAAGTTGTGAGCGCCCAAGATTTTAACCAAGTGCGCTATGAATTGTATTCGGGCAGTTATGTCACCGATTTAGCCTTTCATCCCGATGGTTCGGTATTAGCAATCGCCATTGATAATGTTGTCCAAGTCTTTGATTTGGAAATTGGCGGTGGCTATGCCTATCCGCTGGAAAATTTGGGGCGGGTGCGTTCTATTGCCTTTAATCCGCAAGGCACATGGTTAGCAGCAGCAGGCGGCGATAGCGGTGGCGGGATGATGGGAACCATTTATACATGGCAGTGGTCGCGCACTATGACCAGCGGACTTGATGGTTGGGTCAATTATCGGGTTTTAGGTGGTCATGCCCATGATGTGACGCAGCTTGTTTTTTTGCCTAATGGCGATTATATGCTTTCGGCAAGTTTTGATGGCAGCATTCGTATGTGGGATTATGCCAACACAGGCTTAGAAATTTCACGATTGCAATTGTGACGCGATGAACTGTTCTAGGGGCGAGGCAACCCTCGCCCATCTGGAACAATGCCGTGTACCAAAATTAAGCATGGCACAGGGCGAAAACTTTTTGCAACGTTTGTTGTTCCAATTCGGCGCGGTCTGCTTCTAGCAGCAGGGCAATAGGCGCTTCGGGTTCAATCACCGGAATATTGGTCATGGGATACCAGCGCAGGTGAAGCATGTTTTGTGTTTTAGATTGAAGTGGGTGTGCCATCGTTATCTCCGTACTAGGTCTGCTTGTCTTCATTATTAAGCATTATAACGCCAATGAGAGTAACGAAAGATTAAGAGAATTAATTGTTTATTTTTCTTAACAATTAAATTGAGAGCCTCTTTATTTTTAATCAATGCACAGAGGGTCATCAGGGGATGGGTTGCAGCACTTCACGCCAGAGTGTATCAAGCGCGTGCAGCAGCGTTAGATTTCGTAGGACATAGCCATATTGGAGATTATAGGTATTAAAGTTTGCCGCGCCGTTATAACCCAACGGTGGAATGCTGGGATGCACTTCATCCACATCTAGCCCAAAATCCGGCAGGGTTGCCATGGCAGCATAATAATCTACCAATGGCACGCTGTTGGTGCGGGCAACTTCCAAAATAGTTTGATTCAATTGGGCAATGCCCGTCTCGAAACCGGGGCGCGGTGGAATAGTCGTCAACACGGGTATCACGCCGTGCTGAAGCGAAATCTCGACAATTTGCCCCAGATAAACACGATACAAGTCTGCGCCCATATGCTCAACATCATTTGTGCCTAACATAATGAGTGCCACTGCTGGTTTTACCCGCCGATATTCGCATTCCAACGGCGTTTCACCATATTGGCAGACATCGGGGTTGGCATTTTGGGGCAAGAGCAGCGTATTGGTCATCCAGCCAATTTGCGCGGCAAGCGATTCGTTGGCAAAAGAATTATGTGTGCGTGCCAAAGACCGCGAATAATAATCAATGACAGGTTGCAAATAAGTATAAGCGCCTAAGTCATAAATACCGGTACCAATGGGGAACAGCGTATGCGGCGCAACGGTGATGCTATCACCCACTTTGGAGAAAATGTCGGCGCGGTTGCCCAACTGCTGCCCGCGTTCAAAAATATGACGGGCATGGGTTGTCATGCCACTCACCAACGCGGCGGCATCAAACGGCACAGCAAAATCAGGATTCACAGGCAGCGTTTCCAAATCTAGGGTCAACCGGATATATTGCGCCAAGACCCACCCAGTATCGCCTTCAGCAGTTCGCACTTCTAACCACACGCCATCACCCGTGCGCGACAAAATCGTGAGCGATGTTTCCGGCGCGAGATACCCCATAATCTCAGCTGCATCGGCGGGGGTTTGGCGCAAGCGCAAATTGCCATCATAAAAGATGACGACGCCTTGCGGCACAGTTTCCTGCGCGGTAACAGCCAACGCGCCACAGCACAACCACAACAGACACAAGCCAACCAGAAGCCGCATCTTAACCTATCCGCCGATTTTTCAGCCATTCCAAACTTAAGCCATATTGCAACCAACGTAGTGGTGATGGCGGGGGTATCAATTTTGCTAAATCATCCTGAAGATGCTGTGGACGGAGGATGGCTGCCTCACACTCGTATAAACGATGTAAATTTTCGGGGAGGTCATCGGGTGAAGGCATCATGCTGATTCCATTCACCAAGATATTAATCACTTGTGGCGCATGTTTCAGTGCTGCGACCACTTCTGGTTGCACTGGCACATCTGCCGACGACAGCAAAAAACGCCCATATTCGTCTATGCCTGCCCAATTGGGACCAATCACAACCAAGACCACATGGCAACCACTGACAATATTATCAATATAACTTTCCAACGGCGTATTCAGGGGAACACTATCTTCAGGATTGAGCAGCACATTTCGACTGCCATACGCTAAGGCTGCCCGCCGATAAAGCTGCCGAACAACCGTTGCATCCGATGAGCGATACGAAATATACACACGAGTCATAAACGAAGCCATCACTGAATGTTGGCGCTTATCATAACATGCCCGTGATAATCAGGCTATTGCTTGCTGCTGCAACCACGCTAGGATTTTATCAGCGACGTGCTGCCAATCTTTTTCCAGCATGACATCATGTGCCATATTGGGGAACAGGGCATATTCAGCACGATAAGCGCGGGCAAGCCGTTCTTCTTCCCATGGATGGAATAACACATCATTTTCGGCGGCAATGACGAGTATCGGGACTCGCACTTTTGCTGGATTCGGCAGCGCGAACAGCAGCATATCCATCACTGCCATGAATGATTCCGGCTGCCGCCGATTAAAATGCTTCATGACCTGTTCTCGCGGCATATCTGCCGAGAAAAATTCACGCTGAAAAATTTCCGGTGTATCATGCACACCGCTGAAATCGAGCATGAGGTTGGCACGCAAAAAGCGCAGCGGATATTTCCATGCAGATCGTAAAACGGTCATGATAACGCCATGCGTGGGACACGATGCCAACAAGATGCCTGCCGGAGCCATGTGCCGCGCCAAATAATGCTGCGTGATAATGCCCCCCATTGAATGCCCGATGATGACCGGGCGCGTGCCGAACTGCTGCTCTAGTTGGGCGGCGGCTTGGGCGACATCGGCGACATAATGTTTGACAAGGCGTTTCCAGCGCAATGACCCTTGTACCGGACTTGCGCCATGCCCCTGTAAACTGAGTGCCGCCGCGTTATAGCCCTGCTGCGCGAAGTACGGCAAAAAATAATCCTCATAACACCACGCCGCATGAACGAAGCCATGCACGAATAGCAATGGAGTCCTTTTAACATCATGGGTTGGTTGGTGGATAAGCAGTTCAAGTGTCATGATAAGATTCTCTAGGGTTGTATAAGCCCGCCGGAATGCCTATGATTTTAGCGCATTTTTTAGCTTAAGCCGAACAACTGAGCGCATAAACTCCACCCATACATCGTTGTGGTTCTATAAAAAGTGATTCACATGACCAATACACCCGAAGTTCCAGTGCAACATTATACCGATGAATATTTTGATAAGTGGAATTATGCCGATAGACCGATGGGCAAATTCAGCATGTATTGGTTTGCCCGCCGCTACTTCGCAGCATTGATTCAACGTTATGCGCCCCTAGGTGGCAATGAACGCAAATTAGTGGAAATGGGCTGCGGCTTGGGCGATTTGCTGATGCTGCTGCAAGATGATTTTGCGTGCATCGGCGTAGATTTGATTCCGCGCAGTATTGAAAGCACGCGCCGTATTGCCCCCAAAGTCGAAGCCTATGTTGGCGATGCGACTGATTTTTCGCGGTATGCTGATGGCGAACTAAGCGTGGTGGTGGCGCTGCATCTGGTCGAACATTTGCCGAATCCGCAGCAAACGCTTCGGGATATTTATCGTGTGCTGCGTCCGGGCGGCTTGTTATTTTTTGCCACGCCGCACCCCGAATATAGTTTGCGGCGTTTTAAAGACCGCGACAATGATGCTATCGGCAAAGACAAAACCCATATCAACTGCCAAGTACCAACCGTTTGGAAGCAATGGTGCGAAGACACTGGCTTTACGGTGTTGAAGCAGTTCGGGGATGGCTTGTGGGATGTGCCGTACTTGCCGCTGCTGCCCAAAGGCATTCAGTTCGGGTTATTTGGTTTACCAGCATTTTTACAGGTGCTAACGCGCACAACATTTATCCCGCTGGCATTCGGTGTCAATCAAATCAACATCGTGCGGAAGTAAGGTGTCTGGTGTGTGCGCCGCCAACTGCCTCTTGTATCTGTACCCTGCCGCGACTATAATCTCATATACGCTGGGCGATGTGGTCGAGTGGCCAGGCAACGGTCTGCAAAACCGTCCACACCGGTTCGATTCCGGTCGTCGCCTTTCAATCAAAACACCTCTAAAACGGGGTGTTTTTTGATTCATGAAAACAAACCGAAATACTGTTTGTCATCTAACATCGTGTATAATCATGCTATAGGGTATAGGACGCCAATCAAAGCACAACACTATGAGCAAAAACGAGACAACCGAATGGGTGAGTTTACAACGCGCCGCCGAATTGTTGGGGGTGCATCCAGCGACGGTTCGCAATTGGGCGGATAAAGGCGAACTGCCTTCACGGCGCACGCCCGGCGGGCATCGGCGCTTTAGCAAAGACGATATTCTACGCTTTGCTGGCACTCATACCGATGTTCAGCCGTTAGAGGTGCAAATTATCTTGCAAAATGCGCTCGGCAGTACCCGGATGCAAGTGGAAGATGGCACACTGCGCGATGTCCCTTGGTATACTGCCATCAGCGATAAAAACCGCGATGCCATGCGCCAATATGGGCGGCAAGTGTTAGAATCGCTGCGGCGTTACCTCAGCAGCGGTGCGCCCGATTCTGGCTTGAGCGATGCCATTAATCTTGGCAAAGAATATGCCAAAACCCTCAGCAACAACAACCTCACACTGCCGCAAGCGACTCGTGGTTTTTTTTACTTTAGTGATTTTGTCATCAACTCGATTATCACCTGGTCAGAATTGACGCAGCCGCGCAACTCATCGGAATGGGCAAATTTGCTGCGGCAGGTCAACACGTTCATCCACGCTATGCTGCTCTCCATCATTGAATATTATGAGGAATAGTGCGGACATTTTATGGGTCATGTTGAGTCTTCAGCCGCATATTGGCATCAAGACATTGACGATGATTCGGCAATTTTTTGAAGACGATTTATCGAAGGCGCTGCAAGCCGATATTCAAACCTTGCGCCAAATTCCGGGGATTGGTCCCAAAATTGCCCGCACGATTTTAACGCTGGATATAGAGGCGATTTCCAAACAACTGGAGCAGTGGCAGCAGCAAGGCATCGGCATTTTTCCGGCGTATCACCCCGCCTATCCCGCGCCTTTACGCACCATTGATGATAAACCCGCCACCCTTTTCCAGCGGGGGTTATGGGATGAAACCCTGTGGCACAAAACCGTCGCCGTTGTCGGCACACGTACCCCGTCGCGCTTGGCACAATCGCTCACTGAACGGTTGGTAATGACCTTGGCACATGCCGGATATACGATTGTCAGCGGTTTGGCGCATGGCATAGATGCTATTGCCCACGAGAACAGCTTGCAACTGCCCACTTGGCGCACCATGGCAGTCTTAGGCAGCGGCATATTGAATGTCTATCCGCCGCAAAATCAGGCACTATCCGAGCGTATTGTGCAGCAAGGCACGCTGTTATGCGAAGCCCCACCCGACGCCGGGGTGAATTCAGCGCGGTTGGTGGCACGTAACCGTATCATTAGTGGTCTCAGCCAGCATATTATTGTCGTGGAAACGGGCAGCGATGGCGGCGCGATGTATGCTGCGCGGGCGGCAAAAGCGCAAGGACGCCACGTTTACGCCCTAGACTTACCCGCCAGCGGCAATCAGCAACTTATCAACGAAGGCACGTCCTTAATTAAGACCGATTTACAAGGATTCCAATTGCTTGAGGGATAGCAGGACAAGCTAGTGATGCTTGAACCAAAAGCTGATGGCTGACCGCTGAAAGCTATGAGCGCATTTTCGCAGTTCAATTAAAACTTTAACAAATTTGTTGAGGAGAAAAACACACCATGCCCCGAAACTTACTATGGATAGTGCTTTTGGCACTCCTGCTATTGCTTCCTGCCGCCGCACAAGATGCTGTCACTTTCCAGACGGAAACAATTGATGTGTTCCAGATTGCGGTTAGTGTACCGGAAGGCTGGCAAGAACTCGGCACGGGCGCGTATTCACCAGATGGTGGCAAAACAATTCTGGTACAGCAAATGAACGTCGGCATTGCCCCATCACAATTGTTAGGCGCGATGCTGCCGTCGCTGTTGTTGAAAGAAATTCCTGAACCTGTCGGTAGTCAGGAAACGGCAGCACTCACATGGGATATTTATAAACTGGATATTCAAGCGCCGCCGCCTGTAGGCAGCATTATGGTGGATATGGCAATCGCGGCTGGCGATAACCGCACCTATTTGATTCTATTCCAGACTGCGCCCGAAAATTATGACCAGTATCATGAAGCGGTCTTTTTGCCTGTGGTGGAAGCATTCACGCCGATTGCCCCAATTCCAACCGCAACACCCGCCCCCACCGAAACCCCTGCGCCGGATGCTACCCTCGCGCCAGCGGCATATAACGACCCGGACGGGCGTTTTCGCATTCCATTACCAACCGGATGGACAATCGAAAAATTAGACGATTACGGCATTCTCCGCAGTCCCAATGATGAGGCGGTGATCTATGCTTTGGCGCTGGAGACGGATGATTTGGAAGCGGCATTGGTGGATGCTTGGGCATTGGTGGGGGACATCGGCGTTGATTTAACCTACACCGAAGATGAGATGCAAATTTTTGATGACTCGACACTGACAGGCGGCATCGAAAAAATTCTCGTCATCACTTATGAAAATGGCACCGGTGAAAATCAACGGATTGTGCAGGGTTCGGCGCAATTATACGATAACACGACCTATATCTTGTTGTTTGATACGACTTTGACTGCCTTACAAGCCCGCGCTTCCCAAATCAACATTATCAACACCGGTTTCCAAATTTTGGAATTGGGCGAAGAAGACCTGAGCAGCGAAACACCCTTGCCCGTCAATGATACTATCATCGCTGATTTAGAGGTGTTTATTAATTCGGCGCTGCCGGATTTGATGGCGCCGGGTGTGGCTATCGCTATTGTGCAAGATGGCGCAGTCGTGTATAGCAATGGCTTCGGCGTGAAAGACCTTACTGGCACTGACCCGGTATTGCCCGATACGCAAATGATGATTGGTTCGACCACCAAGAGCATGACGACCATGCTCATGGGCGCTATCGTAGACGCAGGTTTGCTGACGTGGGACACGCCTGTGATAGATATTTTGCCGGATTTCGCCGTGCAAGATGCCGACCTGAGCCAAACGATTACGATTGCGAATTTGGTGTGTGCTTGTACGGGCGTACCGCGCCGCGATTTGGAACTCGTCTTTAATGCCAATGACCTGACTGCCGAAGGCATTATCGAATCGCTGCAAACATTTGAATTTCTGACTGAATTTGGCGAAGCATTCCAATATAGCAATCAATTGGTTGCAACGGGCGGGTATGCTGCTGCGGCGGCTACGGGCGTGGAATACGGCGATTTGTATAACGGCTATGTGGCGCTGATGCAGGCACGCATTTTTGACCCACTAGGCATGACCAATACCAGTTTTGATTTTGAAGCCGTCATCGCACGGGATAATTACGCGCTGCCGCATGGCTCAACGTTGACCGAATATCGCCCGATTGCGGTGGATACAGAACGTTTTGTCGCGCCGGTTGCGCCCGCTGGTGGGGTTTGGTCAACGGTCGAAGATTTGGCGCAATATCTTCTTACTGAACTGAATCGCGGGACAGCGCCCGATGGCACAGTGATTATTTCGCAAGAAAATTTGCGGCGCACTTGGACGCCGCAAGTCGCCCTCAGCGCCACCGCTTCTTATGGTTTAGGTTGGTTCGTAGATGAATATAAAGGCGTGCAGGTCATGCATCATGGCGGCAATACCTTTGGTTTCTCGTCGGATTTGGCGTTCATGCCGGAGAAAAATATTGGCATTGTCGTCCTCGTTAATCAGCAAGCGTCCGCATTACCGGGGTTAATTCGGCAGCGGTTGTGGGAATTGGTCTTCGAGCAAACGGACGAAACATCGGCGCAAGCGGCGCTCATTAAACAAACGACGGACGACGCCTTGGCACAATTTGCAGGTGGGCTATTGGGCGAATTGGATGCTGAAACGGTTGCGCCTTTCGTCGGCACTTATGCGAATGATGATTTGGGCAGCGTGACCATTACACTCACAGATGATAATCATCTGATATTGGATGCGGGCGAATTCCAGACGGAAATTTGGCTGGCAACCCATCCCACCAATGGCGATACCAAGTACCTGTTTTATAATCCGCCGCTGTCTGGTCTGGAAATCAAATTTGCGACTGCCGACGATGCGCCGACCACCTTCACCATTGGCGTGGGCGTGGTGGAATATATGTTTACGCAGGTAGAGGGGTAACATTATTTGGGGGGATAGGATACTTTTCTATCCCCTTATTTGACCGCATCTCAACACCGTTTTTAAAATCTCATATCAAACAGCTTTGTGTGTTCCCCCAACTTCCCGATGCAACTAGGAAAATTTCCCGCTGTATCGGGAATATACCCTCATGACACAGCAGCCCCCTATCTCCTAAAGTAACGATAAGGATGAATTCAATCGCCATATCGCAAAACTTTTTAGGAGAAACCATCATGAAGAAACTCAGTATTGTATGGCTGTTTATGTGGGTCGCGCTGCTTATTCTGCCGACACTGGCACAGGACGCAACCGAAGAAGAACCGTTGATGGCAACCTTCGGCGATGAAACCAGGTTGTTCACCTTACAGTATCCCGCTGATTTGTTTGTTGCAGGCCAGAGTTTGGCTGAGAGTAGCGGAATGCTATTCCCTAGCGTCATTTTTAGTTCGTCCCTAGACATCCTCAGCCGACCTCCCACCCCTCCCTACGCACCAATAGCAATGGGGGATTGGGGTATTGCGGTAATCTTCTTCCCCAAAGCCATGTTCGCGCCGATGGGTGTAGCAGCCGACGCGCCCATTCTGGATGTGGCGAATGCTTGGGCACAGATGTTATTGTCGCCAGACGGCATCATAAACTTCCAGCCTGACCCGGTGATTCTCGACAGCGGTGCAGAAGCGATTCTCATTACGGGTCGCGGACCAGATGATGGCGCGGGTGGCCCGCCACCGGAAGACAACTATCTGATGCTGCACGAAATCGCGGATGGTGTGATTGTCCTGACCACCATTGTGAGTGCTGTGGATGGGCGCACGCCAGAAATGGAAGCGATGCACCTTGCCGTGACCAACAGCCTCGAATTTACGGGTACTGCCGAAGATATTCTAGCGATGATGACGCCGCCATCACAATAAGAATTTAAGTATAATAAATAATGAATCAGGATGAGCCATTTCATCATCCTGATTTTGATGATTTGGGGGCTATCAGGAGGCGCTGAATCATGAATGCCTTATCACAACGCCGTTTGCTTGATACTTTCAGGCTGGCGCAAATTGGGGTGTTTATCCTCAGTGCCTTGAATATTGCTCTGTTGCTTAGGGGTATCCCCGAAGTCTACGCCAGTACGATGCAGGCATGTGTCTCCCAAACAGTGTGCCTAGAACGCCATCTACCTGCCGATGTTTTTGCCCAATTGGAACCGATGGGTTGGTCGCCAGCGGGCTATGCGTTGTATCAGACCGCCGCCGATTTAGTGTATCTGCTCGTGTTTTTGCCGCTGGCAGGACTTTTGTATTTGCGGTTGGTACGTCCCAATAGCGTTTATCGGTGGGTCGGTCTGCTAACAGCGGTGGTCTTGGTGGCGCTGAGTACGATTTTGTTGCCGTTGGGTCCGCTGATATTAGCACAAACTAGCCCAGATTGGCAGCGATTTTATGCCGTTCTTAAAACAGGTTCGGTC
>JALHOR010000022.1 GCA_022842885.1 Anaerolineae bacterium
TGCCCTCACCCCAAACCCCTCTCCCCATCGCCGCAGGGCGGCTAGGAGAGGGGCTTTCCACCACACCGTTGCAGGATGAGTTTTCGCCCTCATCCCCAACCCGTTTCCCACAGGGAGAGGGGAGACAAGCGACTGGTGGACAATTGCCTACCAGTGAAGAAAATCGGGCGATAACATCGAAAGTGATGGTGCAAATGGCGCGGGAGTTACGCCAGAAGCAGACTTCGGCAGAAGAAGTGTTGTGGGCATGTTTGCGAGATAGGCGATTAGGAGGTCTCAAATTCCGTCGCCAACATCCGGTGGCGAATACAACGTATGTCGTGGACTTTTTCTGCTATGAACATCAACTTGTTATTGAACTTGATGGTGGGATTCACGCCACACAACAAGAAGCCGATGCCCAACGCCAGCGTGACTTAGAGGCACAAGGATTACAAATGCTGCGTTTCCCGAATGATATGCTCTATTCCCAACTTGAAACCGTACTCATCACTATCCTCCAAGCCACCCAACAAGACTCCCCTCGCCCTTTGGGAGAGGGGCGGGGGGTGAGGGCAGAATGGCAAATCCGCCTGCCGACCGAATGGGAATGGCAGTGGTTGGCACAGAATGGCGTTGAAACCCGGACTTATCCATGGGGCGAATGGGACAAATACCCGCGTGCTAACACGACAGAAGCGGGCATTGGCGATCGCAGTGCGGCAGTGGGTATGTACCCGCACGGTGCGGCTGCCAACGGCGCATTAGATGTTGCGGGTAACTTGTGGGAATGGTGTTTAAACGACTATAGAAATCCAGAGATTACGGATGATTACAGTAATAATAAAATTTTGCGGGGCGGTTCGTTCGACTACAATCAGTATTACGCCCACGCTGCCTGCCGCAACTTTGGCAATACTGACTTCAGGGGCTACTCTTATGGATTGCGTATTGTCGCTATTTCAATCTAAAATGGGCAATTATGCGATATTGCCACACAAAGGATTATTAGACAAATTCCCCCCCAAAAAACCAAACAGGGCAATCCTTACGAATTGCCCTGCGGGGATGATATTTCACAAAATATTAGCTATTGGCATCCGTAGTCGGAGCTTGCGGCACGCGATTCAGGCGGTCAATCAGTTCCACCTGCGCTAGATTTAAACGGGCATCAGCAACGTCTTGGGAGATACGCCCGGCAGCCACCTGTTCATTCAGACGGGTTTCCAAATCTGCCATTTGTTCTGCCACGAAGGTATCCACATTCACGCCATTGTCCGTCAGGATAGTTGCCAACGGTGTGCCAGCGCGTACCTGTTCGACAATCTCAGCCGCAGTCAAACCTGTAGCAGTTGCCACATCCGCAATGATACGATTACGGTCACGATTGCCGGGCTGCATGGCGTTCAAGGGCAATTCACCATTGACCATATCGGTAATCATCTGCGTCAAATTCGCCAGCATTTCATCAGCGCGTTCCTGCGTCAGCTTGCCATCGGCAACCGCTGCATTGATGCGTTCTGTCGCTGCTGTCACTGCGGCATCAATCACTGCTTGCACATCGCCACCATTGGCGGTAATCACATCTGCCAACGAACCACCGGCTTGCAACTGGTCACGCAGTTCTTGCGCGGTCAGCCCGGTTTGTTCGGCAATCACATCCATGATTTCGCCAGCACCACCCCGTCCGCCACCCAGCATTTCGGGGCGTTCCCCGGTCATGATGAAATTCGTGACCATTTCAGACAAATTTGCCAGCATTTCGTCGGCGCGTTCTTGCGTCAAGCCGCCATTCAACACGGCTTGATTAATACGTTCTGTTGCGGCTGTCACGACAGCATCAATCACAACTTGGCTATCACCACCATTGGCAGTGATGACATCATTCAAAGTGCTGCCCGCTTGCAACTGGTCACGAATTTCCAATGCTGTTAAACCGGTTTGTTCGGCTACAACTTGGATAATTTCCTGAAAATTCCCACCACGTCCGCCGCGTCCATCTTGCCCAAAACCGCCACCATTACCGCGTCCACCTTGCCCACCGGGTTGGGCGCTAACCGCACTGACAAGCATCGTCAGCACCAAGACCATCACCACCACGACACTGAATTTTTTGTACTGCATGATGTTTCACTCCTTGAATTCGATTAAAATGCGTTGTTATAGATAGAATGCGCTCGAAATGTAACGAAATCTCCCATCATGTGTAAATTGACGGTAAAATAGACCCTATGATTGATTTATCTGTGATTATCATCAGTTGGAATGTTGCCGATTTATTGGCTGCCTGTCTGGATAGCCTGATGGTTGCACCTATTGCCATCAATACGCCCGATGGCAACAAGCCCGTGATTGAAATTATTGTGGTGGATTCGGGCAGCAGCGATAAAACGATACAAATGCTGCATGAGCATTATCCCCAAGTGATTGCGCTGCCCCAAATCAAAAATGTTGGCTATACCCGTGGCAATAACATTGGCTTGGCAGCGGCGAAAGGGCGGCATTTGTTACTGCTGAATCCTGATACGGAAATTATCGGTGATGCGCTGAATCAGATGATTCGTTATTTGGATGAAAATCCTGATGTGGGCATAGTAGGACCGCATACACTCAATACTGATAAAACGACCCAATCCTCACGTCGCAATTTCCCCACGCGCATGACGGCGTTTTTTGAAAGTACATGGTTGCAATCTTTCGCGCCCAAAAAACTGCTCGATGATTTTTACATTCGCCAAGCACCCGATAACGCGGTGCTGGATGTCGGCTGGATGCAGGGGTCGGCGCTCATGGCGCGGCGCGAAGTCTACGAACAAATTGGTGGGCTGGATACGGGTTATGTGATGTTCTGCGAAGAAATGGATTGGTGCAAACAAGCCAAAGAAGCGGGCTGGCGCAATGTCTATCTCGGCACTGCCCAAATTATCCATCATGGTGGCAAAAGCACCGAGCAGATTGGGGCGCAAAAACATATTTATTTTCAGCAGAGCAAAATCCGCTATTTTCGTAAATATTATGGGCTGCGATTTGCCCGTATGTTACGACTTTTCCTGCTCTTGAATTATTTTTCGCAAATTCCGATTGAAAGTTTTAAGAGTGTCATCGGGCATAAACGCGCTATTCGGCAAGAACGCATTCGCACTTATTGGCAAGTGATTCGCTCTGGTTTGAAAGTGACATAACCTATGCGTATTGGTATCGTCACAGGCGAATATCCGCCGATGGAAGGCGGCGTTGGGGCATTCAGCACTATTTTGGCGCAAACACTAAATGCTGCTGACCATGAGATTGGTTTATTTACTGCTTCCAACGCCGAAAGTGCCGATACCGATATTTTGTTGGCGCACAACGGCAAAAACTGGACATTTCATAGTTTACTCGCCATCAAACGCTGGGCAAAAATCCAAAAATTAGACATTCTCAATTTGCAATTTCAGACTGCCGCTTTCCAGATGTCACCTTGGATTCATTTTTTGCCGCAAGTATTACGCCCACTGCCGGTTGTCACCACATTTCATGATTTGCGCTTCCCGTATTTGTTCCCCAAAGCGGGCAAACTGCGCGATTGGATTGTGCTGCATTTGGCACAGCAATCTGCGGGCGTCATCGTGACTAACCATGAAGATTATGACCGTTTAAGTCATTTGCCACGAGTGCGGCTTATTCCCATTGGCAGCAATATTCTGACAGACACACCCACCGATTTTGATTGTCATGTTTGGCGGCACAAAGCAGGTGCTGCCGAACATGATTTTTTGTTAGCGCATTTTGGCTTCATGAACAGCAGCAAAGGGGTAGATACACTGCTTCATGCCGTGTTTCAACTTCGCACCCAAGCGATTCCGGTAAAATTGCTCATGATTGGCGGGCGGGTGGGTGCTTCCGATACGACTAATGCAAAGTATGCTGACCAAATAGATGCCCTCATCTTAGATTTAAATCTTACAGATTGCATCACATGGACAGGCTACGTGAGTGAAAACGAAGTCAGTGCTTTTTTGCGGGCGGCAGATGTTGTCACGCTGCCTTTTTTAGATGGGGCATCGTATCGGCGTGGTAGTCTCATGGCGGCTATTCATCATGGTTGCGCGATTATCAGCACCCAACCCCAAGTGGCTATCTCACAATTTGAACCTGAAAAAAATATGCTGCTCATCCCGCCGAATAACCCAGAGGCATTGACCGAAGCGGTGTTGGCACTTTATCAATCATCAGCATTACAGTCAAAACTGCGGGAAGGGGCGCTGGCATTGCGGGCGGAGTTTGATTGGAAGGTAATTGCAGCCAATACAGCCGATTTTTTCCAACACATTTTGCAATCCAAATCAATTTGAATGAATCGCAACTAGAGGGCTAGAGCGTGTTAAATCGTCGTTATGTGCCGGATTGGATTGCCGTTGGGTTGCTGGTGATGGCATGGCTTATCTTTTTCTGGCGCTTATTCACTCCCATTGCCGCTGACCAAGCCTCTTTTAAACAAGGGGATTTTTCCGGGCAGTTTGTAGCATTTGCGGGGTATCAATTTCAACGTATGGCACAAGGCGAAATTCCCCTTTGGAATCCCTATAACAATGGTGGATTGCCTTTCATTGCAGATACGCAGGCAGCCGTTTTTTATCCCCCGCGTTTGCTGACGATTGCTTTAAGCATTTTAGCAGGGGGGTGGCGCTATAACGCGCTGCAATTAGAGGCGGTTTTTCATGTGCTGTTGTATTCGCTGCTGATGTATCTGTTTGTGCGGCGGTTGACGTTAGGGCAAAGTGGTAGTGTTTATGGCGCCTTCATCGCGGCAATCATCGCAGCGTATGGGGGCTTTATTTCGGGTTATGCACCGCTGCAATTAGCAATTCTGGAGGCGCTTGTTTGGTTGCCATTGGCACTTACTGGCATATTAGAAGCCACTCGTGCTGAAAAAATCGGCTGGCGCTGTATCGCTTTATCGGGTGTGGCATTAGGCTTATCCTGGCTGGCGGGGCATCCTCAAACCTCATGGTTCATGACCTATTTGCTGATAGCGTGGTTGGCATATTGCATCTATCAACAACCCAACTTGCCGAATCAGAATATTTTTAGAACCCGTTGGCGATTTTTTCTGTTGGGCGGGTTGCTGTTGGGCGCGGTCACGTTTGGTATCACAGCGGTCACCTTATTACCCGGTATCGAATATTTGTTATTGACGGCTCGCACGGATTTGGGGTTTGACGCCAAAGGTAACGGGTTTCCATTCCAAGATGTGCTGCAATTTATCTTTCCGGGGTCTGTGAGTGTTTTTTCTCCGTTATATGTTGGCATTCCGGCGCTGATATTGGCATTTATTGCTATCCATCAGCGATTAAAAAGTGCTATTTTTTGGCTCATCGTTTTTATCGTGGGTTTGCTGCACAGCTTCGGCGCGAACAGTGCCTTTTTTTATACGCTGTATAATCTGCTGCCCGGCTTGCGTTTTTTTCGCGGGCAAGAACGTGCTGCTCTATTGGTTGCCAACAGCCTTGCTATTCTTGCTGGAATGGGCGCGGCATACTTCGTCACATGGCAAACGACGCATGAATTTCGCGCGGTGCGGCGCTTTATGTGGAGCCTACTGCTTATCACAGGTGGTCTCGCCATGCTGATTGTGGTGGGTTGGTTAGGAAATGTCGGTGATAAATTCGGGCAAATCGTGGGGAATGCGATTTTTAGCACTGCCATTTTGGGTGCAACATTTTTCCTGATAGCAACTTATTTGCGAAAACCAAAAGCAACTTGGGCATTGGCACTGATTGCAATCCTCATCATCTTTGAGTTATTCAGCATCAATATGGATGCCGATAGCAATTATGAATCGCTTCCCGCTGAAAAGCAGTTAAGTATGACACCCCCGCCCCTATTGCAGCCTGTGTTAGACGATAAAACTTTGCCGTTTCGCGTGGATGGTTTTCGGGGTGTGCAGGATAACTATGCCAGTTTGTACGGCGTGATGGATATTCGTGGCATCAGCCCCCTCTTTTTGACTTCCGCCCAGCGCATTATCTATCAGGATTACAGCCATAATCCGCTGGCGTGGGAACTCTTTGCCGTGAAATATGTCTTTAGTGAGCGCGAAACTTTCAGCACACCGACTCGCATCGTCGCGGAAGGCACAGACCGCGACGGCGCTGTAAAATTGCATCAGCTTAAAAATCCGCGTCCATTTGCCTTGCTGCTGTATCGTGCCGATATTGTAGACAGCGATGAATTTGCGCGGGCATTACTGGCTGACCCGCGTTATGACC
Source organism: Anaerolineae bacterium (assembly GCA_022842885.1). Lineage (GTDB taxonomy): Bacteria > Chloroflexota > Anaerolineae > Aggregatilineales > Phototrophicaceae > JALHOR01. The sequence continues at coordinate 6,231 of JALHOR010000022.1, forward strand.
CCAGACAATCAGTGATTTTGCATGAAACACCAGCGATTGTTTTGCCCGATTCACCGCCTGAAAATACCTCAGCTATCGTGACGGATTATCAACCAGAGACTTTTACTGTGCAAATCAATACGCCAGAAAATGCCATCGTATCGCTGGCACATGTAGATTATCCCGGATGGGCTGCGACTTTAGATGGTACGCCAACAAAAATAATGCGGGCATACGGCGGCTTAACTGCTGTGGTGGTGCCTGCCGGGGAACATACTCTCACGCTGGTCTATAATCCTCTCAGCTATCGGGTAGGTGCGGTGTTGAGTCTGGTCGCATGGGGGTTTGTGGCTATACTGGCGTTGAGCAGCATCTTAAGACGACGATAATCTGAAAAAATAGCCTCATGAATTTTCAAACGTATGATTTGCAAAATTGGCTGATGCAGCTAGACAGGCGTTTATATGCCGCACTCATTGGCTTAATCATTGGCATCATCGGCGGCGGTATCGGACTGCTGCTAGCGGTAGCAGGTCCCGTTGTGACACTTGGCGCGATAGTGGGTATTTTGGGCGGACTTTATATTCTGACCGATATTCGTATCGCGCTGTATGGCATCATTGCGTTGCTATTCTTAGTCCCATTCGGCACACTGCCCTTTAGAATCGGGCTAACCCCAACGCTGCTTGATGTGGCAATTGGTGCATTTTTGTTGGTCTATCTATTCCAATGGATGACGGGCAAACGCCGGATGTTGCAACTAACACCCGTGCATGTGTTCATCACGTTGTATGTGATGTGGCTGATTTTTGCCTTTGTATTGGGGATGCAATACGGGATGCCCAATGCGACTCGATTACGCCAATTTGCTGGAACATTGCTCAGTATCAGCTTGGCATTTGTGCTGGTGGATATATTACGTGACCCCAAAATGCTGCGGCGTTTGGTTTTGGTGGTGATGGCGTTCATTGGGATTCAGGCGTTATTAGGTATTTTTTTATGGCTACTGCCCGATACGACGGCTGAAAGTTTATTAGTGCGTCTCTCGCGGCTTGGTTATCCGCAAGGTGGGGTTATCCGATATGTCGAAGCGAATCCGGCATTGGGAGAACGCGCGATTGGGACATGGGTAGACCCCAATGCCTTTGGCAGCATTTTGGCGGTCAGCGCCGCTTTAATTGCGCCACAGATTTTCGCTCGTAAACCGGTCTTAAAATACCGTTGGCTGACAGTGGGGGTATTTTTGACCGTTGCCGCCGCATTATTTTTGACTTCTTCACGGGCATCCTTTTTAGCGTTGGGCGTTGGGTTATCCGTGATTGCGGTTGCCCGTTATCGGCGTTTCATCCCATTATTGCTTCTGGGCGCGAGTTTATTGCTGCTGTTGCCACAAACGCAAAATTATGTAGACCGCATTTTTCAGGCGTTTCGCGGCGAAGATTTGGCAACCCAAATGCGAATTGGTGAATGGACAGATTCGTTGGAACTTATCAGCCGCTACCCTCTCACGGGCATTGGGTTTACCGGAACACCGAATCGCAATTTATATACCGATGTTGCCAATATGTACCTCATCATGGCGAATCAGATTGGGCTGACGGGGGTGCTGCTCTTTTTACTGGCGATGGGTGGCATTTTTATCTATGGCTGGCGGGCATGGGCTATCGCCAAATACGACGACAATTTAGACGCGATTCATCTGGGCTATCATGTGGCGCTGCTGACCGCATTAGTAAATGCTGTTGCCGATTTATATTATTTCCGGCTCGATTTCCAAGCCTCCATTACGTGGTTCTGGCTGACGGTGGCGCTGGCATTGGCAAGCTCGAATCTTATCCATCAAAAGAAACAGGCGCTATCATAAAATATCAAAGCAGGTTATAATGGTTCAGATAGCGATAAAAAGCCCGTTTGATTAATGCGGGCTTTTTTGTGTATTCAGCGTTAGGACACCTGCATCATGAGCATCGCAGACCGTAACATTCTCATCTTTTATTTTCTAACATTTGCACGGTCAGCCGTATTTTTAAGTGGCAACTGGATTTTTTTCTGGCTGCGCGTCATGGATTACACCACACTTGGCATTGTAGATGCGACAGCTTTTGCTTTTGGCATGGTCATGGAAGTGCCAACAGGCGCAATCTCCGATATGATGGGCAAACGTAAAACGCTGGTGCTGGCGATGCTGCTCAGTGGCATTGGGTTTGTCATCATGGGGGCAGGCGATACATTGGCTGTTCTCGTTATTGGTTTCTGGATTACACAGGTCGGTTGGGCATTTTTCTCTGGTGCTGATGAAGCGATGGCGTATGATTCGTTAAAAGAAATCGGCGAAGAAGCCCGTTTTGAGCGCGTTATCTCGCGGGCAAACACACTCAGCATTATCACCATCGTGGTGAGTACACTCATCGGTGGCGTGATGTATAACTGGCATTTCCGGTTGCCACATTATGCTTGGGGGATTGTCTTGGTGATGGGCGCGGTTGTTGCGTTTTACATTCGTGAACCCAAAATCAAGCGTGAGCCTTTTACGGTGCGCGGTTATGGCAACCAATTATTGCGCGGTTTCCAGCAATTGGCGCAGCCCCAGTTACGCCCTTTCTTGCTGCTGGTTTTTGGTGTTTTGGGGGTTGGTTATTTATTTAGCTATGGTCTGGTACAGCCGGCTATTGCGACTGACTTTGGCTTTTTGGCAGATGAGCAGGCGCTGGTCTATGCCATCATTGCTGGGGCAACAGCCGTTGCGACACATTTTATCCCGCTTTTGCGGCGTTATTTTAGCGAGATGCACCTGCTGGTTGTGCTGGCAATCATGATGAGCGTCGGATTTTTAGGCGCGGCATTGCCATTGGGTACGTGGGGCTTTTTTGCGCTGTTATTTATCCGCATGTCGGGCAGCATCGCGCAGCCTTGGGTTTCAATCATTGTCAACCATAAAATTCCATCGGAAGATCGGGCGACCACTTTATCTACTGTGGCACTGCTGACCAAAATTCCGTATGTTGTTACGGCGGTAATTGCCGGGAAAATGACACAAGATGGCACATTGTGGTTTTTTAACGCAGTGATTGCAATTTTGCTGTTGATTGCCGTCATTATGTCGTTGGTTTCCGTGCTGCGGCACAGTCCACAGCCAGAATCCGCAATTGCTAGTCCGCCGACTTTCGTGTAAGATGTGCGCCGCTTTGTGTAACACCCACTTTCCGCTCCACCCACTGCACTTGCAGATGCTGGGGCTTTAACCGGGGAAAGGAGAACTGCATATCCCCATGAAACGACCTTATGAAATAACGGTTGTGCTGCGAATTTTATCCAATGAGGATGAAACGCAAGCCGCCATCAACCAAGTTGTTGCTTGGATTGAAAACAAACGCAGCGGCGAGACCAGCGGTATTATCACCCGTATTGACCGTACCCGCCTCGGACGCCGTAAATTGGCATATGAAATTGATGGGCAGCGTGACGGGCTGTATATCCTGATTTATGCCGATATTGAACCCGCCCACATGCATGAACTGGATTTAAATCTGAAGTTGTATAATCCAGTGTTGCGCTTCCTCATCATTCGTGATGAATCCAAACCCGAAGATGAAAAAGCAGCAAAACCACGCCGCACTTCGTCTGCCGCCCCGGCACCTGCGGCTGTAGCACCCGCTGCTGACGCTGCCCCGGAAGCGATTGCGGTGCCAGATGCTGAAGATATTCCCGCTGCCGATGATGTTCCTGCTGCTGATGATACCCCTGACGCAGACGCCGAATAATGGGTCTACCCAGTGTATAATCATCCTCGGATATTTACTGTGATGCAATAAGCTGAGGGAAGGCAAACCATTATGGGGCGTGGGCTGAACAAAGTCATGATTATTGGGCATCTGGGGCGTGACCCAGAAATGCGTTACACACCGGGGGGGCGCCCTGTGACCAGTTTCAGTGTTGCGACCAGCCGCACTTGGACTTCTGCCGAAGGTGAGCGCCATGAAGAAACCGAATGGTTTAATGTGGTGGCATGGGGCAATCTGGCAGAAATTTGTAAGACGCACCTCAGCAAAGGACAGCAAGTTTACGTGGAAGGGCGTTTGCAAACACGCGGTTGGGAAGATGAAACTGGCAAAAAACATTTTCGGACGGAACTCGTCGCCAATGAAATGATTCTTTTGGGAGATCGCCACAATGCGGGGCATTTCACCCAAGAGGGCGAAGATGATACGACCGACAATTATGCTTTCTAAACAATAACCAAAACAACGTCGCTTGGGTGATAACGGGCGATGCCTTTAGTATGTGGAGAACAAGACTGTGAGCGATAACGATTTTTCCAGAGAAGAACGTGGTGGACGTGGTGGCTATGACCGGGACCGGCGTGGCGGTGGTGGGCGCGGGCGCGATCGTGACCAAGATAACGATATGGAAGAGGGTGGTCGTGGCGGACGCCGTGGACGGGGACGCCAACGCACTTACTATTGCCCGGAAGGCAAATGCTTCGATTATAAAGATATTGACGCCTTGCAACGCTTTGTGGGGGAAACCGGCAAAATCAAGCCGCGCCGCCAAACGGGTAACTGCGCCCGTTGCCAGCGTGAATTAGCCCGCGAGGTTAAACGCGCTCGTCATTTGGCACTATTACCCTTTATCGAGATGAACGATAATTTCTAAATGGCAGCGGTATCCCCTACGTGTGCAATTCAGGGCATGGTCTTATACGGCTATGCCCTTGCTTATGCCCGTTGATACTGCACTGGCATTGCCGGGGAATCATCATTTCCTTAGAACCAATGGCTGAATCCTTCAGGAGTGAAACATGAGTAAACGGCGTGAGACAACAACCGGGATGCCAACGAAAAAAACAACCGGCAAAGTTGAACAGCCCCAAACGCCATCGTGGTTTGACCGCTTGTTGGGCAATCCAGCAACGCGGGTTGAACGCGAAGAAGCGATTAATAAACTCATCGTCCGCAGTACAGGTGTTATTGGCGGTCTGATTGTACTGCTGGTCGTTATCGGTCTTGCTTACAATTATCTCTATCTTCCGGCACAGCCTGTCGCCCGTGTAAATGGGCAAGCCGTTACGGTGGGCGATTTTCGGGATCGGGTCAATTTGGAACAAGCCCGCCTCATCCAATTGTTGATGAATCGGCAGCAGCAGGCACAGCAGCAAGCGCAGTTCCAGCTTCAGTTTTATGCCGATAGCGGCGTTACGCTGGAACAATTGACGCAACAAGTGCTGGAAAATGACCAACAGTACCAAACTTGGATGAATGAATATAATTTCCCCGATAGCTTGGGCAAGCGTGTTCTGGATGAAATGGTGGATGATGTCCTCATCGCGCAAAAAGCCGCTGAAATGAATGTCACCGTAGATGATGGTCGTGTTGAAGAGAGTGTGAATAATTTCTTTGGGTATGACCCGACTCAGGTGGCTTTAATCGGCGCTGACCCATCGCAAACACCCACACCCACCATTACCCCAACGCCTTTCGTTTCGCCCACACCGTCACCGACACCGCTGCCGACTCTGACGCCTACCCCCGAAATTACCGCTGAGGCAACTGCCGAAACTACGGCAGAAGCGACTGCCGAAAGCACCGAACAACCGACGCTGGCACCTTCGCCCACCTTGTCCAGTGCTGAAGTGCAATCTACCTATGAAGCCAATGTTCAAAGTTACCGCACCTCTATCACCGATCAAGCCGGGGTAGGGCAAAATATTCTGGATAATTATTTCCGGGGTTTGGCACTGCGTGATGCGATGACGGATGCCATTATTGGGGCAGATGTGACCACCTATCTGTATGCCAATGTGCGCCATATTTTGGTCGAAACCGAAGAAGAAGCGCAGGATATTCTGGCGGCATTACAAGCGGGTGAATCCTTCAATACGCTGGCGCAAGCCTCCTCAACCGATACCGGTTCTGGTTCACGCGGCGGCGAATTGGGCTGGACTCCGATTGTGCAATTTGTCAAAGAATTCAGTGATGCGGTGGAAACGGCTGAAATTGGTGCCATTGTGGGACCGGTCAAAACAGAATTCGGGTATCACATCATTCAAGTTCGCGCCCGCGAAGAACGCGAAGCCGAAGAATTTGAAGCCGAAAGCATTCGTGCCGCCATTTTTGGGCGGTGGTTAGCCGATTTGCGCGAGACCAGTGCTGCTGGCATCGAAAAATATGACAATTGGGTGAACTACGTCCCCGGTCGTTAAAATGCCTTAAAACCCGATGATATTTACCATCGGGTTTTTTGGTTGTTCTGCCCCACGTTTGCCCTGCGCTGGTAAGGTGCCACATTGCCGCAAACGTCCCATATGACTATAATGCAGAACATGAACGATAAACACATCACACGACTTGAAACGCAATTGGAACAACTGGTAGAAGGTGTTTTTACCGGGCTGTTTCGGCGTCATATCAATGCCCACGACATTGCCCTAAAATTAGCACGCAGCATGGAATCATCGCTGCGGGCAGCCCAAGACCATGATCCACGTCCCATCGCACCTGACAAATATCTCATCGCCCTGAATCCAGATATTCAGAAGCAATTGCACCAGCATCGCCCGGATTTGGTACAGGCGTTGGTAGAGCATTTAGTCGAACTCGCGTCCGATGCTGGGTATCGAATGCTCCATTCTCCGACATTGGTGTTTCTCGCCAGCCCAGATTTAGCCCCGTCTGCGACCTTGGTCAAAGCCGAGCATACCGATACAACCTTGCATGGTACAGCCGCAATGCAGCCTGTTCAAATCGCCGAAACAGCGCAGCACCCGTTAAATCCCCAATTGATTATTAATGGCGACCGCATTGAAACTATCACCCAACCCGTTATCAATATCGGGCGCAGCAACCAAAACGACATCATGATTGATGACCCCTATATCTCGCGCCATCACTTGCAATTACGATTACGCTTTGGGGCATATACGTTGTTCGATGTGGAGAGCAAAAGCGGTACGCTGGTCAATAATGTGAACGTGACCGAACATCGCCTGCGGTCTGGCGATGTGATTCAAATTGGTGGGACAAAAATTGTCTACATGTCAGATGATACCAATTCAGCTTTCAATCCTGACATGACCGACACATTTAACTCGGTAGATTTGGCATGACGATTGATATTGTTTTGTTTGGGCTGCGGGTCATTTCTGGTTTGCTGCTCACAGGATTTTTGACAGCAATTTTGGTTATTTTGTGGCGCGATTATCGCAATGCAGCGGTGGCAGTCCATGTCAATCGGCGTATTTATGGGCAGCTTGTGGCGCTGACCCAAATTGAAAATATTTACGCCGAAACCGGGGCAAGACATCCATTATTGCCTATCACCACCATCGGACGCGCCCCCACCAATGATATTGTGATTCAAGATACGTTTGCCAGCAGCGAACATGCTCAAATTATCCTACGCAATGGGCAGTGGTGGTTGGAGGATAAAGGGAGTCGCAATGGCACATTGCTCAACGGCGACCCCATTACCACGCCGATTATCATCACCGATGGCGACATGATTAGTATCGGCAGCACCAGTTTTCGGCTGGCGCTATCCTAGACCTTCATCTTTTAATCCAAACAAATCCCACAAAAATGCCAATACATCTACGCGCTGCTGAATCAGTTGTGCCGTCGGTTTGCCAAAACCATGTCCAGCACGAATATCAATGCGGAGCAGGGTGAGATTATGTGGATTTGCCGTTTGCAATGCGGCTGCAAATTTTTTGGAATGCATCGGCACAACGCGGTCATCGTGGTCAGCGGTCATAATCAGCAAAGGTGGATAGGCTTTTTCTGGCTGAATATTGTGCAGCGGCGAATACGCAACCTGAAACTCAAAATGCTCCTTGCTGGAATTGGCATCACCATATTCAGGCGTCCAATACCGTCCAGCGGTAAAATGTTGGAAACGCAGCATATCAATCACTGGTACATGGCACAAAATCGCGCCAAATAATTCTGGACGCTGCAACATACACGCCGCGACCAATAAACCGCCATTGCTGCCGCCTTCAATTGCCAATTTTGCTACCGACGTATAGCCTTGGGCAATCAGCCATTCCGCAGCAGCAATAAAATCATCAAAGGTGTTTTGTTTGCGTTCCAGCGTCCCGGCAAGATGCCATTCTTCGCCATATTCGCCTCCGCCGCGCAAATTTGCTATCACATACACCCCACCGCGCTCTAAAAATGCTGGCAACCAATTGATATATGTGGGCGTCAGGCTGATGTTGTAACCCCCATAGCCATACAGAATCGTCGGGTTAGCGCCGTTCAGCACCAAATCTCTTTTGCGCGTGATAAACATGGGAACTTGAGTACCATCTTTGGAGGCATAAAAGACCTGTTCTGTCAGATAGTCACTAGGGTCAAATTTGGCTTCTGACGGGAAAAATGGGGTTAAGGTATTCGAGGCAAAGTCATAGCGCAGCACGGTGGGTGGGTATAAAAATGAAGTAAATGTGACAAAAAACTCTTTGTCACTTGGCTCAGATGCAATACCTAAAATCGAACCAATGGTAGGCAGTGGCACATCCCGAACAAAATTGCCGTGCAAATCATAAATTCTAATTTGATGATAGGCGTCTTTCATATATGCCACGACCACATGCTGATTCACAACCGAAGCGAAGGCAATGGTATCTTCATGTTCTGGCACGAGGTCACGTAGTTCGTCTGGTTTTTGCAAATCCACTGCAATGATACGTGTGTGCGGGGCATCCTTCGTCGTCTGGATATAATATGTGGTATCGCCATTTTCGAGAAAATAATATGCGGCATCCAACGCATCGAACAGCGGCACAAAGCCTTCACTCCCGCCGAGTTTGTGGTAGTACAAGCGATTGTTGGAAACGGAATCGCCGCCAACATACAGCACAAGATACTTGCCATCATCGCTCAACCAAGTACCAAAAATCGAGCCTTTGATGTCGGGGCGTTCATAGACCATTTCATCGGTGTGCTGCGGTGTCCCCATTTGATGAAAATACAACTGATGATAGACATTTTGATTATTTTCGCCTTCATCATCAGCAGCTTTGGGGAAAGTGCTGTAGAAAAACCCCGAATTATCGGGCAGCCACGATGCCGATGAAAATTTCACATTGTCAATCACATCGGACACATCTTGTCCAGTTGCCACATCCCGAATCTTAAATGTGCGCCAATCACTGCCCCCATCCGAAAGGGCATACAACAACAGCGTGCCATCTTTGGACGGCACAGTATCCACCAGTGCAATGGTGCCATCGGCACTGAGGGTATTGGGGTCAAGCAATACCCGCGCTGCTTCGCCATCGGGTTGCACATACAAAACAGGCTGATTCTGCAAGCCATCATTCTTCGTAAAAAATAAAAAATTACCATGCCGATTCGGCGCGGAATAACGTGGGAAATTCCAAAGTTCCGTCAAACGGTCTGTCCAGATGTTGCGCCCCGCCAGTTTATCCAGATACGCTCGCGCAAAATCCGATTGGGCTTGTGTCCATGTTTGTACTTCGGCATCGTCGGCATCTTCCAGCCACCGATATGGGTCAGCGATGGCGGTACCAAAAAAATCATCTACCACCTCAACGGTTTTTGCTGGGGGATAGTCCCATCTGCCCGATTCAGGTATCATGCGTATCTCCCTATTGATGATTGAACTATTCAAAAATGATACATCGTTTAAAATAATTTTACAAAGATGTTGGATATGATTTTTAGTTATAATTTTCCTCTGTTACCATGAACAAAGACCAATACGAAAGATAATATCATGACAGAAACAGTCAGCATCGGCGTGATTGGTGGCTCTGGGTTGTACCACATGCCCGAAATTACAAACATCACCCGCCACAGTATCACCACACCTTTTGGCAAACCGTCTGGTGATGTGATGATTGGCACACTACGCGGCAAACGAGTGGCATTTTTACCCCGGCATGGGGAAGGGCATGTGCGTTCTCCCGAAAGTATCCCACAGCGAGCCAATATTTACGCGCTGAAATCGCTGGGTGTGAAATTTATTTTGGGGGTGAATGCCTGCGGGTCGCTTAAAGAAGATTTTGCGCCGGGGCATATCGTGATTCCTGACCAGTTATTTGATTATACGATTGGCAAACGCGATAGAACCTTTTTTGAAGATGGCATCGTCGCGCATGTGTCTGTCGCTGACCCTTACGATACCTATCTTCGCGGGTTATTGATGGCGGCAGTGCGAGTCTCTGGTGGAACGGGACATGGCACTGGCACATTTTTGATAGAAGATGGACCCCGCTTCGCCACCCGTGCCGAAAGCCGCATTTTTAAGGCGTGGGGCTGCGATATTATTGGTATGACGACTGCGCCCGAAGCGTTTCTTGCCCGCGAAGCTGAAATTGCTTATGCGACGATGGCACATATCACCGATTATGATTCGTGGCATGACTCAGAAGCACCTGTAACAGTCGAAATGGTCATTGCAACGTTCAACAAAAATATTCAATTGGCACAGCAGGCAATCGCTTATGCCGTTGAAAATCTCGATGAATATACAACATGTCCAGCACATACGGCATTAAACGGCGCGATTATGACTGCCCATGACAAAATGCCTGTGGAACGCATCGAACAATTGCGCCCGATTCTTGCCCGCGTTCTGGGATTGTGATTTTCTGACACTTTCATTATGGTTGTGCCAATTATAGCCGTTATGAAGAACGAGCATTGGGTTTGACCAGCAGCCTAACCATCATTGAGCAGCAAACAGCCATCAACCACAATCGGATAGAGCGTGGCTTATTGTTGTTGGCAGGTTTTTTTTTGAGTGTGAATTTTCTAGGATTAGCACTCCTGCAAGATACGAATATTGGTCATTGGCTGCATTTTGTCACATGGTTGGGTTGTGCAGTCAGTGGGCATTTGATATTAAATCGTTATTTGCCGCGCCGTGACCCGTTGTTATTTCCGGTGGTGATGCTCCTGAGTGGGTGGGGATTAATCCTGATTGATCGGCTTGCACCCATTTTTGCAGACCGGCAAACTGTCTGGCTTATCATTTCATTGGTGGCATTGCTGATTACGGCGATTTTTCCGCAGGTGCTGCGCTGGTTGCGGATATACCGCTATATTCTGCTCATCTCCGGCTTGATATTGCTGATTAGCACGATTTTGTTAGGGCGCAATCCATCGGGTTTTGGACCTGAACTCTGGTTGGGGATTGGCAATATTTTTTTCCAACCATCAGAGGCGCTCAAAATTATGCTGGTCGCATTTTTGGCAAGCTATCTGAGCGAACAATATCTGTCGCTGAGGGCAGATAATAAAATGAGTCGTTTCGCCGGGCGCTTTGCTTGGTTATCGCCGCGCATTGTGGGACCCATTGTGCTGATGTGGAGCCTATGTGTGGTCATACTGTTATGGCAGCAAGATTTAGGCACAGCATTGATATTTTTTGCCGTGTTTTTGATTTTGTTATATGTCGCCACCGGAAAAACCTTTATCATCCTCAGTGGCATTGGTTTAACCATCATGGCAGCCTTCGTTGCCTATCAACGCTTTAGTGTGGTGCGCTTACGCATTGATATTTGGCTGAATCCTTGGTTGGAAGCTGATGGTCGCGCTTACCAAATTGTGCAAAGTTTGATGGCATTTGGCGCGGGGGGTATTTTTGGGCAGGGTGTCGGGCAAGGGTCGCCGGATTATATTCCGGTAGTGCATTCGGATTTTGCCCTCTCGGCGGTAGCAGAAGAATGGGGTTTGCTCGGCGTTATCACCGTGATTGTGTGTATCGCGCTATTAGTGACACGCGGATTGAGAATTGCTGCGGCGCATCAGGAACGCCCTTTTTATGGGTTGTTGGCAGCCGGCTTAAGTAGTTTGATTGGCATTCAGAGTTTGCTGATTATGGGTGGTGTCCTCAAATTAGTGCCGCTGACGGGCGTGACCCTGCCATATTTAAGTTACGGGGGTAGCTCGTTGTTGATGAGTTTTGTATTGGCGGGGCTGCTGCTGCGCCTTTCGGCAGAGGTGCGCTCCACATGACTGATTTCACCCGCGAAATTAACCGCCTGCTGTTTGGCTTGCTCTCGGCACTGCTGTTGGTCACGATTGCCGCCGCTTATTGGGGCATCAGCGGCACGGAAGGCATTTTACAGCGCGAAGATAATCCCCGTCTGGTTGAAGATGAGGCAGCGATTCGGCGTGGCAGCATTTATGACCGCAATGCAACTTTATTAGTACAATCGGTTTTGACCGATACTGGACAATTAAAACGCGAATATTTGTACCCAGAGGCATACAGCGCCCTAGGTTATTTTAGCTTACGTTATGGCACAGGGGGCGCAGAAGCCGCATATGATGCGCTGTTACGCGGCGATACATTGCCCATCAATTGGGGTACGGTTTTTGAGCGTGATTTTTTACATCGCCCACAAATGGGGTCGGATATTCGGCTGACCTTGGATATTCAGGTACAGCGCGAACTGGTGGCGGCAATGGGAAGTCACCGAGGGGCAGGTGTCATTATTAGCGTGCCACAGGGCGAAGTGCTGGCTATGGCAAGTTTGCCCACCTATAACCCGAACACTCTCAATGCCAATTGGGAAACACTCATCGAAGCGCCTGGCAATCCTTTTTTTAATCGTGTTTTGCAGGGGCAATATCAACCGGGCGGACTGCTGCAAACACCGCTAATGGCAACGTTGTTGTTGAGCAGCAACCCGTTGACAACCCTGACCGCTGATGCGAACCAGCCGGTTATACTAGAGAAAACCCGCCTCACTTGTGCAATTGAGCCGCCGCAAAATGACTTGGATTTTATTCAGGCGTATGCCTATGGTTGCCCGCGTCCGTTTGGGTTATTGGCAAACCAACTGGACGAAGCCACTATCCAGAATATTTTTGCGGCATTTCGGCTGGCACAACCCATGACGCTGCCCGGTTTTGTGGCGCAACTCCCCCCAACGGTTTTGCCCGAAGCCACGCCAGAAATAACACCAGAAGCGACCAACAATTCGTCGTTGGCGCAGGCGCTTGGGCAAGGCAGGCAAACCGTCAATCCGTTGAATATGGTCGGCATTGCGGCTGCCATGTTGAATGCTGGCAATATGCCTATACCAGTGGCACTATTGGCAAGCCGCGCACCGATGGCAACGGATTGGCAACTTGCGCCAACGATGGGTAGTTCGACCCCGATTTTGACCGAAGCGATTGCCCAACAATTGCGTGATTTGATGCTGGCGAATGTTCAGCAAGGTGCCGCCGAAAAAGCCCATATGCCCGGCATGAATATGGGTGGACATACGGCGCTGGCATATTCCGGTGAAGGCATCCAAGCGTGGTTTATTGGCTTTGTGACGTTAGATAATGGGCAAGGGGTCGCTATCGCTATCGTCTTAGAAGATACCGATGATGTGACCCAAGTTGCCCGTATCGGCGGTATTGCGTTGAGTGCCGCTTATGACGCGCTGAACACGCCTCCGCAGGAATAATTTTTTATATTGCCAATTGGGTTTGCGCGGTGCGTTCTGTTTCTTCAGGCTGCGTTTCTGCCAAGATAGTCTCAAGATTTTCGGCAAATAAACGCTGTCGGAAAATGAGCGTTACGCCCAAGCCAACCAATACGCGAAACCACTTATGGAAAAATCCCTGAAGCAATGCTGCCGCCGCTGCGACTGCCGGGGTCATCAGCGGATTTTCGGGTGAAATCATTGCCAATAACAAAATCAAATTGGATGCTTCAGTGACGCCTGCTCCATTCGGCACAAAACTTAATGCGCCCACTGCCGAAGTCACGCCGACAATGAATAATGCTTGCCAACACAACGCAGGTGTTATCTCTAAACCAAAACCGTGCAGCACCAAGATAAAACATACTGTGCTGCATAAAAATACCCCTGTGCCGGGTACTAGGGCAACCAACACATTGCGCCAGTAAAAAATAGTGCGGCTGCTGGTATAAAACGTCACCAAAGGGCGATGCAGCCGTTTTATCACGGGCGTCCGCGCAATGATACGCAAACAAAAATTTGCCAGTGGTTGAATTTGAATTGCAATTAGCCCGAATAACAACACCGCCGCCGAAGAAAACACCAACCCACGACTCAAGGCTTGATAATCAACACCCTGATAAGTCCCCAAATTTAACGCTTCACCTGCGAACAACAAGGCAATCACCATCATCAAAATTACGGCAATACCATCAATCACACGCTCGGCAACTACTGCTGGTGCTGTTTTTGCCACAGAAACGCCGGTTTTCGCTTTGACAAAGACCGTTTTGAGCAATTCCGCGACTTTGCCCGGACTCACGACCAACACAAAACAGGCGATAAAAATAATGGCACTATCTTGCCAAGACATCTTATGCCGCGCCCCCACAATGCCCATGTAAAACTGCCATTCCACAAAGCGGCACAGCATTACCCCACATTGGCTGAGAATGAGTAGTGGCAGCAAACGCCAATCAAATCCAGCGAGGGTTGCCAACACGCCATCTGTGCCATTCACATATGCCTGTCCATCTGCCAAGATAACATAGGCAATATAGAGACCGAGCGTGAGCATAAAGCCCACCAATACCTGCTTGTGATACTTTCGCATCAATTCACATCATTCGATAACATGGAAAAACGCGGGGCATTGTAAATCAGGATAGGGGAGCAAAAACAGGGCAAGCGTCGGGCAAGAGACTCGCGTTTATGTCATTTTTAGAGATAATAGCCACAGTCTTTATGATTTTAATTGTCGTTATCGGCACCATTAAGAACAAATCTGGTTGTTTAGTATAGGAATAATCACGGATGACAAATCCCCACGATACCCAACCCAATTTACGCCCCGTCCGACTCAAAAGTGAGGAGAGTGTTTCTGCCCCACCCAAAATTTTGTTGTACGGCGTTATTGGTTTTACAGTCATGGTCATTTTGGGCTTGGTAGCAGGTTATGTGATTTTTAACAACATTCTCAGCAGCGGGCAGCAGCAGCGTGTGATAGATGCCATGCCTTTTATGGAAACATTTTTATATCGTGAACCTACGCCTATCGGGGGGGCGCTGCCGACGGTCACGCCGGGCGGCGTTTCTGAGCAGGATGCGCTGAGTTTGTTGAATATGCCGCTGTTTACCGATGAACCAGCAGTCGCAACCATAGCACCCACCGCAACTCCGGCAAAGGCTCTTGCAACCACTGCACCTGCCACAGCGACCCCATTACCAACATTGACGGCGACATGGACGCCATCGCCAGCCGCAACCACCGATAGTTCATCGTCCAACTCGTCAGCCATCACTCCCGCCTCGTTTGCCGCCAATCAATCGGCAAGTGTGGCGATTTCATTACCCGTCACCGAGCGCATTTTTGGCTTGGTGCATCAGCAGCAAACATGGAACAACTGTGGTCCCGCGACAATTACGATGGCGTTATCGTATTATGGCTGGCAAGAAGACCAAAAATATGCCGCGCAATATTTAAAGCCCAACCGCGAAGATAAAAATGTTAGCCCCTCCGAGTTGGTGAATTTTGTTAATTCGCAAACGGGTGTCCGCGCAATTTATCGCATTGGTGGCGATTTGACACTGCTGAAGACATTGATTTCGCGCAAATTTCCAGTGGTGGTGGAAACCAGTGCTAGGTTTGAAGCATATGATTGGTTAGGGCATTATCGGGCGCTGATTGCATATGATGATTTGACTGCCAGCCTCTATTTTTTTGATAGTTTCCAAGGGGTCGGTACAGCGGGCGAAGGGGTTGCCATCGCCTATAATGCTTTTGATGTGGATTGGCAGCATTTTAACCGTACTTTTATTGTGGTTTATTCGCAAGACCGCGAAGCCGAATTAAAAACCCTTTTGGGCAATCGTGCCGAAGAAAAGACTGCCGCTGAACATGCCTTTACTATCGCCCAAGAAGAAGCGCGTAAAAATCCTCAAGATGGTCATTCTTGGTTTAACATGGGGACGGCACTTGTTAAACTAGAACGCTATCAAGAAGCTGCGAATGCTTTTGACCAAGCCCGCCGCCGTACCATGCCCTGGCGCATGTATTGGTATCAGTTCGGACCCTTTGAGGCATATTATCAAGTGGGGCGTTACGAAGATGTGCTAAGTTTGGCACAAAGCACACTGATTAATGCGCCTGAACTGGAAGAAGCCTACTATTGGCGCGGGCGCGTTTATATGGCGCAGGGCAAAACCCAAGAGGCTATCAACGAATTTCAACAGGCACTCAGCTATAACCCGGATTATGTTGCCGCGAAAACGGCATTAGACACCCTCCGGCAAGGGACATAACGCCTATGACTGCGACCAATATGCCGCCTGCCGATATTCCCCTGAGCGATGATGGCAAAATGAAACGCTCAACGCGCCAATTGGCGTGGTCTACGCTGATTGTGATGGTCGCGTTTGGAATTGCCAAAGCCATTAGCTTAGGGCAAACCGTCATCATCGCGCAAGTATTTGGCGTTGGCACAGAATGGGATACCTATGTTACGGCGAATCGTTTACCGGAACAGATTTTTACGTTGATTTCGGGCGGTGCGCTGGCATTTGCGTTTATCCCGATTTTCAGCGGTTATCTGGCAAAAGACGATAAATCTGGTGCGTGGCATTTGGCAAGCCACGTTATCAATACGATTTTTACGACCACCTTGCTGGTGAGTGCGGTGGCTTTTATCGCCGCCCCTTGGCTCGTCCAGAATATTGTTGCCCCCGGTTTTGATGCGGCGGCGGTTGAACAGACCGTTGGCTTGATGCGAATCTTGTTGGTAAGTACGCTGATTTTTTCGGTCAGCGGCATTTGTATGGGGATTTTGCAAAGCCACAACCATTTTTTGCTGCCTGCACTCGCGCCCATCATGTTTGATGTGGGCATTTTGCTAGGGGTGGTCTTTTTATTGCAGCCCTTTGGGGTAACGGGAATCGCATTAGGCGCGGTTTTGGGCGCTGCTCTGCATTTGGGTATCCAAATCCCCGGATTAATTCATTATCGCGCCCGTTGGTTGCCTGAATTGGGCTTTAAAGACCCGATGCTGTGGCAAGTGATTCGGCTGATGCTGCCGCGTGTTGCCGGGTTGGGCGCATTCCAACTCAATATGCTCATCATGACCAATATCGGGTCACGCTTAGGGGTGGGGGCTGTTTCGGCATTGGATTGGGGATGGCGCTTGATGCAAATCCCGCAAACATTAGTCGGCACGGCAATGGGTATTGTCATTTTTCCCACATTGGCGGCGCTGAGTGCGTTGGGTGATGCGGCGGGCAAACGTAACGCTATGTCGGGCGCGTTAAAATTTATTCTGATTGCCAGCATTCCGTCGGCAATCGGGCTGATTTTAGTTGGGCGACCTTTGCTGAAATTGCTGGAACGGGGCGCGTTTGATGCTTCAGCTTCGGCATTGGTGTTTGCCACCTTGCAAGCGTTTAGTTTGGGCATTATCGCGCATTCGTTGTTAGAAATTGTCGCTCGTAGTTTTTACGCTGATAAAGATACGCTCACGCCTTTATGGGCGGCACTGATTGGTGCTGCCGTCAATGTTGGGCTGGCATTTGCCCTCAGCGATGTGGCGCGTGTCGAAAGTTATGGCGTGTTGAACACCGCCGGAATGCAATTGCCCAATTTAACTTTTGCTAGTGTGAAGGGTAATGTGGGTGGTGTGGCGCTGGCAAATACCATCGGCACAGCCGTTGAAGTTGGTATTTTAATGTGGATTTTGCGCCGCCGCTGGCACGGCATTAACGAGAATGAATTGGCACAAACGCTGTTAAAAACCTTGGCAGCCAGTTTGGTCATGGCGCTGGTGGTGATTGGCATCGAATTTTGGTGGACAATGCTTGGTTTAGCGGATAGAGGATTATTGTTTACTGTCGCTCAGATCGGGATTCAGGCGCTTGCCGGGGCATTTGCATTTGTTATGGCGGCGCTGCTGCTGAGAATGACCGAAGTTCGTGATATGCTGCTGATGTTTTTGCGCCGTCGCAGCGCGGCAATCATTTGAAAGAAATGATAATGACCCTCGAAATCAAATCCATCACATTGGGCATTGCCCAAACCAATTGTTATTTCATTGGCGATACCGAGACTAAATCGGCGGTGCTGATAGACCCGGTGGCAGAAGCACCGCTGTTGTACAAAACAGCGCAAGACTCGGGTTGGACAATCAAACTGATTCTGGCGACTCATGCTCATTTTGACCATGTGCTTGCCAGCAAGGAACTGAAAGAACTCACCGGTGCGCCTTTTTATATTCATGCTGATTGTGTCCCATGGTTGGAACGCCTGCCACAGCAAGGGCGCATGTTTGGCATGGAACAATTTCCAGAAGCCGCTACGCCCGACAGATTGCTCACCAGCGACCCAGAAATGATTGAACTGGATGGGATAACACTCGAAACACTTTATACGCCCGGACACGCACCGGGACATCTCAGTTTTTACATGCGCGAGCATAAAATTGTATTCAGTGGTGATGCCCTATTTGCGGGCAGTGTGGGCAGAACCGATTTACCCGGTGGCAATGCTCAGGTATTATTGCGCTCGATTGTAGAAAAATTGCTGCCTCTCGGCGATGATGTGCGCGTTCTCTCCGGGCATGGGGGCATCACCACCATTGGCAGAGAACGCCAACTGAACCCATTTTTGCAGGACATTAACATTGACGATTGATACTCGCATATTATGAACATTTTTAACCAGTTTTCATATCCGATGATTATTGCCGTCATCATTGCCGCAACGGTTTGGTTGCTGCGGCATGGGCTGCATTTGCGTTGGCGTACCGTCATTGCTGCTCAAGTGATGATTGCCGGAATAGCATTGGGAACATTTTTACTGCTGCGTCCTTCTGGCGATAGCTTCAACAGTGCCGATGACGCACTGCGAATCGTGCAGAATGGCAAACCGACATTCTTGGAATTTTTCAGCAATTATTGTACGGGGTGTCTGGCATTGCAGCCGATAATAACAGACATCACCACCGATATTGAAAACGAGTTTAATATCCTACGGATTGATATTCATTCCAGTGTCGGGCGCGATTTACGCCGCAAACTGGTATTTTCGTTTACCCCGGAATTTATCTTATTCAATCCTCGTGGTGAGGAAGTCTGGCGTTCCCATTTACCTCCTTCACCCACTGACCTTGTGCTTGCTACCCAATCATGACTCATATCCTGTTTATCTTTGTTGACGGCATTGGGCTTGGGGATGACGACCCCAGCATTAACCCGTTTGCTGTGGCGCATATGCCCGCATTAATTGGGCTGACGAATGGCAAACGTTGGTTGCGCGATACTGGCGCACAAAGCAGTGATAGATCCATGTTCATCCCCACCGACCCGCGTTTGGGTGTACCGGGGCGTCCCCAAAGTGGTTCATCGCAAGCCGCGATTTTGACCGGACGCAATGTGCCAGAACTCATTGGCAGGCACTATGGACCTAAACCGGATGAAAAAACACGCTCGATTTTGAGTGAAGATAATTTTTTCATGCAAGTTAAACGGCATGGCAAACAAGCCGCCCTCATCAGTGCCTATCCACCGGGGCTATTGGCAGAAATTGCGCGTGGAAAAACCTTGCCCTCCAGCATCCAACAAGCGGCTATCGCTGCCGGACAATCGCTGTTTACCATTGAGGATGTGGTCGCAGAACGCGCCATGACCGAAGAATGGACAGGGTATGCATGGCGCGAACATCTCAAACTCGATACAACACCTGTATATACCCCCCAAGTCGCCGGGCGCTTGATGGTCGAAATTTCGCGTCAGTATGATTTTGCCTTTCATTCGCATTGGTTCACAGATTACATTGGGCATCGGGGAACCTTTGCCAGAGGTGTGGAATTATTAGAAATATTCGATGGTGTGGTGCAGGGCATCCTGGATACATGGGAAGATAGTGAAGGCTTAGTCATTATCACCAGCGACCATGGCAATATGGAACACATTGGTGACCGCCATCATACCGAAAATGATGTTCCCACGCTTATTATCGGGCAAGGCAAAGAAATATTTGCCGAACACTTTTCTCGCTTAACTGATTTTGTGCCGCGCATGGCACACTTTTTGTTGAATTCATCATCTTAATCTTAATGTATTGAGGAGAAGCATCGTTGAAACGTGCTGGTTTATGGTTATGGCTGCTGATATGCCTCGTCGTGTTGCCTGTTTATGCTCAAGAAGAAAATGCAACTGTGATTCTATCGCTGGAAAAAGGCGCTTTAGAAGTTAATCAAAACTTATTAGAGGAACCACAGCAAACAGCGTTAAAAGCTATTCTGGAAGCATTCGACATTGCGCTGCGCGAGAAAGAGATGGGGTTGGTCGCATCGCGCTGGAATAATCAGGGACAACTCCTCTATCGCCTGCGTTACAATGACCAAGAACTTTACGCTATTGCCAGCACATTTAAAACTTTCGCCGCGTATTATTACTTCATGAACACGCCGCAGGACGAATGGGAATTTGCTTACGCTGATAATGTTTACAGCATGGTCATCTATAGCAACAATACCAAAACGGGCAATGTCTTGGCAGATGCTGCCACCCGCATCGAGAGTGACCGCAATCGGGTTGAAAAATTTAATGATTGGATGCAAACCACTTTTGGCATCAGTGACATCAGCGGCATTTATTCGTGGGGCTTCGGCAATATGTCTACGCCGTTTGAAACCGATGAACGCTATGCGCCGGGGTCGCGGAATCCAAATGGCTATGTAGATGTGCGGGGGGCGCGTGTTCCGGTGATTAATCGTTACACGACTGCCGATACTGCGCTTGCTACCGAATATATAGCCAATATTCCCTTTATGCCCGATGCCACGCCGCAAATGGTAGCCGCCGCCGAAGCCGTGCGCTATCTTATGAGTGTGAATGACCCATTGTATCCCACGACATTTGATAAAATTTCGCACAATCTTGGCACATGGCGCAAGTATGGCTATTTGGGACCTAACGAAATTGGCACGGCGGCACTCACAGAGACGATTGTGATTCCGTTGTTCGATGGCGGGCATTTGGTGATTGCAATGCTTTCCACCGGGGAACGTGGCACATCGTACCCGACGGAATTGAGCCGGGTCTACCAAGCCTTAGCAACATTTGACCATGAATACATCACAGCGGAAACACTGCCTCAACCCGATTTTAGCGATTTTCCTGCCGGCACGGCACAGCCTGACCGCTTCAATTATGGCTTTGTGTTACCAGAACGAGTCCAAATTTTTACTGCACCCGATGACACCGCGCCCCAACTCGATAATCCTTATCGCGGTGATATGGCATTTCCAGCGGCACTCATTCATCAAGGAGCATTGGTGCGCTTCACGCTGGAAAATGACACTTGGGCAAAACTCGATTGGAATGCCAACGACACGATTTTTGATGGTGCTGCCGCGTATCTGCGTTTGAGTGATTTATATGTTGTAGATGACACTGCTTTCGCCGAAATACCCCAAGTGTTTGATTGGGAAGAACCACCCACGAAACATATTGTCGTTCACAAGCCCACCAGCACTGTGACCCTCATGGAAAATGACCGCGTGGTATTTAAAACGATTGCTCTGATGAATGAACGCCAAACTGGAGATGGACAATGGGTGATTCAATCGCGCCGAATCAGCGATGCCCGCTATGATTTCCCGTTTGTGGCGTTTGTGAATACCTATGGGGGCAGAGGGCAATCGTTTTACAGCGCCCCTTGGGAATGGTGGGATGAGACTATTACCGACCAGTTCTATCAAAAACGCTATAGTGACGGCAATATTCGTATTCCTGATTGGGTGGTAGAGATTCCTGAATATGGCAATAGTCGCGCTGATGTGTTTCTGTTCCGGTGGTTAGGCGGTTTTACATCACCTGCTAAAAATCGTTTTGAAAATGCGTCCACGCCGACGATTCGCGTGCATATTGTCCGTACCAGTTTCGATGAAATTTATGGTTTTACGCCGCCACGCAATGCAGGTGATTGGTTGAGCATTGTCGAGAGTGTCGAAAACGCGCCTTTAACCGTGCCAGAAAGTTATTATCGCGGGCAATTTCCGTAGAAAAATTTGGAACAAAATTACTCCACATAACGTTTAAAAATATGTTACGCTGATATGTGTATCAGCGCATTGCCTATTAGGGGGAATAAGCTTTATGAGCCAGCGCAATAAACGCGCCGCCGCCGCTGAAGTCTTCCGGCAGCAAAATATGATAACGGAAGTTACCTCGGCAATCCCGCCTGCACCGGAACAAAATTTAAGCCGGGATGCTTTTGCCGATGATTATGTTGCCATTGACGATGGATTGTTTGTTAGCGAAGAACAACTTGCGGAGAGAGCCGCCCCCGGTGTCTTAGTGGGTGGTTTTCAAAATACCCGCTTACGCCAAGCACCACCACAACCAATCGCCAAACCTGTTTCTGTTCCGTCTCCCGCCCCATCCACTTTACAACCGCAGGCAAAAAAGACCATGAGCTACATCGACTCTAGCTTCAAAACTTCGGAAGAATTACAACTGGAAAAAGAGCCGATTCAAGTCCGTGAAACCGGCTTTTGGTTCTGGAAGCGCGTCGTAGTGCCACCGAATGCTTATGTGGTGCATACGCGCCTAGGCAGGCAAGAACCGGTGACATTAGGGCTAGGCGTATCATTTCGCTATAACCCGGCGACGGACGCTTATCTGGTTGTTCCAGCGGCAATGCAAACCATTGGCGTGGTTGCCAATTGTATCACCAGCGAAAAACAGGGCATCAATGTTCTGGCATATGTTCAGTGGCAAATCAGCGAGTTTTCGGTGGCATATCGCAAACTGGATATTTCTGACCCACGCGACCCCCTAGGCATTGTGAACGCCCAACTGCGCGAACAGGCAGAAGCGGCTATCAAAGATAAAATTTCAACGATGGGCGTTGAGGAAGTCCTCACGGATAAAGCTCTTATCATCGAAGAACTCACTCGCCGCCTGAGCGAAGTCACCGAAGGACGCAGCCAGAGCATTGCCGGGGAAGGTGGCGAAGGACTTGGTATCAAAATCGTTACGGTGCAAATCAAAGAAGCACGGGTCAGTTCACAACGATTGTGGGAGAATTTGCAAGCACCGTTCCGGCATGAGCAAGAAAAATCGGCTCGCCTAAGTTATTTGCAAATGCAAGAAGAAATTCGCTCCCGTGAACTCGATACGCGCAAAGTTACCGAAACCAGCGAAGCCGAAGTACAGGTCGAAATTGAACGCATCAAACAAAATAAACAGACCGAAGGCTTGCAAGTAAGGCTAGAAGAAGAAGAAAAACGTTTTGCCCGCGAGCAAACCACCCGCCGCCAGCAAATCCAACTGGAAGAAGAAACGACACTCGTTTCTGAAGAATCGCAACGCCGTTTGGAAGCAGAACGCGCCCGCCGTGAGCAAGACATGATTTTGGTACGGCTAGAACGCGAACAGCAAGAAGCATTAGAACGCACTCGTTTAGAAGCAGAGAGTGAAGCACAACAAAATGCCTTGCGAATTGAACAAAAACTGCGTGAAATGACTGATGAACAACGTCTTGCCGCTGAACAAGCCACTCTTGAACAAGCCCGTTTGCAACGCGATCTGCTGCTTAAACAAGCAGAACATGATTATCTGGCGCAAACCGGTACCCTAGAAAATCAGCGCACCATACAGGCATTAACAGAACGTTTGGAACGCGAACAACAAGAAGCCATTGCCAAGCTAGAATTAGACCGCGCTCGCTTGCAAATCCAATTTGAACGCCAAGAACGCGATGCCCAAATTGCTCGGCTGCATCAAGAGGTTCGCAATTTGATGAATGACCGCGATTTGCAACGTATCCTCATTGAAAAACTGCCGGAAATTTCACAAAATATGCCGGATATTCATGAAATGCGCGTCTTGCAAACAAGCGGCGGACAAGCAGGTTTAGCAGATTTTCTCACTCAATTATTGGCAGCTTTTGATACTGCCCGCCATGTTTTGAAAAATGGTATAGACTCTACAATAGATGACAAAACAGATGAGTGATATTGCACATGGGAATCAAGATTACTTGGGATAATCCTGAAAAAACTATTCTGGTCGAAACATTTGAGGATTTTTGGACACTGGATGATTGGCATGTCATGGTAGACGAGGCAGCGGCATTATTGGCGCAAATAGAGTATACCGTTCATGTTATTCTTGATGGCACGCAGAGTAAAACGCTGCCGCCACAAATGTTGAGTGGGGTACGCTATGCCGTCAAAAAAATGCCCAAAAATCAGGGGATATTGGTTTTTGTGAACGCCACTATGTTTGCCAAAACCATTATCAACATCGCCAAAAAGCTAACACCGCTTTTGGTCAACACGATTGAATATGCCGATAACTTAGAACAAGCGCGGAACATCATTATCCAGAAATCACAGGCGAAAAATTAACTGACGCTGGCTGGCAAATCATCTTCGTCTACGGGGTCTGTCCCATAAATCTGGCGGTAGCAGTAGTTGACGATTTGCAGATATTCTGCGTGGGTGAGAAGATATTTGCCTCCCAAACGGCGGCATTCTTCTTCAACCAGCATCAAAAAGCGGACTGATTTTGCAGGTTGTTTTTGGGGGTGATGGGTCATGGGTATGACAACCTGTATCTGTTTTACGGAAAACGTTTACACCATTGTACAACAATAACATTAAGAATCGTCGCAGTTTGTGTGAAAAATTTAAAACGACTGCCCTACTCTGAGCAGTCGTTTACCTTCTCTTTCGTTTTGGTTAATCACCCGAAGCGGCATCTTGTGGCGTTTCAGCGGCGATTTCCGGTGTTCCATCCATGGTGCGGAGTGATTTGAACAAGTCAGCAGCCCGTTTCATGGTGGTCTCAAAATCATCGCCGGATAATGCCTCGACTTTCGCACGGAACATCTCGCTGACTTCTGGGATATGCATCAATAAATCCAGAAGGGTATTGCCAGTGCCACCCTGCCCGTTGCCATTGCCGCCAAATTGTACAATACGGACATTGTTGCCCAATCCACCCATCGCTTCGGCGATAGCCTTCACTTTTTCGATTTCAGCACGGGTTACTTGTTCAATCACAAACTGACGCAGATTGATTTCACCTTCGGCAGCACTGGCAGCCGCCAATTCCCGCCGACCTTCCGCCTCTGCCAACAATTTTGCTTTCATGCCTTCTGCTTCTGCCAACAGTTTTGCTTGTGACGCTTCGGCTTCAGCTTTTTGCCCAGCGGCTTCGGCTTCTTTTAAGACTTGGAGCGCCACCGCTTCGGAACGTCCTTTTTTCTCGCGTGCCTCGGCTTCGGCTTCAGCACGTTGGCGCGTGGCTTGGGCTTCGGCGGCAGCATTCACCGTAATTTGGTTACGGCGGGCATCCGCTTCGATTTCTAAGCGTTTGCGTTCTGATTCTGCCCGGATAGCGACTGCCTGTTGTTCTGCACGGGCAGGCATGAGGACTTCTGCCTCTTGTTGTTTTTCGACTGCTAATGCCCGTTGTGCCTGCACTTCGCGTTCCGATTCAGCTTGTGCTAACCCGATTTGGCGCTGCACTTGCACTTCGCGCAGTTGTAGTGCTTCTTTTTGCGCCAGAATTTCGCGGCGAGCATCCAATTCTGCTTGCTCGGCTTCACGTTGGGCTTGGGCAGCTTTTACGCGGGCTTCGCGGTCTGCCTCTGCTTGGGCAATGGTGGCATCGCGTTTGACAGCGGCAATCTGGGGCGCAGCCATGGCTTGCAAATAACCTTCGCCGTCGGTGATTTCTTCAATCCCCATCGAAATAATTTTGACGCCCATCGCTGTGACATCATCGGAGGCTAAATCTTGCACACGTTGCACAAAATCATCGCGGTCACGATGAATTGCCTCCACGCTCATTTGCCCCACAATCGCCCGAAAATTGGCACTGAGCGTCTCTTTGATAATATTATGAATATCATCACGGGTTTTATCTAAAAATGCCTTGGCAGCGGTTTTGAGGGCGGCTTGTTCGCTATCTATTTGTACTTGCGAAACCCAATCCAGTTGAATCGGCACGCCGCTAATCGTATAAACTTCATCTTTTTCGGTCTTGATAGTCATAATGGTGAGGTTAAGTTTTTTGTATTTTTCAAACACAGGGATAACCCATGTCCCGCCATTCGTGACCATGCGCGATTCGCCACGCCCATAGACCACCAGCACCTCGCTTGGCGGCACTTGATGATAGTAGCGCATGATAAACGCAATAAACGCTACCAGCAAAATAACAACTGCGACGACCACAATCAAAATGGCTTCACCACCCATAGTTAATCTCCTATGAAATAATGTCTTATGTATTGGTTTTCCGAACAATCAATCGCCCGGCACGAACTTCTTCAATGATTACAATATCCCCTTTGCTCAGGGGTTCATTCACAATATTTTTTGCCGGATATTTTATGCGTTCTTCACCTTCGACCATTGCCTCACCCATGCGTTCAGCAGGAATATTCACGGTAATGCGGGCAGTGGTGCCAATCAAACGCTGTGGTGTGAGCAAATCGTTACTTTGCTGGCGCATCACAAACCGCATTCCGCGCTGAATCACACGTCCTAAGAGCAAGCCAAATAACAAGCTCATCAACATCGTCAGCAATAAATTCCATTGAAAGGCTGTGCCAAGCAGCCCCATAGAACCAACACCAATGCAAAACGCGGCGATGACATTACAGCCGATACCCATAGCTTCTTCGCCCGTATTCAATGCATCTATTGGAAGGTCTGCTGAATCAACCCCCAAATCGGCATCAGCGCCGAAGCCACCTAAGAACAAACTGGCAACTAAATAAACGATGCCAGCGACCAATGCGGCGGCAAAAAACCAAGGCATTAAGTTGGATAGGGTTTCGACCATGCCAAGAATCCTTTAAATATTGCCCTCATAATTATGCAATTTTTACATTCGCTAGTGTACCCTAATCATTAGGGGATTCGCTTAAATGTTAAGAAGGCTTTACCTTGACGTTACCCGTCCCCTCATCTAAAATTTTCGTTCTGGTGTCTACAGTCAGAGAACCCCATGTTTGAAGGTCTGAGTCAGAAATTACAAGCAACGTTTGATAGTCTGGGCAAGGGCGGCAAAGTCACGGAACAGGATGTGACCAATGCGATGCGGGATGTTCGTATGGCACTCTTGGAAGCCGATGTGGCGCTGCCGATCGTGAAAGATTTTGTCAATCGCGTGAAAGAACGGGCGATTGGCGCAGAAGTTCATAAAAAGCTCAGACCGGGCGAACAAGTCATCAAAATAGTTCATGAAGAATTGATTGAGACTTTGGGCGACCCCGGACGATTGCATTTTGCTGGCAGTCAGAAACCGCATGTGATTATGATGGTCGGTTTGCAGGGGTCAGGCAAGACCACCAGCACCGCCAAACTCGCCCTCTACTTGCGGGAAGAAGGTCATAAACCCTTTCTGGTGGCTGCTGATACTTACCGTCCAGCAGCAGTGCATCAGCTTGTGACCTTAGCGAAACAAATCAGCGTGGGGTATCACGAAGAAGGCGTTACAGCATCACCACCAGATATTGCCAAACGCGGCTTAGAAGCTGCTAAAGCTGCTGGTGCTGGCGTAGTCATTATTGATACCGCCGGGCGTTTGCAAATTGATGACAATTTGATGGACGAACTGGTAGAAATCAAAAAACGCACTAATCCAGCCGAAGTGCTGCTCGTTGCCGATGCCATGACTGGGCAGGAAGCCGTGAATATTGCTCGCGGGTTTAATGACCGCGTAGGTATCACTGGTTTAATCCTGACGAAAGTAGATGGTGATGCGCGAGGTGGCGCAGCACTCTCAATGCGAGCAGTAACAGGTGTTCCCATTAAATTTATGGGGATGGGCGAAAAAATTGCCAAAGATGCCCTCATCACTTTTGAGCCTGACCGCATTGCCAGCCGTATCTTGGGCATGGGCGATTTAATGTCGCTGATTGAAAAAGCCGAGACATTGTATGAAGAGGAAGAGGCGCTCCGTCTGCAAAAACGCTTGATGGAGAATAAATTTACGCTGCAAGACTTCCTAGACCAGTTACAAAAAATTCGCAAAATGGGATCTATCACGCAGTTATTGGGCATGATTCCCGGCATGAACAAATTGCAAATGCAGGGCATGGTCAAAGATGAAGAGGTTGAGGTGCGGATTCGTAAAGTCGAAGCGATTCTCAATTCGATGACGCGCATAGAGCGCGACACGCCGCGCCTGCTTTTTAAAGACAAGACTGCCGCCAGCCGCAAAAAACGGATTGCCAAAGGCAGTGGTGTCGAACTGCGTGATGTCAACGATGTGCTAAAACAATATCAGCAGATGCAGGAGATGATGTCCAATCTGCGAAAAGGTAAATTTCCCAAAATTCCCGGTCTCAATTTGCCGGGTCTCTAGTTCAACAAGCAGGAGTTAGCATGGTTCGCATTCGTCTTACCCGCGTCGGGCTGAAAAAACAACCGAGTTACCGGATTGTCGTGAGTGACAGCCGCAGCCCGCGTGATGGCAAATATATTGAAATTATTGGGCATTATAATCCCCGTACCCGCCCTTCGACCGAAGTGGTGCAGGAAGACCGGGCGTTGTATTGGTTAAGTGTGGGCGCCCAGCCCAGCGATGCTGTTGCCGGGATTTTGCGGCGGGTTGGCACAACCGCCCGCTATGAACGCCTGCGGGCAGGTGAACCTGTGGATGCTTTGGTTGCAGAAGCCGTTGCCACTGCTGCCCCACTGCCTTCACCGCGCACCCGTTATCCTTCCCCCGCTGCGGGCGAAGGCAAGATGAAAAAAGACAAAAAATAACTATTTATTCTTGACCCGCGCATCCTGAAAATTATCTCGTTGCGCGGTCAAGCAATCCGATAAAGCCAATGCCCTATGGAAGAAGACTTGATTCGCTATATTGCGGAAAATCTTGTGAATGACCCGGAAGGGGTGACGCTGAATCGCCGCGATGCCGGGCGGAATGTTATCCTTGAACTGCGGGTCGCGCAGGGGGATATGGGGCGGGTGATTGGTAAAAGTGGGCGGGTTGCCAATGCCATGCGTTCTCTGCTGCGGGCAATGACCGAAGACGACCACCGGGGTCGGCGTGTGATTCTGGAAATTGAATAAGCGTTTTTCCACTGCATGTAAAATGATAGGACACACCCATTCGGTTGTGTCCTTGTTCATATTAAATCACTGGCAATTTTTGATTTTTTATTCCAACTACAATCATTTAATTTATCCAGTATCGAATCGTTAGCCTTTCCAGAGTGAACGCATGACCAAAAATACCCCTAAAAAACCTGCCTATTTATTGTTAGGCAAAATCCTTCGTCCCCACGGCATTCGTGGCGAAGTCCGCATGACAGTGATGACTGATTTCCCGGAACGCTTAAATGATATGGAGAGGGTTTATTTAAGCCTAGACCCGCAAGATACCAAACCGGAAGCGTGGGAGATTGAAACGGTACGTTTTCATCAGAATTATGCCCTCATCAAATTCAAAAATATCCTCGATAGAACCCAAGCAGAATTGCTGCGGGAACGCCATGTGATGATAGACATTGCTAGTGCTGTGCCGTTGGAAGCGGGTGAATATTATCTGTTCCAACTGCTAGATATGACCGTACAGACCGAAGATGGTTTGGTATTGGGCAAAGTGGTAGATGTGATGGAAACAGGCGCAAATGATGTGTATGTGCTGAAGAGTCCACAATATGGGGAAGTGCTGTTTCCTGCCCACAGTGAAACCTTGATTGATATTAATGTTGAAACAAACATCATCACCGTGAATTTGCCCGATGGTCTTTTGCCCGATGCCTCATCCGATGAAGATTAAAGATTGCCCCAATAGCTTGTCGGAGAGGGTGGTTAAACCTTCTCCGACACAGACATGCTGTTAGCCCTCAGCGTTTTTTTATGGCAGTTCGTTTAATTTAGCTTCCCACTTTGCCACAAGTCGGCTGTAGGTCGCTTCGGAAATTTCGCCATTCGCCAATTTCATATCGAGCGAATCAATCAAAGCTTGCACTTCGGCTTTGGTCGTGGGGTTTGCCGGAGCCGCTGCCGGGGCAGGCGCGGCGGGTTGTTGCCCCCCTTGTTGATTCTGCGCCATCTGCTGCATCATTTGCTGCATCATCATCTGCTGCATCATTTGCTGCTGCTGTTGCATCGCCTGTTGTTCGGGACTCATCATGGCTTGCCCAATGGCTTGCCCGACGCCCAAACCAACCCCTGCTCCCGCCAATGAGCCGCCCGTGCCGGGATTGCTGGCAGCCGCTTGAGCAATTTCTAAGCGTTTGATGCGTTCATACACTTCCAAACTCACATAATTCATCAGTTCGTCCGGCGACACTTGTTGCGCCCGGAAAGGATTGGCATCTAGCGATTTGATTTGAATACCAAATTCATTCTCAAATTGTTCGCTGAGTTTGACGAGTGCTGCACCTTCCAAATCGCCTAAGAAACCATTGGCGGCTGGAATGCTATCTACTTTGGATGCCATCAATAGGACAGTTAATTCACCGAGCAGTTTGGTCTGCACATTGTTTTTGATGTTATCCAAGCGGCAAACCGGTTTGCCGACGGCAAATTTTTTCAGGAAACGCATGGGGTCGGTGATGGCGATGGTGATGTTGCCATGCGTACTGAGCAGAACTGCACCCATGCCTTTGCCGGGTGTTTCCAACGGAATCGGCGGATTGGTTCCCCATGCCACCTGAATATCTTTGAGATTCAAGAAGTACAAATCAGCCGTGAAAGGTGTCCGCCCGCTGGTTGCCAGCCCAATGATGCTCGATAAAATGGGCAAGTTAGCGACAGATAACGTGTGCCGCCCGGTTTTCAGTCCATCTAAGGCTTCTCCGGCGCGAACAAAAACCGCGATTTGGCTTTCACCCACAATCACCTGTGACCCAAAGCGCCAGTCACCGCTGCCTTGTTGTGGCTCACGATAACTGAATTCATCATCCATTACATTTACATGGTCAATGACATCAATAATCCGCATGAGATTCTCCTCATATCAAAGCGATATAAATAAATTAGAGTCTTTCGCCCAAGCGCAAAATTTCATCATCGCGCATGTCAAACACTTCAATGGCTTCTGCTGCCACTTCATACACGGCGTCAAGCGCATCGCCAAAATCTTCTTCGGCTTTTACGGCAGTTTCCAATGTATCCAATGCCGCTTCAAACTTATCGACATATTGAATTTGCGCTTCATCGAAGGCATAAATCCGGTCGAGCGCATCATTATCAATTTTGATTTCTTCAAACATGCTGGAATACTTGGGCGCTGCCATCTTCACTTTTTCAGTGTATGCCTGCATTTTGTCTTTTACTTCACGGGTACGGCTCATGTGCTTTAGCCCGCCTGCATCCAAAATTTTGCGCTCAATACGGGCAAACCGGTCTATCACAGCATCGAACTGCTGCCCCAAATACTCCCGCAGCATTCGGTCAGCTTGGCGACGGGCATTTTTTTCGTGATAGCCCTTAAATCCCGGAATCTTAGCTACCAGATTTTCCAGTGACCCACGCTGACTGACAATTTGATCATACAAATCAGAACCCATGTGATTTCTCCTGTTTAGGATGTCCCTTCGCTCGATTATAGCGTACAACATCTTATCTCGATACCTAACCCCACTTCTGAGGGGATTCGGGCGGATAATAGTATGTGCCGCAGGCGGAACACACCGTTGTTGTTACCTGAATTTTTAGGGTTGTGCCGCAATGCTGACACCGGGTTAGCGCCAGCAAAACGGCACTTTCTAGGTGTTGGACAGTGCCTGTTGGCGTTAGGTAGCCTGTAAAGATTTGCAATTGTCCCAAACTGGATAGAATGTCATGCACTTGTTCTTCTGAAATATTCAGTTGTGATGACAGGTGAGCGAGCGTCGTAGAAGGGTGATTTTTAAGCAAATCCATCAATTGGCGTTGATGAATCATTTCTGTATTCAGTTCTTGGGCGGCGGTGGCGCTGCGGGCATACAGATATAAACCCATGAATAAGGGAATGCCCGCTATCAAAAATGCGAACCCGCTGGCTGCCAATACTCCATTTGCCCCTAATGTGTTGACCTGCGTGGCTATCCATAACCCTGCCAAAATCGCTACAATAAATCCAATAACTGTCAACAGAATACCGCTGGTGCGTGTTGATAATGGTGGCACATCTGCCTCGCTTCATGCCTAAAATATGCCCTGACTAATAGACTAACCCATTATAGCATGGGGCGGTGGCGTAACTGCTGCATACAAGGTAATATTTCATTATGACTTATCAGATAAAGGAGTAACCCATGCGACGAATTGGGACGATTGTCGTGATATTGATACTGATGATGACAAATGTGTTACAAGCACAAGAAAATACTGCTGAACCTGCTGCTACTGCAACTGCAACCACACCAGCGACTGCGACGGCAGTGGCAACCACAGCACAACCTACCACCACAAAATCTGTGACGGCAACCCCTACCACAGTTGCAGGTACGCAATATACTGTCCGTGCTGGTGACACCTTGTTTCGGATTGCCCAACGGTTTAGTTTGACCACTGCTCAACTGGCAGCGGCGAATGGCATTACCAATCCCAATCTGATTTATGCTGGGCAAACACTGACGATACCGACCAGTGGCACTTCTGCCACACCCACTGCCACCGCTACACCGAGAACACCCACCACCACGCCCACTACTTCGGCAACCATAACGGTGACACCCACACCCAGTGTCACTGCCGTTCCGGGCGGTACATATACGGTGGTGCGCGGTGATACCCTGTTCAAAATTGCCGCCCGCAACAATACGACGGTGGCTGAATTGGTGCGTTTGAATAATCTGGCTAATGCTAATTTGATTTTTGTGGGTCAAGTCTTGACCTTGCCGCGCCCCGGCACCGCCACGGGCAGCACCAGCGGTTCAACGGCTAGCCCCTCTGGTAGCACTAGCGCGGGCTTAACTCCGCAAGCCATCACTGGTGTGGCTTTTGCCCGCGGGATTGAAGTGTTTATCAAAGGTCAAGATGTGAATGCGCTCTCCACACAAGCTGTTCAGCTTGGCGTGGATTGGGTGAAAATTGTGATCAATTGGCGTGAGATTGAACCTACTAAAGGCACCATTAATTTCACTGAATTGGATGCGGCTATAAATGCCTTTAGCAATGCCGATTTAAAAGTGTTGCTGACCTTAACTGGCGCACCTGATTGGGCGCGTCCCAGTGCAACGGCATTTGCGCTTGGTTTGCCCCAGTATGGACCGCCGGATAATGTGGCTGATTTTGGCGCTTTCGCCGGAACAGTAGCGGCTCGTTACAAAGGCAAAGTACAGGCATATGAAATCTGGACAGAGCCGAATTTGCGCCGTTCTTGGATTCAGCCGAATACCAGCGAAACAACCCGCCCCGATGGTACGAAAGATATTAGCACCGGGATGTCCTCTATTCGGTATATTGATTTGTTGAAGGTTGGGCGCGATGCCATTAAAGCTGCGGATAGCGCCGCCTTGATTATCTCTGCCGGACTTGCACCAACAGCGTGGAATGACCGCATTAATGCCATTGATGACCGGGTTTTCCTGACTGCCTTATTTGACCAAGGTATAGCCACACTGGTGGATGGCATTGGGGTTCAGCCCGATGGATTCGCCAATCCGCCTGATGCCGTATGCTGCACCCAAACGCCCGGCGTGGATTCGCATTTTGATAATGAACGGTTCTATTTCTTGGGAACAATCAATGCGTATCGTAAAATTGCCAACGATAAGAATGCGCGTAATGTGCCTTTTTGGGTGACGCGCTTTGGGTGGGGAACTGCCGAAGGCAATACTATCGTCGCACCGGATGATGATCATCGCTTCATGAATTACACCAGTCCAGCAGAACAAGCCACTTATCTCACGCGGGCATTCGCCATTGGGCAGCAAAGTGGATTTGTTGGTGGCATGTTCTTGTACAACCTCAATGGCTGCCAAGTCAATAATGGGGAAGCCTGTTACTATAGTTTGGTTAATTCAGCGAATGCTGCCCGTCCGGCATTTGTGGCGATCCAAACTGCCAATCAAGGCACCACCGCAACAACACCTGCACCAGAAGCAACCGCCGAAACCACCCCGGAATCCGGGGGCTAATCGTTAATGCAAAAGGGGGCGCAGCACGCCCCCATCTTTATTCTCATTTTTCAAAAAACATTGACTGTATCAGTCCGCCAATGGCACAGTGAAAAAGAACGTCGAACCCACATCTTGTTCACTTTCTAGCCAAATGCGTCCACCGTGAGCTTCGGCAATATGTTTGCAGATGGTCAAGCCCAAGCCTGTCCCCCGGGCAACATTTTCAGTTGTGGGAACCCGGAAGAATTTCTGGAACATGTTTTTCTGGTGTTCGCGGGGAATGCCATAACCGGTATCAGCGACGCTGATTTGCACGAAGGGATGTTCATGCTCTTGGGCAGGCTCAACGTGCAAGGTGATTTTGCCATCTGGACGATTATATTTGATAGCATTCGTTAGCAGATTCAGCAAAACTTGTTTGACTTTGCCTCTATCCGCCTCGGCACTGTAGCCATTTTCTTCAATCACAATGGAGATATTTTTCTCATTTGCCTGTTGCAGAACGACATCCACGCATTCCGTCAGCAATTTGTTAATCTCAAAGGGCGCGACTGTCAATTGAATGCGTCCAGATTCAAGCCGTGCTACATTGAGAAAATCATCCGTGAGCGAAATCAACCGTTCTGTTTCGCCGCGCATGGTGGTGATAATATCGCTGCGTTTGGTATCGGGCAAATCAGGGCGTTGAAGCAACGTTGTACTGGCTTTGAGCGCCGCTAACGGCGTCCGAAGTTCGTGTACCATCTCGGCAATAAAATCGCTCTGTTGAAACAAGCGGGCATTTTCGATAGCGGTGGCAGCTTGCCCGGCTAAAGTTCGCAGTGTAATAATATCATCATCGGTGAAACGTTTATTGTTTTCTTTGTTCATGGCTTGCATGACACCAATGATTTTCTTATGAGTTCGCATTGGGACACCGAGCAAATTACGCGAATGAAACCCAATCCGATTATCTACACCTTGGTAGTGCGAGCGTTCTTTGCTGAGGTCTTCTATCACACGGGGTTCACCATGCGACACAATCCAGCCAGCGATGCTGCCTTCCAATGGCACAGCAATTTCTTCCATCTCATGCGGTTTGATATTGCTTGCCATAGCAAAGCGTAGCTGTCCGGTAGCTTCGTCCAACA
This sequence comes from Anaerolineae bacterium, assembly GCA_022842885.1. Classification (GTDB taxonomy): domain Bacteria; phylum Chloroflexota; class Anaerolineae; order Aggregatilineales; family Phototrophicaceae; genus JALHOR01. The sequence goes on from JALHOR010000022.1 coordinate 41,353, forward strand.
GCAAAATGGAAGCGGCTTCGGTATGAATCAATTCGCGGGCTGCCGAAACAATCTTTTTCAACAGCGACATATGATCATACGTTGAACTCAGTTGATGGCTGATTTCGATGATACGACGATAATGAATCACCAATTCCCCCGGGGTCATCGGGGCTTCTGTTTCCTGCGTTGAGGTCGCGTCGAAAGCGTCTACCACATCACATCTCCAAACGTTCCAGAATTGCCGGTAGGGTGATAGCCGCATCAGCATGAATCACGACATCGGCAATACGGTCAAGCATGGTGGGTTCTAAATTTACAATCAGCAATTTTGCCCCGCCGCGTTTTGCCAACAACGGCAAATCACTTGCAGGGGCGACTTCTAGCGATGAACCAATAATAATCATCAAATCACATTTGCGGGCAGCCTCTTGCGACCCTTGCAATTCTTTATATGGCAACTGCTCGCCAAATAAAATGACATTGGGTTTTAAAATGCCACCACATTCACATTTTGGCACGTACCCATCCACCAAAAACTGCTCAATCATGGGTGGTGCTGGCACAACTTTGTAACATCGCAAACAGGTCGCTTCACGCAGATGACCATGTAACTCATACACATGTTTGTTGCCGGCGCGATGATGCAGCATATCAATATTTTGTGTAATGATTCCCTGCAATTTGCCTTTATGTTCCAGTGTTGCCAATGCCAGATGTGCCGGATTAGGCAGGGCAGTGAGCGTTAATTGCGCCAAAGGACGTACCCAATCATAAAACTGTTGTGGGTTTTGCCGGAAACCATGTAGGCTTGCCACTGCCATTGGGTCTACTTGTTCCCACATGCCCGATGCCGGGCTGCGGAAATCCGGGATACCTGATGGGGTGCTAATACCTGCACCCGTAAACGCGACGGTGTGTTTGGCATTATGAATGAGTTCAGCCGCATTTTGAATCGTATCAAAGGCAATAACCATTGTAAAAATTCTACCCTATCATTCTTTAACGGACTAACCCACCTTGCCTTACCGAGAATTTTATTTGAAAAAATTGATGCCCTAGCTCTAATTATTTTTTGCTGCGGTGATGATCTCTGCCAGTTTGACAAATTGCCCACTGATGATGGCGCTCGGTTGCAACATGACCATGGGAATACCATTTTGTAACGATTGAAATGCCAAGTCTGGATTGGCGGCGATAATGGCTTTAATGTCGCGCCCTAAGATATTTTCAATTTCATGCCACGGCGTTTGCAAAGTTGAATTGCTACGATTCACAACGACGATATGAATTTGCACACTTTCGCCCATGGCTTCAATTTCTAAAATTAATTCGCGTGCCATACTTACTGCAACTGGATTCGGCTCTACAACCAGCAAAAGTTGATTCAGACGAGGATACAAAGTTACTACCAGCGGGGTCAAGGCACAGCCTAAATCCAGTACCACATTCCTAGCCAGTCCCCGTAATTGATTGAGAATGCCACGGGCGGTTTCTTCATCAACTGCTTGTTGAACTTCTATCGGGCGGGGTGCGGCAGGCAATACCCGAAAGCCACTCGAATGTAAGATAAGTTCGCTTTCCACACTCCGCGTTGTAATGTCGCTGGCAGAAGAAGCAAACAATCGTCCTGTTCCTCCGCCAGTCTTCATGCCCGGCATCCAGCCTAAACTACCAATACCAGGACGAAAATCCGCCAACACAGGTTGTTCATTTTGCTGTTGTAATGCTGCCGTCAGATTAAGCGCAACCGTTGTTGTTCCCGTTCCGCCTTTTGCACCCAAAACACCGATGACGGTGCCTTGCGGGCGTAGATTATTCCGTTGGTTGCCCACTTTCGCAGCATGGCGTGTCAACACGGCTTTTACGCGCGACGTTAATTCAGCGGGATGCGTCGGTTTTGTGAGATAATCATCGGCACCGGCTTCAAACCCTTTGACTTTATCATCTATCAAAGTCTTGGCAGTGAACATGATAATCGGAATTTGGCTGGTCGTTGCCCCTGTCCGCAAGCGGCGGCACACATCCAACCCATTCATATCGGGCATCATCACATCCAGAATGATTAAATCGGGTTGTTCTGCTTCTGCCTTTGCCAAGGCTTGGCTGCCAGAACGGGCGGCGGCGACTTCATAGCCATTCCGTTGCAGCATCAAACCAATCAGCTTAAGGCTGTCCATATCATCATCAACAATGAGAATTTTTTCCGTCATAAGGGTTGTTTATGCCAGTTTGACCTTATAATAATTAAGCAAAAGTCTAGCATGAAAGATAAGGGGGCGCAACTACAGGTCAAGTGCTTGCCCGCCTTGTTCTAACCGACTATAATCCGTGCCTAGAGCTTACCCAGATATCCAGCGGCAGACAGGTGGCAACTGATGACAACCGGCATACTCAATACTATGATGGATGGGGAAACCCTCCTGCGCGATTTGTTACATCTCATCGCCCGCAATCCGGCATTAGACCGGGTTGTGCCGCCCGTGCTGCGTGCCGCCAATTTACTTACTGGGGCAACGAGCGCCTTTTATGTCCTGTTCGACGCACCACGAGTCATTATCACCGAAAATTTAGATGAGACCATTATCCCTGATGATGATGTCCTCATTGCGATGGTGAGTACATTGGAAAGCGATATTCACCTCAGTTATCAGTTGCCGGCATCGCTGGAAAATTTCGCCGGTTGTTTGGTTATGCCGATGCGCGGAAAAAAGAATATCTTGGGTCTGATGTGTTTATTATTCCCCCGCGAAATGGATATTGATGACACAACGGCTGCCCGTTTGGTCGCGCTGCTAGATGGTTTAATCAGTGTCACCAACAGTACCCGGTCGGATGAACGCCACCATAAACTGCTGCAAAATCAGAGCGAGTTTGTCCGCATTACCACCCATGATTTGCGCCAACCCCTCACGGTTCTCAAAAGTATTTTGGGCATGATGGAAGCTGGTGTCATGGACAACTTGACCGACAAACAATTGGCACTCGTGGAAAAAATGTCTTCTAATGTGACCCAGATGGAAATGTTGGTTGAAAATATTCTGGATGCCGGGCGCTATGACCCAGAAACCGGATTTTATGAAATTCAGCGTTCTCCGGCAGATGTGACCGAAGTTGTGCAAAAAATTGTACAAACCCGCGTTTTACCTGCCGAAAAACAGGCTTTAACCCTCACCTATCAGGCGGCAGATGATGTGCCGATTATCAACATTGATTCGCATATGCTGGAACGTGCCATCATTAATCTGGTGGATAATGCTATCAAATATACGCCGGATGGTGGCAAGGTTGAAGTTGCGATTCTTAATCAGAATGAGAATTTAATCATTCGGGTGAAGGATAATGGCTATGGCATTAGCCCAGAGAACTTGCGTCAATTATTCCAGCGCCATTTTCGTATTCGTCGCCCAGAACATAACCGCGTCAAGGGTAGTGGTTTAGGCTTATTTATTGTTCGCAGTGTGGCGCAGCGCCATGGGGGCGATGCTTATGTCGAGAGTGTCGAGGGGCAGGGCAGCGCCTTCCATATCCGTATTCCTCTTGCGGGTGATAACTTGTTGTCTGCCATACGCGAAGATACATAAAAACACAATTCCGCTTGAACGCCTGTTCGTGTAAACTAAACTGAAACTTTCCAATATTGCTTGCCCAATGGCGAACAGGGCAGTAGCTTATGGCAATTCAAATTCTGTCTGAACAGGTTGTTTCTAAAATTGCGGCGGGCGAAGTTGTTGAACGTCCAGCATCGGTTGTGAAAGAATTGCTGGAAAATTCGCTTGATGCGGGTGCAACAACCATTCATGTGGATGTTGTGGGCGGCGGGCGTAAGCGGTTGCGTATCAGCGATGATGGTAGCGGTATTCCGGCTGATGAAGTCGTTCTCGCGTTTGCCCGCCACGCCACTAGCAAATTACAAACTGCCGATGATTTGTATCGCATCGAAACACTGGGTTTCCGCGGTGAAGCATTGGCAAGCATCGCCGCAGTGAGCCATGTGACGCTTACAACGCGCCACGAAGCCGAAGATGCTGGCACGCAAATTCGCTTGGAGGGCGGTGAGATTCGCCCACCAAAAGCAATCGGTGCGCCCGGTGGCACTGTTATCACGATTGAAAATTTATTTTTTAATACCCCTGCCCGCCTCAAATTTCTCAAGTCGGAAGATACGGAAAAACGCCAGATTGCCACGTTTGTGACGCGCTATGCGTTGGCATATCCCCATGTGCGTTTTGTATTGGTGCAGGATGGGCGTGAAATTTTCCGTAGTTCGGGCAGCGGTCAACTTGCTGATGTGGTGGTCAAATCGCTTGGCTTGGATGTTTTCCGGCAGATGGTCGAAGTGGCTGATGAAGACCCCTTGCGCGATGCCCCCGGCAGCATCAAAGTTTGGGGCTATGTTTCTGACCCGGCGCTGAATCGTAAAGATAGGTCGCGCATTATTCTGTTCGTCAATGGACGGTCTATTCAGGATTCGGGTTTAACCTATGCAGTGACACAAGCCTATCATACCTTGCTGATGAAAGGGCAGCATCCTTTCGCAGTGCTGCTCATCAGTGTGCCGCCGGAATTTGTGGATGTGAATGTGCATCCGACCAAAGCCGAAGTACGTTTTCGGGATTCAGGGGCGGTATTTGTGGCAGTGCAACGGACAGTCCGTAGTGCCGTTGTCGCGTTGGCACAAACCCCCACCTTGCGCGGCAGTCGTCGGCATCAATCTTTAGACTCAAATAATGGCTGGATGCTGCCGTATCAGCCAGAACGCAGCGCCCCAATACAGCGCGAAATGGATTTGCCGCTGGATGAGCCGGGGCAATTCACGCAGCATCGCTCTATGCCTGCCCCGGCGTTGGATGATGATATGACGGCACTGCCCGAAGGCATGGGCAAACCTAAAAAACCACGTACCTTGCCCATGCTGCGCGTGATTGGTCAAGTGGGTGCTGCTTATATCGTTGCCGAAGGTCCCGCCGGATTGTATTTGATAGACCAACATGCCGCCCATGAACGCATTATGTATGAACAATTCATGGAAGCCTATGAAGCGCAAGGCATCGTAACCCAACATACTTTAGAAGCCCAAACGATTGATGTTTCGCCTACAGAAGCGCGGTTGCTAGAAGAAAAATTAGCCGCGTTGCAAGCCGTCGGTTTCGTGGTAGAGCCTTTTGGCATGAATACCTTTGTGATTCGCGCTGTACCGGCGTTGTTGGCGGATACGAATCCGATTGATGCGGTCGCCGGGATAATTCAGGATTTAGAACAGGACAAAGCTCCCGGACAAGAAACCGTGGAGGCAAAAATCATCCGCCATGTGTGCAAACGGGCGTCAGTTAAAGCCGGGCAAATTCTGACTCATGCCGAGATGCAGGGGATTATTCGCCAATTAGAACGCTGTCAATCACCCCTCACTTGCCCGCATGGTCGCCCGACGATGCTGCATATCAGCGGCGACCAATTGGCACGCGAATTTGGGCGCTTAGGGGCAAATTAAAAATAGTGCTAAGGATTAAGTGCCAAGTGCTGAGATTTTTGTTATTTGGTGAAACCAATCATTTTCAAAAATCGCTTGGGTCAAAAGTGTAATTCGTTAGACTTGACTCAGCACTCAGAACTAGGCACTCAGCACTGTTTTTAACGACTTTGCCACTGGAATTTGCGCCAGCCCCCTTGTCCACCGATGTACGCATAAGTGCCATCCGCTTCTTGGCGTGCAACCACCACCCGCCACTGGAATTGATGCGTTTGTCCATCTGTGGGTATGAGCGAAGGTGGCAGCATCAGCGTTGTTTGGCGTGTAACCTGCAACCAAGGAGTTGTTCCTGCTGTTATATCCTGAACTTCCACAAGATAAACTTCGTTATCTTTCAGAACGCCCGCACTTACCCATTGCAGGGCAAATACCCCCGGCGGCGCAACCGCCCCTTCTGGCGGATATACCGGACGAGCAGGGGCATAAGTCGGTGTTGGTGTGGCGGTTTCATTGCCGGATGCTGTGGGTGTTGACGATGGCACTGGTGTTGGCAGCGGCACCATCACACATTGCCCTTCCACAATTAAGGGACCGCAGCCGGGACCGCCGGATGGGTCTACAAAGCGGCAGCCTGTCCAATTAAGATTCTGATTGAGCGTACTCAGCAATTCCAAACTGGCATTATAGACATCCGAAATGCGTAAAATTGTTTCTCCCGCTTCGACGGTGTGGCATTCAAACGTTGTTCCGGCTGGAATGAACAAACTGCCGGCTACTGAGCCGCCCGGAATGGTAACTTGGGTGCCTTCGGGCGTGGGGGTCGGGGTGCGGCGTGGAATCAAGAAGGTGGTGCCGGGTGGCGGCAGAAAGTCGGCGCTTGGCATGTTATTCAGGCGCACAATCGTGTTTAACAAACCCGGTGAAAATTCGTTATAGCCCCACGGTTGCCGGGGCAAAATCCCAAAAAGCGTATCGCCTGCCTGAATCACATACTCATAGGGACCTTCGGTGGGTGATGCCGTAATCGGCGGTACCGTTGGCACGCTTTGCGCCGGCAAAGACTGGGGTGAGGCAATCATCACAGGGACATCGGCAGTCGGTGGCAAGGAGGATACTGTGGCGGTGGCTGTTAAAGTGATAGTGGGTGTGGGGCTAGAAACTGTGGTCGGTGTTTCTGAAATCAACACTTCGACAGTGGGTGTCGCTTCGGGTGTATTGATGTTGCAAGCAGCTAATAACACTGTCAAAACAACTAGCCCGCTTGATAGCCAAAATGCTCGTAACTGCCGCTTGCCAAATTTTACAATAAAAGCCATGCCAGCTTACTCACTTTCATCATCTGGGGAAATGCCTTGCCACACAAACATGCGCGGGGTAGACGGAAATAAAACGGTATTCGTGTCAGCCTCAGAGACAACGCCGACTGTCCAGAAATAGTCATGCCGCACAGCAATTTGCCCACGCCATTCGGGAGGAATGATAAAAAAAACATCGCGGGTTAAGGCGGTATAGAGTGTGCCAGACGTAATATCTTCAACATCTACCCGATATTGTTCATTGCTTGCCAAAATGCCTGTTGGCAGCCAGCGCAGCGTAATTAATTGATTAGCACTAAAAAACTGCCTATCCGATGGACTTAATGCTTCAGGTTCGTTAAATGTCGCAGTTGCCGTCGGTGTAGCGGTGGCATTTGGGTCTATGGTGGGTATCTGTGTAGCGGTGGGTGCTGGTGCTGGCACTCGTACCGATTGTCCAATCGAAAGCGTGATAATGCAACTGGGTCCGCCAAAGGCTGAACTTAGGTCACACCGCGAAAAATCCATCTCAGGATTCAGTTCCGAAAACACTTTGAGGTCAATACTATACTGATTCGTGATTGCCAAAAGATTTTCATTGGGCTGTACCTCATGGAACATGACACCTGCTGGCAACGTTGCTGTTGCTGTCGGCGCAAATGCCAAAATTGACTCGTCTAATGCCAAACCATCCCCGCTGCCTGCATTGGCGCTGGATGTACCTTCAGCTATGGGTGTGGCAGTGGGAATAGCATTCGGGTCTATGGTGGGCGTGGGCCACGGAATAATCACTTGCAAACCTGCTTGAATAGCGTTGGCATCGGTGATGTTATTCAATGCCATCACTGTCGGCATAATATCGCGGCTGTTGTGTCCACAACGCAAGATTGCCCCTATGAGCGAATCGCCCGTGACAATGGTTTGAATACACGGTTGTGGTGTGAGTGTTTGCGATGGGGTCAATGTTGGTGGTGGTGTAAACGTGGTGGTGCCGGTTGGTGGTCCCATGGTCACTGTTGGAATATTCAGCGTGGGGCGGGGCAGTGGTGTATTGACGATGGGAGCAGTCGGTGTCTGATTCCAAAAAGATGACCCAACAGCGAAAGCCGCCCCTCCCAAAATGAAGGCAACCAATGCTGTCACTAGGATGGTGAAATAGGTTTGTCCAGTGCGTTTCAGCGTTGTTTCCTGCAAATCCGTTTCGCCAAAACGATAATCATAGGGTGTGTTGGCAGGTTGCTGGACACTGCGGGATTGCGCTTCTACCGCATTTAGTGATGCGCCACAAGTGCTGCATACCACCGCTGCTCGGTGATTATGCGCGGCACAAATGGGACAAATTTTGAAGGATTCAGACATAAAATTTCAATGAGAATTTATCAACTGTGCATGTAATCGCTTGAATTTGCTGCTATAGTGGCAGCCAATCCACGCCGGATAAAGGCATTATACGAAGCCATGCCACAGACTGCGAGAGCATTTCGTAGAACGCAGGGCAAGCGTCATGAATCTGTTATGAAAATGTTGCGACATATTGCAAAAAATGGTTAGAATATCGTATACTTGAGGTAAGAAAACTGCTGATTTGATTTACAATAAAGAAAATGTTCGGTCTACGCTGCCGCGTGCCATAAAGGGGTGATTCCCGTGTCTCAGCAACGTGTTATTGAATACCACATCGCTCGCTTGAAAGATAAACAAGTCAAAAATCGTTTGGATGCAATCGAACAATTGGCGTTGCTTAATGCTGAAGAAGCACTGCCAATATTGCAAGAGGTCTATGAAAAAGACCAAGATGAAGATGTTCGCAAAAAAGCGCAGCAAGCGGGGCGCTCTATCTACCTGAATACACGCAAAACACCAACAGATGAGCAGCAATCCACCGTCTAAATATGATTAAAAAGCCCCCGACGACGCAGGGGCTGTTGCTTATCTTATTGACACAGCGATGCCAATAAGGTGCTAATGCGCGTTAGGCTTGCCTGAATCTCGGCTTGGGCAGCGCGTTCTTTTTCCACCACTGCCGCCGGGGCTTTGCTGACGAAACTTTCATTTGCCAGTTTTTGCTCAATGCGTATCAAACGGTCTTGCAGAGATGTTTGTTCGTTTGTCAACCGTTGGCATTCGGCGGCAATATCTAACATGCCTTCTAGCGGCAAATACAACGTCACATCGCTGACCACCACCGAAGCGGCGTTTTGTGGTGGTGAAGCATCATCTGCCAGCAATTCTACCTCAGCAACATTGCATAACCGCGCAAACACATAACTGTATTGGGCAAGGGTCTGCCGATGACTGCCGGGTGCAATGATGGCTTTGATGCGTTTGGCAGGATCCACTTTGTACTCGGTGCGGCTATTACGCACCCCACGCACCAATTCCATAAACACATCCATTTGCGCTTCTGCCCGGTCATTCATCAAAGCCTCGTCAACATGGGGCCATTGTGCCATAATGAGCGCCTCGCCTTCATGCGGGATATAGCGCCATGCCTCTTCGGTCATGAAAGGCATATAGGGGTGCAACAAGCGCAAGCAGGTATCCAAAACATACACCATCACGCGGCGAGCGATATTTTTTTCGTCTTCTGTGCCGGTGTAGAGGGGGTGCTTGCAAATTTCCAGATACCACGGCGCAAACTCATCCCACATGAATCCCAGAATTTGATTGCCCGCTTCGCCGTATTGGTAAATATCAAAAAGATGCTGTACGTTTTGAAGTAAACGCTGTAAACGGCTGATAATCCAACGTGACGGCAAATCCAATGTGGCAATATCGGGTAATCCGGGTGTCAAATCACCATCCAAGTTCATATTCACCAATTTGGTGATATTCCAAATTTTGTTGATGAATTTGAAGGTATATTCAACTTTCGCTTCATCCAGATTCACATCGTTGCCGGGCGTGCCGCTGGTGACAAGCGTGAAGCGCAATGGGTCAGCACCGAATTTTTCAATCAAATCCAGCGGGTCAATCACATTGCCAAGTGTCTTGCTAATCTTGCGCCCCAATTTATCCCGAATTAGCCCATGCAAATACACGGTGTGAAAGGGTGGTTTATCCGTGAACCACAAGCCCATCATAATCATGCGTGCCACCCAGAAAAACAAAATATCATGTCCGGTTTCCAGCACTGATGTAGGATAAAACCGTTGCAAATCGGGCGTATTTTCGGGCCAGCCCAATGTACTAAAGGGCCACAAGCCGCTGCTGAACCACGTATCGAGAACATCTTCTTCAGCCCGCCAACCATCACCAGACGGCGCTTCACGCCCGACGAAAATTTCACCGTCCGGGTCGCCATCTTTTTCCCGATACCATGCCGGAATGCGATGCCCCCACCACAACTGACGGCTCACACACCAATCTTCGATATTTTCTAGCCAGTGATAATAGACTTTCTCAAAGCGTTCCGGCACGATTTTGATGTCACCATCGCGCACCGCTTTGAGTGCCTTCGCTGCAATAGCATCCATCTTCACGAACCATTGCGTACTCAGCAGCGGTTCAACAATTTCGCCGCCGCGTTGTGTGCGTGGCACGGTCAGCGTGTATTTATCAGCTTTGATAGTCAAGCCTGCGGCGGTCATATCTGCCCACAATTTTTCGCGTGCCACAAACCGGTCTAAGCCAGCATATTGCCCAGCATTGGCGTTAAGCGTAGCATCTTTGTTCATGATGTTAATCAGCGCCAAGTGATGTTTCTGCCCGATGGCATAGTCATTAAAATCATGAGCAGGCGTGATTTTTAATGCACCCGTCCCAAATTCGCGGTCAACGTACTCATCGGCAATCACTGGAATAAGGCGATTGAGCATCGGCACATAGGCGGTTTTGCCGATGAGATGCTGATAACGTTCATCATCGGGATGAACAGCAACGGCAGTATCCCCCAAAATCGTCTCTGGGCGGGTGGTTGCCACTGGAATAAATTCGCCGCCTTCCACCGGGTATTTGAAGAAATAGAGTTTGCCTTCTTCTTCGCTGCGCTCCACTTCCAAATCTGACACGGCTGTTTGCAAGCCCGGTGACCAGTTCACGAGTCGGGGTCCCCGATAGATTAACCCCTGTTCCCACAATTGCACGAACACTTCCTGCACAGCAGTAGACAAGCCATCATCCAGCGTGAAACGTTCCCGTTCCCAATCGCAACTTGCGCCCATGCGCCGCAATTGGCGAATGATGGTACCGCCTTTTTCTTCTTTCCATTGCCATGTTCGCGCCAAAAATTCTTCGCGCCCAATATCCAACCGATGCTTGCCTTCGTCCGCCAGCATCTTTTCGACTTGTAGCTGCGTGGCAATGCCCGCGTGGTCAGTGCCGGGAATCCATAATGCCGCTTTGCCGCGCATTCGCTCATAGCGAATCATCAAATCTTCCAGCGAACAAAACAAAGCATGACCAATGTGCAGCACACCGGTCACATTCGGCGGCGGAATAGCAATGACAAACGGTTCAGCATCGTGTGGTGCTGCCTCCGGTTTGAACCAACCTTTTTGTTCCCACCAGTTGTAAATACGAGTTTCCGACTCTTTAAAGTCGAAATTTTGCGGCATATCTTTTGCTATCATCGTGTCTCCCTGTATGTTGGAATGCTAAACGACCATCAGCAGGGGAAATGAAAAAACCCTTTCGCCCTGCAATAACACAGGGACGAAAGGGCAATAGTGTCCTCTCGCGGTACCACCCTGATTCAGCTATCGGGTGATAGCTGCGCTCATTGATGCTATAACGGGCATTCCCGTCCCACTTCTACTCACGCCGGGGCGTTTTCTTGCGGGCGACTCATGGGGGACTTCCACACTGTCTCATGAGCAGGCTTCCAGCCGATGACCTGCCTCTCTGGCATGAAAAAAAGTGTGTACTTTTCCCAATCAGTGTCTTTGTGATTTTACTTATTATAGAACGGGTCAGGATGGTTCGTCAATCACTACTCTGCCTGCGCGTGCAACATGCTCCGAATGCGGTCAGCAATCATATCAATCGCCACGAAGTTAAACCCGCCTTCGGGGATAATCACATCGGCGTACCGTTTGCTTGGCTCGACAAATTTCAGGTGCATAGGGCGCACAGTTTCCAAGTATTGTTCAATCACGCTATCTGCCGTTCGTTCGCGCTCGGCAATATCGCGCTTTAGGCGGCGAATGAAGCGAATATCGGCATCGGTATCTACAAAAATTTTAATGTCAAACAACTCGCGCAGTTCCGGCTCAGAAAAAATTAAGATGCCTTCGACCAGAATAATCGGCTGTGGACCCACATCGGCTCTTTCTGGTTTGCGAACATGCCGGGTGAAATCGTAAACGGGGATGAGCGTATGCTGCCATTGTTGTAATTGTTTGATGTTTTCGATGAGGAGGGCGGTATCAAGCGAATCGGGGTGGTCAAAATTGCGGCTGCCGCGGCTGTCTTCGGGCATATCGCTGAGGTCTTTGTAGTAGGCATCGTGCGGCAAATAGGCGATATGTTTGCTGCCGACGCGCTCTAACAGATGGTTGGAGATGGTGGTTTTGCCCGACCCTGTGCCGCCCGCAACCCCAATCGTAACCGGCTTTTCGCTCATGGTTCACCTTGTATTGGAAGATGAGTAGTGTTGATGTTCATTTTGCCTGCGTGATGGGCAAAAAAATAGCCCGCTAAAAACGGGCTGTTTTGGAGAGCCACCGAAGGGACTTGAACCCGCAACCTGTCGCTTACGAAGCGAATGCTCTGCCATTGAGCTACGGTGGCGTACTGCTCAAAGCATAGCAAAAATTTCCGGTTTTTTCAAGACCGAGTCTTGCCTTCAATCATTTGTTCATAGCCCTTATACCCCGCCAAACGTGCTTCATCTGCTGGATTTTGGCGGTTTTCCATCTCCCATATCAATTTTTTCATGGCAGGTGGCAAGCTAACTGTGCCATGTTTATTGAGGATAACGCCCGTAATTTCTGGCTCATCCTTGCGTTGATACACACGCCAACCTTTTTGCGGGTGCAGCGCATAGCCATTTTCGCGCAAAATAGCTCGCACACTGCGCTCAAAATCCGCTGGAACATGCGGATACCCTTGCCAGCTAAAGACCATATCATCGCAGTAACGGGTGTATCTACCGCCAGATTGTTTCACCAAGTTTTCTAGGCGCGTATCCATGTGCATGTTGACCAAATTGCTCAACGCCGGACTCGTGGGCGCACCTTGTGGCAAACTGCCTTGATACGTCGTGAGAATCGTCAGCAAACGGGCAGAATTTTCTGATTCTAGAAACTGATTTTTCCACCAATTTTCTACGCGCCAACGGGTGGTTGAAGGAAAAAAATCTTCAATATCTGCCGTGATAATCAAATCAGCACCAGCGTGCGCCCACACATGGTCAGCAATGGATTTTTTGCGCCGGAAACCCACCGCTGCTGGATGCACTGCCTCACTTTGCAAATAGCGTTTGAGAATGGCGTATTGAATTTTCTTGAGTTTTGCATCTGGTTCTGCCAATTGGCGGGCTGACCCATCTTTTTTCGGCTTGGTAAAATGCCGATAGTGAAAATGTGGATGCAAGCGATTATGACGTAACAAATCACTTGTTACCCGATACATGGCGTTGTAATCAATCGCACCATAAAAGATAGACCACAATGCTTGTGTGAGAATATCTTGCGGAAGTGCCTGCATGAAGGGGTCGGGGCGGTGTCGCCACCGCTGCCCGGTCAGTTTATCCCACACATGCAGCCAAGCATCAATAATGGGATTCATGCGCTTTACTCGCTATTTTCAGATTTGCCATTGCCGGCACCACTGCCGCCAAAATTATCCACCACCCGCCGCACCAACAAATCAGCTATATTCGGCAGCATGATGACATTGCCATGTTTGCCCGCCAATTGCACCAAGGCATCAATCTCTTGCAAACGCAGCACACCCGGATTTTCCGTCAGGATTTTGGCAGTGTTGGCACGGGCGCGGGCAGCCGCTACTTCATGCCGCGCTTTAATCAAGTCGGCACGTCCGGCGCGATCCGCTTCGACTTCTTGTAAGAAAATGTTGCGAACTTGCCCCGGCAGCACAATATCGCGGATACCGACGCGCTTCAGTTCAACGCCATATTCGTAGGTTTGCGTCCCCACAACAGCTTTGATTTCATCACTGAGTTCGTTGCGAGCGTCCAATAATTTTTCGACATCGCGCCCGGCAACGGCGTTTCGCAGTGCCAGTTGCAAATCCTGATACAGTTGGTCGGTATAACTGGTGGTATTGTTAATCGCCAAAACGGGGTCAATCACCAGATAACGCGCAATCAAACTCACGCGCACACCGATTCGGTCAGAAGTTAAGATTTCTTGCCCGCTAATCACTTCGCTCATGATGCGCGTGCTGACGCGAATGATGGTGATATTGTCATTGCGGTTGAAGCGATATTTGCCGGGTTTCAGCAGTTTATCGAATTTGCCATCTTTATACAGCAAGCCCTGTTCATATTCAAAGACAATCGTTTCTTTTTGCAAGCCAAACAGAATGGGTTTAAATCCGTCAGTCATACGCTGCCCTTTCGATTATGATGCAACCCAATATCACTATGAAGATGAAAATGCGAGGAGGTGAAATCGTCTAAAATGCCGGTTTTTGTTTTCCCAAAACCGGGACTAACAGAGTGCCATACGCTACTCTGGGGGAGTGCAGGTTGACGCCGGACGCTATTTACCACGTAGCGATAAATATTGTCCGGCGGGTATCCCCTGCCCTGCAAACCCGTTTCGGGTATTTCCACTCAGCACAGGCGAACCTGTGCTTGTGGGGGCGTTTGCCAGTCCCGGTTTGGAACATACCTATCCCCATCGCCCGCGATGGGGATAGGTGTGAAACCAATACGCGGAACATAAGAACCAACTGGATTATGCCGCTTGTCTATACTTTTATAATAACACGAATGTTCTAAAAAGGCAATCAAAAACGTCTGAAAAAATTCTGAACAAAAAGCCCAACGCCTTATATCCAGCAACATTAGCGCGGTATTGGCAACTCTATTTCTTGGATGAATACATTATCGGCATCGTCAGCAGTGATGAGGCGTTCTCCGGTTTGCGGGTCATAAAATCCGACTACTAATTGATATTTCCCTGCCGGAACATCGCGTAAATTGAGGGCGTAAACATCTCGATATAGTGTGTCTGTTTGCCACTTATCGGTTGTGACGCGCCCTTGCTGTGGCAAGGCATCGGCTTGTGACCATAGGGGGCTGTTGGTCACAGGATTGATGTTGCCGATAAGATGCACAAAAATTTTGAGCGATGATTTTGTGGGTTGCAGTGGACGCCAGTAGAGCCATACCGTGAGTTCGTCGGTGGGTTCTGGCGGCAAAAATACCTGTGCCGCAGCGAGTTCGATGCTTTCATCGTAAATTGCCAAAGGTTGCCCGCTTATTTCGTCTGGGGATATTGCCCAAGACATGTATTGGCGCACAGGCAAACCATCGGTGATTGTAAACCGTGTGCGTTGCATATGCGTATCTGCCCACGCTTCTACGACACCATGATTCGCCCATGAAGTGAACGTTGTTGCCACTATCCAAAGAGTGGCATATTGGGTGTGGCGTTCTTCCAAAATTTGGGTGATTTCAGCAATAGGTTGGTCAAAATTGCCGGGCAGCGCAATATCCAAGGCGGGAATATCAAAATAATCGTAGTAATAACCAAATGCGGCATCTACGGCGGTTTGAATCACTAAATCATCGGGCGATACATTGTGGCTTAAATACGCTGCCAACGCTTTCCAACCCGGTGATTTACGATATGCCGTATCATGATAATAATTGTTCAAGCTGAACAGCGAGATACCTATCGCGCCTAAAACACCGATAACCGCACTCAATTTGCCAAGCCGATGCTGCCATAACCGGACGATACCCCCGCAAAAAATAAGCGTATAGGCTGGCACAGACAGCAGCACATAGCGCGGATTAAAAATGCCTAAGCGCACCGAGACAATGGCTAATAAAATCGGTGGCACAGTTGCCAGCATGAGCAAAAATATCGCTTTTGATTTGTTGTGACGAACTATCTGCCAGACGCAAAAAGCCAAAACCGCCACCAGCCCCAAACCAATCACGGCATTAACATCGCTGGACTTGCTGAGGGTTTCGCCAAACATTAACGCAGGCAAAAAACGGGTGATAAGTTGCCCAAAATCTACTCTATCGCCTGTTCCAGCATAACTGCCGCTGCCAACCAAGCTGCCTTGGAATAGCAAAAATGTGAATATCACCGCCAGCGAAATCAGGGCATTTAAGAGCGACCAGCGCAGCACAAACCGTTTGTCTCGCCAATGCATGAACAGAACAAATAACCCAACCGTGCCAATCGAGAGCAGTTCAAAATAAAAGGTGAAGCTCGTTAAAATAGCACTTAGGGCATACAAAAACCAATCTATAGAACGGCGTTTGCCCGTAATAACGCGCCATGCCAAGCCCAATGTAACGGCACTCATGCCTGCCCACAGCGCATAATTGCGAAAATCCTGCGCGTGCCAAATTTGGAAAGGGTGTAGCGCCCATAATAATGCCGCCAATATGCCCGCTGTCCGCCCAAAGAGGCGTGTTCCCAAGGCATACAATGCTGGAATGCCAAGCAGATTTGCCAAAGCGGGTAACAAGCGCAGCGTCAATTCATGGTCAATGCCAACCAAAACACCCCATGCGCGAAACAGGATATAAGTCAGCGGTGGGTGGGGTTCGATGGTGGCAATCGTCCTGAGGGAGTCTGCGATAGGTAATCCCGACCAATTGACGGCGCTAAATGCCTCGTCGCCGCGTAATGGCACAGCATCCAATTGATAGAGACGCAGAGCAAAACCCACCATCGTCAATAGGATGACAATGGTGAGGGCAAGTGTTTTGTTCATCATAATTTCTGAAAAAATAAGTCCTAAGCGGATGTTGGTGTAGAGGGTGCTTTATATCCCTTGAGGGTTTGCGCTTCAAATTGTTCAATTTGCGCTTCAGTAAGCGGCAGAGCAACTTTTTTAGCTTTTGCTTCGCGGTTCATGTCCCGCAGATATTCTTTAAGATTTGGCGATTGTTTCTCGCCTGCATAGAGAATCGGTATTTCCGTTTTCTCGATTTGAACAGTGGCTTTTGGGTCTACGAACAAAATTAACGGCTGCACAGGTACATCGGGCGCGATTGCGGCTAATATTTTTTGAATGCGGGTCGCATCGCGTTGGGCGTCCCAAGTGGGATTGCCGACACCATCCAGACGCATACTACTAAAAAAACGGCTGATGACGCTGGCATTGGTGCGCCAGCGGTCGCCATTGACAGCATAAGAGCCGTTATGCCAGCGCGTTGTAATCGTAAACACCCCTTGCGGGCAAATCAAAACATGCCGGGCTGGAATGTGAAAATAATGATAAATAATGCTTTTATTGCTGAGACCTTTTAAACCCTCAGCGATGGCATCTTCTGGGTAGGGACGCCGCGCCCATAAATTGGTCATGCGAACAGAAATTAAGGTTAGGATAAACGCAACGGGCAAAATTAATGTCTGCGCCACCAGCAGCAAGGGGTCATCTACTGCTTGCCCGGTAAACAAACTTAAATTGACAAAGACAAAACCGCCAATGAGCGCCAAAAAGGTGACTAAGAACAAGTTGGTGGCAATTTGGCGATTGCGCTTTGCCAAGCGGTCATTACGTACAACTTTCATAATGTATGCTGTCCATCTATTGGGATAAATCGCCCTCTCATCATGCCAGAGAGGGCGCAGATAAAGTTAAACATGATTTAGCTTAGGCAGCTACCATTGCGTCCCAAGACAAAATTGACAAAGTTTACATTATCGCTCTCATTACGTTCCGCCACGCTCAAACCGGGGTCAATCGTCACACTGATTTGATGAATTTCGTTAGAAAAACTACGCGGCAACTGGAAGGGGCGCGATGTTTCGATGGTGCCACCACCGCGCAACGATTCCATGGTAAATTCTTGCGAGAACATCAACCCGCCGGTGCGTACATGAATAATTTGTACTAAAACGGTGGTGGGAGGTGTGGCTTCTAAGCCTTCGTTATTAATGACGTATTCCAGCCGATTAGCAACATTGCAACCCGTATCGGCAAGCAAGAAACGGGGCAAACGGATAAATTTCAAATTGGCATCTATCGTGCCTTCTTGCCCAGAACGCGGGGTGAAATACGAGAGTGAGCCAGCGTGCGTGACTTCGGCACAAATCAAATCACCAAAGCGCATTGTGGGCAAAATCGTCCAATCTTTCGGTATGCCATACGCGATACCCAACACAGCACTTTCTAAATGTTCGGCATTGGGGCGCACGCAATGGGTAACAGGTACGCGCAAGCGTTCATTATCCGTCGCATTCGCCCGGAAATTCCCTCCACCGAAAATGTCAAAAATGTAGCCGCTGCGTTCAAAACCGCCTATTCCTTCGGCAGCATTGGCAAGATTGCGAATAGTGCCGGGGGTTGCCTGCAACACATCTGCACGACACAATAACGTAAAGGCACTGTTGGCTGATACGGATAAATCTTCGCCATCAAAAAAGACGGTGCTGCAAAATGGGTACGGTATCATGGCGCTGAAATCAGTGCCACTGGAACCCGGAATCTGGCGACCAATAGGCGCCGATTCTCTGGTAAATCCTGCTGTGTTTACCACAGAGGGACTCGCCTCGGCAGTGATACGGGCAATCCCATTCATGTTAATGTTGACCGGGGCAGTGCCATCGGCAGGTCCCAAAATGGCGGCTTGGTCAAGATTATCACTGTTGAAGCTACCGCCCGGTGTCCATGCCCAATAGGTC
>JALHOR010000023.1 GCA_022842885.1 Anaerolineae bacterium
GTAAGCCGCTGCTCAAAAAACCGCCGCGACTTTTGGCACGTTCCAACGCTTCGCGGGCTTGCGGGCTAATGCGCTGGCGCATAGGCGCCCGCCGGATAGCATCAATCAGCGTTTCACGGTCTTTGCCAAATGCCACTACCGATGCCAGCATTGCCACCCCAAAAATTGCCAATAACGTTAATTGGATCGGGGTGCTGATGGTCGCTCCCCCCGCTAACAAAGCGAAGGCAATAATTAATCCCAGAACTGTTAACCAAGCAGTGTTGCGTCGTCTCAACTGAATCATAGTGCGTCCGATTTAGGCTGCATGTATCGTTAATAGTATAAGCCCGAAAGGGGGTGTCTGTCCACATACCCTGCCCAATATACGCACCAAGTTCAATTTAGGTTGTAATTTCCGTTGGGTGCTATCGGCGTTATAATAGTTGCAAGTCGGTCATGCGCTAAGGATGATAAGTATGGGTGAGCCACAAACCATTGCCGGGCGTTATCGCATTGGGCGGGAAATTGGCGCAGGCGGGATGGGGTCAGTGTTTTTGGGCATGGATGTCCAGACCGAAGAACAGGTTGCCATTAAACGCCTCAACCCAGAACTGACGCGCAATGACCCGGACATCATCCAACGCTTTGAACGCGAAGCCGAAGCCCTGCGCCGCTTGAATCACCCCAATATTGTCAAAGTTTTTGCCCATACCGTTGAAAATGACAGACATTATATCGTCATGGAGTTTGTAAGCGGTGGCTCTTTGGCAGATACATTAGAAAAAACCCCGCAAATGCCCATAGACCGCACCTTAAATATTGCACTCGATTTATCCGATGCCCTCACTCGCGCTCATCGCCTCAAAATTATCCATCGGGATATTAAGCCCGCTAATGTGCTGCTGGCAGAAGATGGCACGCCGCGCTTGACCGATTTCGGCGTAGCCTATATGAGTGATGGCAACCGCGTCACCGAAACCGGCATGATGGTCGGCACATTGGCGTATTTGCCGCCGGAAGTGCTGAGTGGCGAAAAGATGGATGAGCGCGGTGATATTTGGGCATTCGGCATCATGCTCTATGAGATGCTTGCCGGGGAACGCCCCTTTAGTGCCGATAACACCGGGGCAATGCTGCATGGCATCCTGATGAATCCGACGCCGGATATTTTTGAATATCGGGATGATGTGCCTTGGACGCTGATGGGGCTGGTCTATTGGATGCTGGAAAAAGACCCAGCGAAACGCCCGCAAAGTACGCGCTTAATCGGCGCGATGATAGAAAATATTCTCTCTGGCAAAACACTCCCTGCGAATTGGTTTGGCGATAGCAGCGGGGCATACGACGAGGTAAAAACCCCCACCCGCGAACAAGCCCGCGATGCGGTCATGCAGCATATGACCGGTTCTTTCCGGTTGGAAGATGCCAACCCGCCCAAAGGCACTGGGCAACAGCCTATTCCGCGTATTGCCACCGACATGATCACCGATGATTTGCCCGAAAAACCGATTACACTGACGCAAAAATTGCCAATGGTGGGCGAAGTTCCCAAAAAATCACCATCGCGCATTTTGATAGCAGCAGCGGCACTGTTGATTATTGTGCTGTTGGCAGGGGGAGCATTGTTATTGTCGAATATGCCAACCCCAGACATTATCATTGAACCCGTTGCCAACGATGAAAATATGGTGCTGGTCGCCCAATTTGAGCGCGTTAGTGGCGAAGAACGCGATGTGCAGCGATTCATCATTGAAGATTTGCGCGGACACCTAGAAGAAGATAACCCCGAAGCAAAAATCCGTGTGCGTGAATATCCGGCGGTGATTCGGACGGACGAAGAGGCTCATGCTATCGGCGCGAAATACGCGGCAGATGTGATTGTGTGGGGCAATTATGATGCCAGCCGGGTGGAAGCACAGGTGCAAATTGGTGATTTATCGCTCTATCCGTTGAATCCTTACGATGAGGCGACATCGCGCCGATTCATGGATAGCACCATGACTCTCAGCGATGAACGGGAACAATCGCTCATCACGAGTGTCGTGGCAGTGCTGAATTTGCTGGCATCGGTGGATGGCGATGCTTTTTCAGTCGCACGGAATGTAACCGTCTTATCCACCATCACCGACCCGCCGGGAACAATTGCTGGCAACAGCGCCGGGGATAAATATCATCGCTATTTACGCTATTATATCCCCGATATTGAAAGCGCCTTGGCAGAAGCCAATCAAATGGTTCAATCGGATGCGTCGCATAGTCTGCCTTATGTGGTGCGGGCGTTGGGGTATGCTCGTGCTGGCAACCTAGAGGAGATGCGCCAAGATATTGCCACTGCCGAACAATTTGCCCCGCCCAACTTTTATGCTCCAGTGATGATGAATTTGACTGATAATTTCGCCTATACCCGCGATTACGCGGATATGCTGACCCAAGTGGATGTGATGTTGGCGGCACACCCGGATGATTTTTATTATCTTTCGATGCGTGGCGTTGCTCATTATATTTTGGGCAATTATGACGAGTCGCAAGCGGCGGCACTCCGGGCGATTGAAGTGGGCGCAGAAGCCAATTTCGCCTATGCTGTTGCGACGGCTGTGGCGTTGCGTAAAGGTGATTTAACGACTGCCAGCCGCTTGTTTAACGAAGTGATTCAAAAATTCCCCGACTCATCGTTCACAGAACGCTTGCTCAAAGCCATACTAAACGAAGAAGCCGCCTCTATCGGGTTTGTGCCATTAAATGCGGCATTTGGCAATTTAACGCTGCGGCGTTGGCGCGATGTCCTCAACGTGACGGATAACGCCATTGATGATGACGATGTGCTGACCGATATTTATTTTCTGCGCGGGTTTGCCCAATGCAATTTGGGGGATGATGCTGCCGCCGAAGCATCTTTTTCTAAAGCCATCGAACTTGAACCGGATTATACGCTGATGTATTTGCTGCGGGCAGAAGTTCGCAATAATCAGGGGAATATTTTGGGTGCAGGCAGCGATATTTTGCAGGTGCAGCAATCGGATTTAGCAGAGACCTTCGCGCCGCTGCTTGCCGCAGGTGCCAGTGGCGATTTAACGTGCCAGAACTTTTTGGATTTTGAATTGCCAGAATAGCTTTTGGCTGTTAGCGATTAGCTTTTAGCAAAAACAAGTCACGCTTTAGCCCGCAGACAGATTGAATCAGTTCAGGCATAGATGCAAAAACCACAAAGGCACAAAGGACACGAAGAAAACTTCTCAGTGATACCTCTGTGCGCTCTGTGTTCTCTGTGGTTCAAAAAAAGTTCTTGAAGATTGATGTTAAGTTAGGGCATTTGCCCTATCAGCTAAAAGCCAAAAGCTAACGGCTAACAGCCAAATTTACATCATCAACACGCGATGAAACACCGCGTTAAATTCCGCTGGTTTTTCAATAAACGGGCTGTGCGCGGTGTCTTCAATCATGACTTCTTCATACGCCCCGCCGTGTGCCTGATACTGATTGAGAACGTTGCGCGTTTGTGTAATCATCGGCTGTGGCGGATAGACTTCTGCGCCGGGATAACCGGGAATCGCGCCTAAACTACCCAGAAAACCCATCTCGAACATCGAGCCATCCGCAATAATCTGGTCATGACTGCCGCGCACCCACAAGATATATGGCTTGGGAGTGATGGTGTATAACGCCGTGATGTCTTTGGCATATTGGGGCGTCAGCGCATTAATCAAGCCCATCGTGCCGGGCGCAACATTGGGCCAATTGGCAGAAGGCGTCATATCGCCGGGGTAATCTTCTGCGCCCACATGGGTAGAGAGCAGCGATGACAAATAATCTTCTTCACGGGCGGGGACAAACGGTGGCTTCCAATAAAACGCATTCATGATATTGCGCGGCGATGCTGGATTATCAATGCCGCGTTCACCCGCTGCGACCAATTTGGGGAAATCCGGGTTGACCGTGCCACCGCCCGAACCGGCGCTATCGTCCCACACTTTTGATCCATCGGCTTTTGTGCCGCCAAAGCCAAAGGGCGATGCCGGACACGCCAAGGTCACGGTTTGGCACATCTGTGGGTAATGCATCATGAACACAAACAAGATGGGACCGCCTGCCGAATGCCCCACAAAATGCGCTTTTGCAATACCGAGCGTATCCATGAGTGCCTTAATATCCTCTGCCAAATCGCCGAGACCTTGCGTGGCATCAATTTTTTGCGCCGGGTCAGCATCACCATAGCCGCGTTGGTCAAGCGCAATGCCGCGAAATCCTGC
Source organism: Anaerolineae bacterium (assembly GCA_022842885.1). Classification (GTDB taxonomy): domain Bacteria; phylum Chloroflexota; class Anaerolineae; order Aggregatilineales; family Phototrophicaceae; genus JALHOR01. The sequence continues at coordinate 4,230 of JALHOR010000023.1, forward strand.
GGGCAGTGCCAACATGGTTTCTTCCCAATAGGTGGCGCTGCTGGCGTTGCCATGCACAAAAATCACGGGCGTAGCATCGTCCGCGCCGCTGAATAATACTCGTGTGGTGATACGCGATGAGGTGATGGTTTTGGCAGTAATGCCGGATAACGTTGCAACAGTCATCGTAAAAATCTCCTAAATAGCAATTCATATTGGGCAATGGGTTAAGCACTATCTAAGCGGTAGACACCCCGAAAAGATAGAGGCAATTTATCATGTTATAGTACAGGTTGCGATTGTTAAGCATCGTCTTTTTTATGATTGTTGGAAGGCAGTTCAATACGAAGATGATTTTCGAGCAGGTCATTCAAGCGGGCAAGTTGGGCAGAAATTTTTTTGAGTGTTTTTTCGGGTTTGTCTTTGCTGCGGGTGGCGAGTTGAACGGGGGTGAAGGTGTGGCGGTGGTCAAGATATTGGCTCTCATCGTATTTAGTTCCCATGATGCCTTCATATTGCAGCTTGAGGCACACGGCTTGATTACCCAGCCATTTATAGCGCGTTTTCATGGTGGCAACATCCAGCGTGAAAGGGTGCGTGCGGTCTATCACCGCGACATTGATGGGGAACTGCACCTGAAACACTTTTTGATACACTTCTGGCTTGGGGTCAAACGAGATGTTGACGTTTAAAGCGGGCAAATCATTTAATGCCAAAATCACCAATTCGATGACGCCATGTTTATGGGGATGTTCGCGTAGCAAGCCGCGCAGCATGGGGCGGCGCAGCCCCCGCCGCGCCCGAATCGCTTCCACGAGATAATGATTCGCCGGGTTAGAATGCGCCCCCGCCCGCACATAATAACGATTGTCATGCGCCATGTGCGGCAAATCAAAACTTTCACCAAATGCCACAACTAAGACTACCTGCCCCGGCAAAATACGCGAATCAGCCAATTCGCGTTCAAAGGTTTTGACGGTATAGGGACCCGTTGGTGTCACACTGACCAACGCTTGGTCAACCCAATCGCGCAATTTTTGCTTGCCCATCATGCCCGGCAGCCCGCCATCAATAATGCCGTGGTCATCTACGCCGGCGACGAAAATACCACCGCCCGTATTCCAAAAAGCAGAAGCGGCTTTGCACAATTTGGTCTGGAGTTCCGTGCGATAATTGGGCATATCGGCGATACGACTGGATTTATATTCGTAATCATCGGTCTCTATGCCGGGTAATTCCAGCAGGTCTGCCTCTGTCCAAACTTCAATGAGGCTGTGATGTTCGTGTAACATGATGGGCTAATCCTGCGCTTGCGGCGGGCTGATGAACCGTGTTTAATCTTCGTCTTCGTCCGGCGGAACTAAGGCTCGCAGTTCAGTTATGACGATGGGCAGTTTTTCCATCACCGTTTGCCACAACAAATCTTCGTTATCGTGGGCATATTTGTAGAGGTTGAATTTACGAAAACTGGTCATAGTTTCCCAGTCGGTTTTTTGATATTGCGCCTTAAAGGGTTTGGACAGTTCCTCTGCTCGCATCCCAATTGACCCTAAACTTTGCGCCAAGGCGTTGATAAGCAGCAGGTCATTATCCAATGCCTTTTTATCTTTGCCATGCACCGCAGCCGCAGCATCTTGGGCATGTTCCAGTATGATTGCCAATTTGGCAGCATCTTCACTCATAGGGTATTTTCCTCAATGGCTAGTTGTTTTTGTAAATTATAATATGAACCACAAAGGCACGAAAAACACGAAGAGGCATAAGCAGTAAATAATTCTTTGCGTTCTTTGCGTTTTGGCGGTTGAAAATGCTTTCATCCCCACCGGAGCGCCACCGCACTCCATGTATAGCCCGTGCCAGCGCCCGCCAGCACAATCACATCGCCGGGTTGAATTTTATGCTGTGCCAGACCTAATTGCAGCGCCAACACTTGGTCAACACTTTGCACATGCCCATAATGATCCAGATAAACCGATTGTTCCGGTGTCAGCCCAATTGCCTTCAGAATTTCAATATAAAACGATTTTTTCATGTGGGTGATGCCCATGAATTTTACATCCGAAAGGCGCTGCCCACCTTTTTCAACGGCTTCCGTAATCACCCGCACAAAATTGGGCAATGATGTGGCATTCAGGCGTTCTGCCATAGTGTCGGCATTGCGGACATCTAACCTGCCTACCACTTCGCCATTCAGCATTTTGCCTTCGCCAATGGCATCCGGCTCAGTGGTCAACATGACCGTTTCAGATAAACTGCCATCGGTGATTGCCGAAGCACCCAAAATGATATTTTCAGTGGCATCACGTTTGAGCAGCATGGCACCGCCGCCCGCGCCAAAATTAAACATGAATCGCGCCCGTTGGTTACTCGGACTCACCAAATCATTTTCGCGGCTGCCGGCTGCCAATAACACATACTCTAACGATGAATCCGCGACCATCATGCTGCGGGCAATGTTCATGGCAATCGGCGCACCTGCACACAGCGCGTACATCTCAAAGGCATAGGCATGAATCGCGCCGACATTATGCTGAATTTTTCCGGCGGCGTTCCAGACGATGTGATCTTTATATTCGCTGCCATGCGAGATGACCATCTTAATTTTTTCGGGGGCAATACCTGCCATGGCAAGCGCCTGTTTAGCAGCTTCACTCGCCATATAACTGACCGTATCTTGCTCATCTGCCACATGCCGCTGGACGATGCCCATTTTGGTGCTTAAGACATCTGCCGGAATGCCGCTGGCAGCCACTAAATCGGCGGCGGTTTCAATCTTTTGTGGAAAATATGTACCGATTCCGGCAATCCCGATGGGCGTCATAGATGTATCCAACGATGCTTGTTATGATACCAATTATAGCAGAATTTTGGCGGTTGAACCTGTGACAAACTGCCTCAATTGCCGATGGGTGTCGCCGCCGCTTGTAGCTCCGCCAGCACATCCTCCGGGAATTGCAGCAGCAAGGATGTCACCCGGTCTAGCGTAAACCCATTCTCGGCAAACTCGGCTTGCAAGGGACTCGTGATTGCCCGCTGCACCTCATCAGGCGGCATCTGATAAAGTTGCGCCGCTGTATAGGTGCTGATAACGCTGCGCGTCACGATGCGAACTGTGTTATAAATATAACCAGCGCGATAATCACCCGGCACAGATGCCCATTCTTCATGAATCAATAAGACCGCTTCTGGATTGATATGGAACACCACATCTAACCCCAACTGAAGCGTCACATTATCGGCAGTGACGGCTTGTAATAATGGAGCGCCCGTTGCCAATGCCCCACCCGAAACATCCGGGCTTGTGGGGCTGAATTGGTAAATTTGCGTGAAAGTAGGGTACAAAAAGATCCGCTGCGATAAGTCGAAGGTGTATCTGCCCGGCGGGAGCAACCGCAAGCGGGGGGTATCATCCGTATCTACCAACACACCAATTTCATCGGGACGCACGATTATTTCGGACTCAATCGCGCCACACGCCGCCAGTAACCATATCAATAGGAGCAATCCCAACCGTTTCATCATCTTTTCCTCTTTATTCAACGGCAGTCTGTGCCACAATGACCGCCGAAAAGTGTTTGGAAATCATCTATGCTTTCATCACAGATTACAATTGGCATTTTTACTTTCACAACATATCCATTTTTGCTGACGTTGGCAATCGTTCTTTTGGTGGGATGGGCTGTTCGCAGGGCAAGCGTTGGGCAACGCCGCCGCACCTTTGATGTCGCATTAGGTGGGATGATAGGCGGTTTGTGCTTGGCACGCCTCCAACATGTGTTATTGCACTGGCAATATTTTCAGGTACATCCCAATGAAATGCTGAATTTTCGGGCGGGCGGTTTGGAATGGCACGGTGCGGTCATCGGTGCATTATTTGGGGTAGTGCTGATGGCACACTGGCGCAAAATATCACTCAAGCCCATTTTAGACCGGGCAACCTTTGGCATCCCCTTGCTGGCATTGGCGGCATGGTGGGGCTGCGAAGTTGCTTTATGCGCTTATGGCGCCGAAGTAGCCACCATGGCAGACTACTTGCCCGGTGTTACTTGGGAAGCGATGGATAGCTATGGCTACTTTGCGCCGCGTTTTTATACGCAGCAATTGGGCAAAATCATGTCGCTGCTGCTGCTATGTCTTGCCCTATGGTTGATGTGGTACAAACGTTTATCTGGCAAACGCCTGTGGTTGCTGCTGTTGTTGCACAGCCTGAGCATGTTCAGCATTGGCTTTTTGCGCGGCGATTATGCCCTGTCGTTATATGGGCTGCGCTTGGATGCTTGGTTGGATTTGGCAATGCTGTTTTTTGCCGCTATCCTGTTGTTATTACCGCCGAATTTTTCCATTGGGCGTTGGCTGCGCCGCGAATAATTCATCCACCGGGGTAATCAAACGTCCATTCACGGGGGATGATAACACAATCGAAGTGGTGGTTTGCGAATATTCGCCCAATGCGCCTAAGATTCGTTCCAGATGTTTCACCGTTGGGACAGCGACCTTGATAAAAAAACAGTCATTGCCAATGACATGATGTGCCTCTAACACTTCGGGCATGGTTTTGACAACTTCTTGCAATTGTTTTTCGCGGTTGCCCGCATTGGCAACGCGCACAAACGCCAGTATTGGCAAGCCCACATTCTCCAAATTCACGACGGTGCGGTAGCCTTCAATGATGCCCGCTTCTTCCAAACGGCGCACCCGTTCCATGACGGCAGGCGACGATAAGCCCACGCGCCGCCCCAATTCAGCATAAGATAAGCGGGCATCTTGCTGCAATTCTTCCAGAATGCGCCAGCCAGTTTCATCTAGGATTTTATCGTTTTCCAAATTTAAACCATTCATGCCTATTGACCTTTGATTAAAAGGTGATTTAGTTTATTTAACTACGATTTTAACAAAATTCTAGCAAAATGGTATTAAAAGGTTATGTTTCAGATTCACGATTTGGGTGTATCATCGTGTATATGGGAAGGGACTACTCACGGAGAAAACGTTATGTCCACTACACATCCTGTTATTGTATATTCTGGTACATTAGAACGCACTGAAAGTCTCAACACCTTAGCCGAAGCGCGGGGCTGGTATGTCTTTAGCGCCAGTTCGATGTTGGAAACATTAGGGCAAACGGTGATGTTCTTCCCGGATGTCGTTATTCTGGAAGATGCCCCGGATGCATCGCTCGCACATGATATTTTTGACCACCTCACTTCGATTCAGCATGAACCCATGCTCATCTTGTCGGACACGCCTGAAGATTGGGAAATTGCCAGCGATAGCATGATTCAAGTGATGCCACGCTCTAGCAGCGTACTGGATATTGCCGATACCCTCTTGGCAATAACGGCGGGCTATGTCCCGCAGTGGCAATAACTGCCAAAACACATCCATGATTTTTTATGAGGACATGTTTTGCCGTGTCCCTCTTTTTTGGCAAGACTATCAAAAATCAGCATTTGCATTAAAAGGCATGTTCACAAAAACATGCCTTTATGCATTCTGGCGCGATTTTCGCTAAGATTAAGCGATACCTTTAGTAACCGACGGAGTTTTTTATGCGAATGAAAATTGGGCTGGCGCAGATGTACCCCAAATTAGGCGATATTCAGCATAACTTGGACGCCCATCTAAAATTTGTTGAGCAGGCGCGGCAGCAGCAAGTCGAATTAGTGGTATTCCCAGAACTTTCGATGGCAGGCTATCAAGTACAGGATTTGGTGCCGGAAGTGGCGTTAAAAGCCCATGCCCAAGATAAGATTTTCGCACAATTGTTAGATGCCAGCCGCCAGTTAGATATGGTAGTTGGTTTTGTGCATGAAGATGAGCGTGAACGGTTTTATATTGCCGATGCCTATTTGAGCCAAGGTGAAGTGGTGCATATTCATCATAAGCTCTATTTGCCCACCTATACGATGTTCGACGAATCGCGTTACTTCGCGCAAGGTAACGCTGTCCGTGCCTTTGATACCCGCTTTGGGCGTGTGGGAATGCTCATCTGTGAAGATTTTTGGCATATGTCGCCTGCCTATGTGTTGTGGATGGATGGCGCGGATATTTTCATCTTGAACAGCGCCAGCCCCGGACGTGGCTTAGATACAGAAGATAGATTGTCGGGGTCACGGTGGGTTGAATTGGTGAATCAGGCGTATGGCAGCATGTTCACCGCCTATATCATCCATTGCAACCGCGTGGGCTATGAAGATGGCAAAGTTTTCTGGGGCGGGTCTTCGGTTGTGAATCCTGATGGCGAATTTTTAATTAAAGGCACGTATTTTGATGAGGCGCTGTTGGTGCAAGACATTGATTTGAATGAACTGCATCGCACCCGCGCCCGGCTGCCCCTGCTGCGTGATGAACGCCCCGGACTGGTGAGCCGGGAACTGAAGCGCATTTTGGATGCGAAGTTATCTGAGAAATAAGCAAATTTCCAAGATTTTTATGCAAATCCCCCATCACTGTGGGGGATTTTTATTTTTGATAAAGTGTTTTTCATGCCGGATGATGCGCCTTCAGCGCGGCGATTAACTGGCGGGTGAGTTTGGGGACAATACCTTCAGTTTCCCAACGAGTCGCGTTTTCTAGGGCTGGCACAATAAAATGATGATAGCTAATCACTTCGTATAGCTTGCTAACCACTTCGGCACGTTGATAAATTTTCGCCAAGTTCGAGAGCGATTCGTAGCGCGTCCAACCCTCTAAATAGGCACGCAACAAGCGTTGGCGGGCATCCGGTATGTGGGCAAACGGCGTTCCCATCTTTGCCAAGAAATGCGGCATATCAAAAAACGGATGCGAAATCGAACTATCCGACCAATCGAAAAAGACGGGCTGCTGATTGTGTGGTTGTATCGCCACATTGCCTGCCCAAAAATCGCCATGCACGATAGACAACGGCACTTTGTAATCCAGCAAGTCATAACACAACTCTTTGAGCGTGCGGGCATGACTCGCCAAAAATTCTTTTTCATCGTCTTGTAAGTTGGCGGGCATGTCTGCCATCAAACGGTCAATTTGCGTACTCAAATAATCAATGTGTCTATCGGGCAAGCCTAACCCAATCAGCAAATGGGTGTTTTCCACCAAGTCCATTTGAATTTCGGCAAAGGCACGGATGGCTTTTTCCCAGACTTCAATATGTGGCGAGTCAGTCAGCAGTGTGCCTTTAAATTCGCGGGTGAGCATCCATGCTTGTTCAACATTCACCGCCACCACTTCGGGGATTTGCTTGGGATAACGGATAGACAAGACACGGGTCACGACAGGTTCATACGAGAAAGCCGCGTGGCAGGCTTTGAAATAGAGCGCGTTGCTGGTGGTAGATACCCGCAAGGTCGAAGACCGTGACCCCACGCGCACCTGTTCAACATTACCATTTACATGCATATCAAGGCGGTCTGCCAAATCCAACATCCACGCTTCAATCTCACGGAACCAACCACGTTTTGACCATGGCACGCGCAGCGCCGCTTTGCCTTCCATGCCATGCCACAAAAACCAAGTGCGGATAATTACTTTTTGTTCATTGGAAATGTGAGGGTGTTCGGCAATTTCTTGGGCATTTAACCAGAACGCATTTTGCGGCAGTTGCAAGGTGTTATTAAGGCTGTCTAGCGCATAAAAACGTTTTTCGGTACGAAGGTTGGCGTCATACGCTGCCCGCAAACAACCGAGTGTGGCAGTGCGAATACCCGTAGCGCGGGCGGCAGCCCGGTTCAAATGACCGACGCTACCAATGTCCGCGACATCGGTATGCAGATACGGCAAATGGCAACTGTCGCTGTCCGTCATGAACAGCGCCCGTGCTTCAGTGGGGTGAGGAATAATCAGATAACAATCCACAGGCACAGTCGCAGCAGAATACCCGGTTACGTTCATGGCGAAATTTCCGGCTTAGGTTGCAGATACTTTCTATTAATATACCGCAACATTACCAAAAATCAACCTATTGAGCAGGAATTTTAACAACTTCTAGATGCTTTCAGCATAACATTATTCTCTATCGGATTGCAAAACAATATTGGAAGCATGACGATAGTCCTGCTTCAGTCGCAAAAATAGCCTCTAATTGGAGCAACCTCAAGCGGGCATGATGATTATTCTCATGCCCATTGGGTGATAATTAGGAGTCTTCATCAAGGTCGCTGCTGAGAATCACATAATCACCGGAGACATACGCTGTGGCATCGCCAAATAAAATTTGATACCACCTGTTGTTTTCAGATAGGATATAGTAGGCTTCGTTGGGGAAGATGCGCCCGATAATCTCAAAATTAGTGCTGGGTCCGCTGCGAACATTCAGCGGTTCAGTGGGAGTGAGTCCTGCCAGTGCCGGGATTTCGGTGCTGGTTGCGTCATGTTGTGGCGGTGTATAAGGTTCTGCCAGCAGCGTTTGGATGGCTTTTTCGGTGGTGGCATAAGCCCCTTCGCCAATATGTTTATAGCGAATATTGCCCCATTTATCTATCAAATAAATCGTGGGCCAATAACGATTCTGGTACGCTGACCATGTTTCACGGTCATTATCCTGCAAGATGGGATAAGCGACTTCTAATCGTCCCACAGCATCACGCAGATTATTTAAGTCGGCTTCGTACCCAAATTCTGGATAATGATTGCCAATCACCACTAACCCATCTTCGGCATATGTCTCATGCCAACCACTAACATAGGGCAGCGTGCGAATACAATTGATACAGCCAAATGTCCACATTTCCAGCAACACAACGTTGCCGCGCAAGGTCGCCAATTTCAACGGTGTGGTGGTGTTTAGCCAGATGCCTTCATGCAATTCAGGTGCGGTTGCCAAGATGGGCAAAATGACCGTATTTTGTTGGGCGATAGCCGTGCCGGAAAATAAAGCCGCCGCCAATACAAGTAAAAAACGTCGCAGAGTCATAACATCCCCCGTGTCGAAAGTGTTGGTTAGGGGTGTTATATGCCAAAAGAATTACACAACGCTATCGAAATGCTTACAGAATTATGCCAAAAACGCAAACAGGCGCAACGAATGCGCCCGTGATGATATTTTGCAAATGAGGTTATCGGCGATGATAATCGGGGTTGCGGACAGGCACTGGAACAGGCGCCGGTTTGCGCCGCTTTTTATTGGGATTCAGGACTTCCCCTAATCTCTCGGCGATTTCGCGCCCTAATGCAATAAGGTCATCTATGAGAGATTGTGCGACGGCGAACACAAGGCAACCCTTTCAGATTATGGAATTGGTTGTGGAGTGGACCTAAAGAGACTCGAACTCATGACCTCTTCAATGCCATTGAAGCGCTCTCCCAACTGAGCTATAGGCCCCCATGCATAATATAGATTTTAGCCTCACAGCCTCGTAGTTGTCAATATAGAATCGTGCGCTCACAGCAAATTATCATCAACGCGCAAAATTGCGGTCAATCAGGCGCATGGCAAATATGAACAGAATCGCCCCCATCGTGCCAACTGCCAAAAAGCCGATGAACGGAATATCCAGCGCCCCACCCCAGCCCAACAGATGGAACACAAAAGACCCGGTGATGCCACCCAACAACCCTAAAATGATGTTGCCGACAATGCCATAACCACGCCCGCGAATGATGCTGCCCGCTAGGTAGCCGATAATGCCCCATACCACCAGCGCCATCAGAATATCAAACAACCCGCCGAATAAAAAATTACCGGCGACAAAAACAATGACTAACGTAACGAACAGCGCCCCCAGCGACATATGCTTTCACTCCTTGAATGCTTGTGTTATTTTGTGATACGCAAAAATTGTCGGTGAGTTTCGTAAAATTTTTATGAAGCCCCTTCGATAAAAATTAGATTGCTGATGGCGTATTTTTGGCGCAGTGCCTTAGCAACGGTATATTCGGGCGATTCGTACCAACGCCGGGCGGTTGCCATATCTGCAAATTCCAGAATCACCAACCGCTGCGGCTGCCAAGTGCCTTCTTCGACGGTGATCGCACCGCCGCGCACCAGAAAAGTGCCGCCGTATTGGTCTAATGCTGCCGTGCTAAGTTTACGATATTCGGCATAACCATCGGCATCTTGCACCTGTACTTCAACAATAACATAGGCTTTGGGCATAGCGTGTCTCTTTCTGGTATGGTTTTAACGTTGCGGTGTCACCACCAATTGATTAATGACTTCGGGTTTGAGCGCCAGAATATCTTGGGAACGCTTGGTGGCATCTTCCGGCGAATATGCCGGGATACCCCACGTCGTAATCGTCAATACCTGTGTATCGGGCGCAACATCAAATTCTGTCCAGCCGAACACATGCCCGGCGATATACTCCCCTTTGACCAATTCAGCATTAATAAGCGAATTCGCCAAGCCCAAATCTTCAAATCCCTGCAACTGCATGGCATATTGGTTAAACAAACCCAACAGCACTTTATCTTTTTCCGGAATGCTCATTTTCTGATACGCCTCATAATCTGGCTGTGAAATCAGACCAAATTGTGCCGCACCATCCACTGTTGCCGCGCCCGTCGGTGGATAAAATGCTACGGGACCGGTTGTGACTTCAAAAACATGCGTGGGAATAAAGTCGCCATTGGTTTCGGTCTGGTAGAAGATTTTGTTGATATACGTCGAATGCACATCGGCGGCAATAAAGACAACGTTACGAATGGCGTTGTCTTCGATAAATTGCAGCACTTCGGTACGTTCTGGTGCGTAGCCTTCCCAACGGTCATTGCCACCGAACCAACCCATTTGCTGCATGGGTTCGGGAATCATGACAAATTTCCAAGTGATGCTCGCTTCATGTGCCGACTGCAAATCGCGTTTTAAATCTTCGACTTGGGTTCTGCCCAGAAAAGTGCGCCCCGGCGTAAACACATCGCGGTTAAAACGATTACGTTCTAATGGGTTAAAAAAGTTCGTCACTGGGTCAACCGACTCATCCCGAAAAGACCGCGCATCCAGCACAATCACCGCCGCATCTTCACCATAGATTTGATAGCGATACAGTTTTGGGCGACCTTCCATGCGGTCATCGCCAGTATTTTCATAAATTTCATCGCGCAACGGGTTATATTCAAAAAATGCCTGCATCCCATTTTGATACAACGCCGTTTGGTTGATGTACGGCACAGTTTCGCCCCCGAAACGTTCATCGGTGTCTGGGACAGCACCCCCGGCAAAATCGTTGGTCACTTCATGGTCATCAATTGTCGCAAAGACCGTCATCAGCGCCCGCAATTGTGCCAGAACATTGTTATCGTAACGGGCTGAATAAACTTCATTGTGTTTGACGCGAAAATCTTCTAGGGTGACAGCCTGATATTTTTTGAAATCCAGCGACGGAATATCAGCATAAATCGTATCGCCATGCAGCACAAAAAACGCCAAGTCACGTTCCAGCGCATTTTTTAATGAGATATACGGACGTAGTTCGCCGCGCCAATCACCGGAAACGCCAAAGCGTAGTCCGTGTTTGCCCATCTCTGCCGGAGTACGAAAACGCCCTATGGTGGTGTCACCATTTTCGTGAGTGATGCGATAAACATAGGCAGTGTTGGGCGTCAGATTTTCGATGCGGACTTTTGCCGGAATGGTCACATCCATCACAGCGGCAGTTTGGGTGGCGATGATGGTGCTGAAATCGTCGGTTTCGGCAACTTCAAAGGTTAAATTACCAAGCAATGCTGACCGCGCCCATAAAACGGTGCTGGTTTGGGTGGTATCGCCAGCCGCAGATAAATTAGGAAAAACGGCATTGACGCTCGTTTCTTGTGCTGCGCTGCGGAAGGTGGGTACGCCAATGAGTGCCGCCCCGGCTAACCCGGTGGTGGCGAGTTTGATAAAATCGCGGCGCGTAATATACGTGATGAATTGGCGCAGCGCCTCTTGTTCGATGTTATTCCACAAGACCGTGTAATTGAAACTTTCGGATTTGGGAGAATCAGGCACAGGGTTTTGCTTTCTGGTTCATTATCAGGAAAGAAAAAATCAGGGACAATGTATTGCCCCTGACTATACTGAGTCATATCTTGCCCTCACAAGGGGCATTTATTTAACAACGTGCCAAACGCCCATTAACGTTCATGCTGGCGCAAATTGCGTTCTAAGACTTGCACCAAGATAGACCCCAACACCGTCATCGTCAAATATATGAGCGATAACACTGCATAGGTCTGGAGATATAAAAATGTGCTGCCTGACCATTGGCGGGCAAGCTGGGTCACTTCGGCAGTGCCAAGCACCGTCACCAGCGACGTGTCTTTAATCATCGAAATAAAGTTATTGCCCAATTCGGGCAGTACACGCCGGACTGCCTGCGGGATGATGATAAATCGCATGGATTGGGGAAAGGACATACCGAGCGATTTGGCGGCTTCCATTTGTCCTTTGTGGATAGATTGAATGCCACTGCGGAACACTTCGGATAAAAACGCGCCATAAACCAATGCCAACCCCATAATCGCCGTCGCCGGGTCACGCCCGCGCCAGACCAAATCATCTTCCAAGCTATTACCAAAAATCGGCACATAATCTATGCTGAGGTTCAACCCAATCGCTTCAACTTGGATGCGACCGATAGTGACATTCCATACGGCTGCCACTTCACGCAGCAGCGGCACCAATGTTTGATTCAGAGTAGCGACAATGGGGTCACTGATTGCCGGGATAATAATAAAACCGACGATGAGGAGAAACACAATCGGCGGGATACCCCGCATAAATTCGACATAAATGCTTAAGAGATTATACAGCGTTGTAAAACCTACATGTCTGGCAACTTTGTTGGCATTCATGCCCATTTCCGGCGCTTTAGGACGATATGCCCGCACTAACCCCACGAACAAACCAATGATGAGCGACAGAATATAAGCAGCAAATGCCAAAAATACCGTCAGGCTTAAGCCACGTTGCAATTGATTATAAATATCGGCATATTGCTTATCGGTAATAATCGAGATGATAACCAGTATCCATGCGCCCATCAGCACAATCAGCCACCATGGGGCGCGATACAAAGGCGCAAAAATACCTGTGCGCCGTAAGTCCGCCTCATCGGTATCATTTTTCGGTTTTTCTTTAAGTGGATTATCTAATGTCATGCTGAATCGTCGCCTTTTAAAAATAAGATGGGCGAGGTGTTGACACTCGCCCAACATGGTTATTTTTGGAGTGTGCTATTAAGTTTAGCTACCAGCCAAGGCTTCCGCGACATCTGCCGGGAGCAGCACTTTGTCAATCACATGGATAATGCCGTTGCTGGCAGGAATATCCGCAGTGATAACATTGGCATCATTAACCATGATGCCACCTTCTTCGGCAACCGTAATAGTGATTTCACCACCTAAAAGTTCTGCGCCCGGAGCTGTCATTTCCATCGTGGCGACAGACATATCGCTCAACATATCCGATGTGACCGCGCCTGCAACGACATGGTAGGTCAAGATACGGGTCAGCAGTTCGGTATCTGCCAAGACCATTTCCAATGCGCCTTCCGGCAAAGCGGCAAACGCTTCGTCAGTGGGGGCAAAAACCGTGAAGGTTGCGCCATCATCTGCCAACACATCTACCAAACCCGCCGCTTGGACTGCCGCCAACAACGTCGTGAATTGCGGTTCGTCACCTTCTGCTGCCATCACCACCACATCGGCAATGGTATCAATCGGTGCTGCCAAACCCCAACGGGCGCTGATACGCAGCAATGTGCCATCTTCTTCCATGCTTAACAGCGCAGCATCTACGGCTGCCACCAATTCTGAGCCGGGCGGGAAAATGAAGCCCAACGGGTCAGACGACAGTTCTTCGCTCAACAATTTGATTTGGTCAGCATTTGCGCCTGTGTAACCCTGTCCGGCGACATCATCAATAATCACAGCATCCACATCGCTTGCGATAAGCGCCTGAATCGCTGCGCCAAAGCTATCGAAACTGACCAAACGGTCATCACCAACCAGTTCTTGCGCCAAGTCAAAGTTGGTGGTGCCGGTCTGCACGCCGATAACATAATCTTCGGTATCAATGAATTCTTGCGATGTGGTGAAACGGTCTTCGTCCAAACGCACCATGAAGCGTTGAATGGTGGTGATATACGGCATGGAATAATCCACCACTTGTTTACGTTCTTCAGTGATGCTGATGCCATCTGCCGCAATATCAAATTCACCATTGGAGACGGCAACAATCATGCCATCCCACGATGTTTCGATAAATTCCGGCACGCAGTTCAGGCGTTCGCAAATTTCATTAAGTGTGTCGTAGTCCCAGCCAATGGCTTCGCCGCTGAGTTCATCAATATAGTTGAACGGCGGATACGCATTTTCCACAGCAACGGTAATCGTTGCGCCTTCTAAATCGGGCAGTTCGGTTTCTTGGGCGATAACCGCGCCCGCCACGACCAACACCAAAAGCAAGGCTAACAACAAACGGAGTTTCGGCATGTGTCTTTATCCTTTTTGAACGAGCTAAATAAGTGAAATTACAAGGTTGCTTAACGCATTAAATGTAAAATATAACCTTAAAGATGAGATAACACCATCGGAAAAGATTTATAAATCATGAATTTTTTCTTGTGCGGATTGCCGAAGATTGCTCATCATAAACGATATTCTAACGCAAATCGGCGAAAAGTTAGCGCGATTGCCCTATAATGAGAACACAGAAATTGATGATAAGGCAGGATGCCTGACCATGACGAAAACAACCCGCGATTTGCTGGATGATTTACGCAGTGAAGATAAGAAAGTCGCCCGGAACGCTGCCCGGGCGTTGGGCAGCAGCGGTGATAACACGCTGGAACTGCTCATCAAAGTGCTGAAAGATGGTAGCGTAACGGTAGATTTAATTGCTGAGTCGCTGAAGCCAAAAGGCGGCGCAGCGCGGGCGGCGCTGATTCCGCTGCTCAAAGACCCAGAAGCCGATGTTCAAGAACGGACAGTGCGTGTTCTGGGGGCATTGGGCGATGCAAAAGTGGTTGACCCGTTGTTAGACGTATTAAAGACGGGCGGCGATAATGTCCGCATTGCGGCTATCGAAGCCTTGGGAAGTTGGGGTGCCGGGCATAAACATCCCGTAACAGCGGCTCCTGTCAAAATAGATACGGATGCTGTGGCGCATAATCGTGTGATTGGCGCACTACAGCAAGCATTGGCAAACGATGTGCGGGCAGTGCGGGCTAAAGCCGCCATTGCCCTAGGGGAATTTTTGCCCGATGACCGCGCTCTGGAAGCATTGTTGACCGCCATAAAAAGCAATGAAGCGGTGGTGCGGGCAGCCGCCGTAGAAGGCTTGGCAAAATCCCCGGCAGAAATGGGAATCCCCCGTTTGGTGCAAGCCTTACAGACTGCCACCAGTGATGCCGATGTCAATGTTCGCCAATTGGCGGCGGCAGCGTTGCAGCAGCAGCAGGGTGATAAAAATGCCATGCGACGCTTGGCGGCAAATCAATCGGATTATGCCCAACATGCGGTGTCCGTCGTGGAGCAAATGCTGGAAGATAAGCAACTGAATGATGCCGATAAAGAGATGTTGTGGAATTCCAACCCCTATATTCGCGGGAATGTGATTGAAGAATTGGGTAAAACGGCTGATGATGGCGCGATTCCCCTCATTTTGCCTGCCTTGCGCGATATTAATCCGGCTGTACGGCGGAATGCCGTCGAGGTGTTGGTGCGTTTTGGCGAAGTAGGCATCAAACGCTTGCTCAGTTCTGCTGATGATTCTTCCATGTATGTGCGGGCAGGTATTGCCGAAGCATTAGGGCGCATCGGCAACGATGAGGGCTTAGACGTACTCATGATATTGGCAAGTGATAAAGAAGTCATGGTTCGCAAAGCCGCTGTTCAGGCGTTGGGCAGTTTCCAAAATCAAGACGTGGTTCAGGCATTGCGGCGAGCCACCAAAGACAGCGATACCGCCGTCCGTGAACAAGCTGAAAAACTGCTGCAAGAACGGGGCGAAGATGCCAGCCAAAATCCGATTGCGCGTTTCTTCCGCAAGTTGACAGGCAGCAGCTAAACTAAGCATCGAACCAACCTCACGCTTTCTGTTACAATCCCCTGCAAGCGATGGATCGGCGGGTTTTTACAGCCCGCCACACAGATGCCAATCTTGCGGGGGAGTCTCTCACTGTGACCACAACCAAAACCGAAATGCCGCGTTTTACGCTGCCGCCACTGCGCTTATTTGATGGTGCGTTGTGGTTGGTGCTGCTGCTGTGTTTGTTTGCACTGCGTCCCTTAGTTGTTAATCCGGGGCTGCCCAATGGGCCCGATGTGCTGTATCACACCTATCGCACCGCAGAGATGGCACGCAGTTGGGAACATGGGGTTTTTCTGCCGCGTTGGGCAGAAGGCATGTATTATGGCTACGGGTCGCCAGTTTTTCATTATTATGCCAGCCTGACCTATTACCTTGGCGCGGCGCTAATGCAAATTTTGAATCTGCCAGCGTTGGATGCTCTGCGCGTTCTGATTATTGCCAGTGTCTTTTTTAGCGGCGCAGGCATGTATTGGTTCATGAAGCAGCAAGTCGGGCGCTTGGCAGGCGTGCTAGCCGCTATTGCTTATGTTTATACGCCCTATTTACTTTTCACCGAACCGTATGGTCGCGGTGCCTATCCTGAACTCTTAGCATTTGCGCTTTTCCCGCATGTGATGTTGGCATATGGTCGCTTATTGCGAACAACCAGCGGGCGCGACATGGCATTAGTTACCCTCATTCACGGCGCTTTAATTATCACCCACAATCTAATGGCGCTGGCACTCACAGCGGTGATTGTGCTGTGGTTGCTCTGGCAGTGGGGGCATTCCATCATACAGCATTTTAGCAATCGGTTATCCGCAATCAGTCCACAGCCCGCCGCCTCTCAACCGCAAACAGCAAGTAATCTTGAGGCTGACCCACCAGCAAAAAAATCGTTGTTTTCATCCTTTGTGTTCTTTGTGTCCTTCGTAGTTAAAAGTGGTTTTGCCAATCGCTACGGACGCGCTTTTGCCGCGATGGTTTTAGCAGTGGGCATCACAGCTTATTTCTGGTTGCCTGTGCTATTGGAAACAGAAGCGGTAAATCTGGCGAATTTAACCGCCGTCGCTGAATTGGATTATCAAAATGCCTTTGTCCCTATCGAAGGCTTATTATCGCTGCCGCCCATCATGGATAACGGCGCGATAAATGGCTTGCCGCATGTGCTGAGTTTGGGCGTGGCACACTGGCTTTTGGCGGTGGTAGCGATTGCCGCATTGGTGATTTTTATTTTTGAACTCCTCACGCGCACTGGCAAACACGATGGGCGTATTGTATCGGCGGGAGTCTTTTTTACGCTGCTGACCCTGTTGATGATTTTTCTCATCACGCCGGCGTCGGGCAATATATGGGCAAGCCTGCGCGGATTACAATATATGCAATTTCCTTGGCGCTTTTTGGGCGTAGCCGCATTTTCTATCGCTTTTCTGGTTGGGCTGAACGCCTTATGGCTAGAAAAATTATCGGCACGCTATCAGATTGGCTTGGTCACGCTCTTTGTTGCCGCGCCGATTGTATTGGCATTCCCCATGTTGAATGTGCCGGAATGGTATAACCGCCAAGTGGATGATTCGATTGGTGGTTATTTGCAGGCAGAACTCGATAAAAAACAGAGTGGCACCACCTACACCAACGAATATCGTCCGCGCACGGTCTATTCCCCTCCCGCCGCCAATCTGGACTTAATCGCTGATTACCGCGATGGCTACCCCATCAACAAAGCCAATGCGCCGGAAAATGTTACGGTGGAATTGCTTGGTAACAATCCCGAATACCATGAATGGCGCATGACTTCCGAAACTGAATTTACGCTGGAAGTGCTGAATTATTATTGGTGGGGCTGGACAGCGGAGATTAATGGGCAGCGCACAAACATTGTGCCATCGTATCAGCATGGGCTGATTACGCTGACGGTGCCTGCCGGAACGCACAGTATCAAACTTTATTTAGGGCAAACCCCCGCCCGCTTGTTAGGCAATACCCTCAGCGCGATTATGGCGATTTTGGTGTTAGCCACCATCGCCTTGATTCATCCAGTGATGAATCTACCGCGTCCCACCATTGCGCCCTTAAGTGCTGCTCAAAGACGCGGAATAGTCTATGCGGGTTTGGCAACAGTGCTATTGGGGTTCATTGGGCTGCGCGAAGGCGTGCTGTGGCGCAACACCCCACCCGGCGACTCGCCCGCGCAAAATGTGGCTCGCTTTATGCTGGATGACTCGTTTCAATTATTGGGCTACGACATCAATAACACAGCATTTTTTGCCGGAGAAACATTGCATCTGACGCTCTATTGGTTCCCCGCGAAACCCGCCGATGTCAATTATTCCAGTTTTGTGCATGTCGCCAAACCCGATACACCGCCGCTGGCACAAGCCGATAAACTGCATCCCGGCGGACGAGCGATTCGGGAGTGGTGGTATCCGACGGGTTATATTGAGGATGAGTATCAGATTTTGCTGCCGCCGGATATGCCGAGTGGCGAGTATACGATTTTTGTGGGCTTTTATACCTGCGAAGGATTGCCCGAAGGACAGTGCGGCAATGGCATTCGTCCGGTTGCAACCAATGCTGCCGGAACAGAAGTCGGCGACAGCATCCCGCTAACCACAATGACGATACGCTGATATGGCAGAAATTGTTTTTCAGGTTAGCCCATCTGTAGATAATGATGTTTTAAATGCGCTGTTTGCGACAGCATGGGCGAATCATGTTGCCACTGATTTTCAACCGATGCTGAAACACAGCTTATTATATGTGTGTGCCTATCATGCGGAACAATTGGTAGGTTTTGTGAAGGTGGCGTGGGATGGCGGGATTCACGGGTTTATTCTGGATACCACTGTGCATCGGAATTTTCAACATCAGGGGATTGGCGTACAACTGGTGCAAACAGCCACCGCTGCTGCCCGCGAACAAGGCATTGACTGGTTGCATGTGGATTATGAACCGCATTTACACGCTTTTTATGAAAAATGTGGTTTTGTGCCGACATTAGCGGGGCTGATAAATTTGCGAAAATCCTAAAAATTCTTCTGGTGTCATGCCTTGTCGCCTGCCTCCAGCATGTGCTGAACGAGTTGAATCAATTCTAACGTTTCGGGCGATTTTTCGCGCCAAAACAATTCTGGATGTAGGGCAAACCCCGGCAATACGACCGATTGCAAACGTCCTTTATCATCGGTTGGATGAACCACATATTTGCCATTTTCCAGAACATAGATTTTCGCATCGGAAATCAGCGGGTCAACCAGCCAGTATTCGCGGATACCTGCGGCTTCGTACTCACGCAATTTTTTCACGCGGTCACGTTGTTGGCTATCTTTAGAGACAATTTCGACCACAATATCACCCACACCCTCTAAATTGCTTTCCGTAATTCTGGATGTGTGCTGCGGCAGCAAAATAATCAGGTCAGGTTCACGCGCTGGTTTATCATCGCCCACATACATCGAGATACCAGCGGGAAGAACCATTGCGCCCGGCAATCTATATGCCGTGAAAGTACCAAACAAATAGGTCAGAAGATATTGGATAATGTTGTGTTTTGGCACATTTGTCATAAGTTCAATCACATATCCCATGAGCCATTCGGTTCTACGCCCGCTAAATGCTTGCAAAAAATCAGCATAGCGAATGTTCTCAGCAATGATTTCTTCATCTTCGAGGAGTTCATCCAATTCAGTCGTATCGAAAACCTTATCCACCATCACAGTACCTCGAAATATTCAATTCACGATAATTTGCCGTGCCGCCCGGTATAATCCCGTAAATAGAGAAAATCATGCCCGATAGTGCGGCGGCTGACTTTGGCGATATTCGGCATGGTGCGCTTATAATGATTCGCCTTCACGCGCTCCCAAATTTTATGCACGAATGCCACATCATAACCACCTTCTTCAGCGGCTTCCTGCACGGTGTAACGTTCATCCACCAGCAAATGCAAAATCTGGTCGGCATCATCGTAACTAAAGCCAAGTTCGGCTTCGTCGGTTTGCCCTGCCCACAAATCCGCCGACGGGGGTTTATCCACAATCGGCGCTGGCACACCCATACCCCGCGCTAACTGCCGCACCTGATATTTATACAAATCCGCGATGGGTTGCAGCGCCACGCCGCTGTCGCCATAAATCGTACTGTAACCGAGCAATGCCTCAGTTTTGTTGCTTGTCCCCATCACCAAGCCGCCAAATGCCGCCGATTGGTCGTAGAGCGTAATCATCCGCATTCGCGCCATGATGTTGCCTTTACGCAGCGGCGTCATATCGGAAAAAAGGTTAATCAATGGGTCGCACATCTCTGTAATGGGGATAGTCAACGCAGGCAAATTCAAATCTTCAATCACCAATTCGGCGTGCTGCAAACTATCTTCCGACGATGTTTTATACGGCATTCGCACGACCAACACATTCTCTGCGCCGAGTGCTTCTGCCGAAAGATATGCCGATAACGCCGAATCAATGCCGCCAGAAAGCCCCAAGACGCAGCGTTTGAGTCCGGCTTTGGCAACTTCATCGCGGATAAAACCAACTAAAATTTTCTTCGCCAGTTCCACATTAATATTCAGGCGGGGCAAAATGTGCGTGCGTTGGGCTGCGATAACCATAAGCGGTTTTCCTGTGTTATTTACGATTGCGATTATAAAACCAATTGCCCACCATAAACGTCAGATATTTGCCGATGGGGTTGTATTTATGAGACCAGTATACCACCCGATTCATCCAACCCGGTATGACCAGTGCCTGACCGGGGCGCAACCGGGCGAGCGATTCATTGACTACATCTTCGGATGACATCCATAAAAAGCGCGGCACAACTTTCACATCAAAACTGGCAAAACCGACTGTATCGAAAATTTCGGTGTAAGTATAACCGGGGCATAAGACCTGCACAGCGATGTTATAGTGTTTTTCTTCGCTTGCCATAATTTCGGATAACACGACCATGCCGGCTTTAGTGGCGCTATACAGGCTGTTTTTGGGCAGCGGCACGACTCCTGCTAAAGAAGACACATTGATGATGCTGCCTTGGCGGTGTTGGCGCATGGCTGGCAACGCCGCATGGCACAGCCGAATCGTCGCCTCAAGATGGACTTTGAGCATTCCTAAATGTTTTTCCAGCGGCACATCAGCAAAATCACCCAGTTGGTCAAACCCGGCATTGTTGATGAGCATCGTCAGATTTTGAGCATTCCGAAGGCGCTGTTCAAGTTTGGCAATATCAGCATCTTGCAGCAAATCAGCGGTGAACACTTCCACCTGAATGGCATATTTTGTTTCCAATTGGGTTTTCAGCGCAGTCAAGCGGTCAGCGCGGCGGGCAACAACAATTAAATCATAACCTTGCCGTGCCAGAATGCGGGCATAAGTTTCACCGATGCCGCTGGATGCACCAGTAATGAGAGCGAGTGGTCGCATTATTCTTCTTCCACCAACTTCAACGGTGCGTGCAAATAATGAATAATTTTATGAGGATAATCTTCTTCGACTTGCAATTCGACATAATAAAAAGCGTCGGTGTGCTGCGTTTCCATAATCACAACAGCGCGATGTTTATCCGTGCCAACGACCTGTTTTACTTTCAGCTTGCCATTGGCAGCGAGTAATGCCTGAAAATCTGCCAAGCGTACCTCAACGGATTGCGCCGCCAGCATATTATCATGATAACTTTCGCTGATGAATTGGCGCAGGCGCTCCGCATGTTCGCTGTTAAAAATGGTCATTTGCGCGATGAAGCGCATTCCGGCGTTGCTGGCACGCAGCGCAAGTTTATCGTTTTCCATAGGTGGCTCTGGGCTACTTTCTATGCTATGCTCTGCCGCTATATTACCTGCATTTTATCATTTTGATGGGCAAATTTGAACTATCGGAGAAAATACATGACGGAACAAGCCCAAATGCTGGCAAAATTAGACGCGCTCTTGGCACAACAACACACTATTCTCGAACAGCAGCGCCAATTGTATCGCCAGACGGAAGCCTTGTTCGCGCTCTATTCGCAACTGCCATTGCGGGCGGCACTGCCCACCATGCGCGGCTATGCCATTTCACCCGATTTCGCCAAAATTCTGCTGATGCACATCCAAACCTATCAGCCCCGCCTCATCGTCGAATTGGGCGGCGGCGTTTCGACCTTGATTAGCGGCTATATGCTGCAAAAACATGGTGATGGGCGCGTGCTGGCGGTTGACCAAAGTGCCGAATTTGCCGCTTACGCCATGCACAATATTCAGCAGCATCAGTTGGCAACCGTTGCCCAAGTGCGCCATGCTCCGCTGCAACCCATCACCATCCATGCCGAAACATGGCAGTGGTACGCCACCGATGCGTTTGCTGATGTGGACGCTATTGATTTGCTGGTGATAGATGGCCCCCCACAATACGAAAACCCGACGCCTTTAGTGCGCTATCCTGCCCTACCCGTGTTATATGCCAAACTCGCGCCCGGTGGCTTTATTCTGATGGATGATGCCGATAGAGATGATGAGCAGCAGATTGTCGCCCGTTGGCTCGCTGAATTTGATTTAAAATTGGTGCGCGATTTTTCATATGAGACTGAAAAGGGTGCAAAATTATTGCAAAAAATCTAAATTCGCCTCAACTGGTGTTTTTTTATCTGCCCCACATGTTGAGGTCTGCTATAATCAGTCCGATAATCGTTTTTAAGGATTTATTCATTTAAATACTTAGACCAAAACCTACTCAAAATGGCAGTAGACGCGGTGCTGCCAATTGAGAATGATTATATGGGTGTGGGGATTATCTACCGTACCCATAAAAAATAATGAAAAAACTTGTAATAAAAGCTAAAAAGCTCTAACGCTAGTCTGATGTGTCATCTATGGTGGTTCGCTGAACAATCCTGTTATAATTAAGCATAATCACATCCGCGTAAACTGTAATATACAATAGCGTCGGTGCTGAGTCACTGACAACGGAGGTTATCAACCGTGGCGAATAAAATGGAACGCTTCACACAGCGGGCGCGGCGCGTGCTGAGCCTAGCACAAGAAGAAGCGGAACGACTGCAACACGGTCAAATCGGCACCGAACATCTACTCTTGGGCTTAATGCGCGAAGAAGGTGGCGTGGCAGGGCGCGTCTTGCGCGATTTGGGCTTAGACCCGCGCCGTGTAGAAGAATTGGTCGTGCGTTTGACTGATTCGGGTGAACGGCGGTCTACCGCCAGCTTAGAACTTTCCATTGGCACGAAAAAAGTGTTGGAATTGGCAGTGGATGAAGCCCGCCGCATGGGGCATCATTACATTGGCACGGAACACCTGCTGTTGGGTTTAGTCCGTCAGCAAGATGGTGTCGCCATAGAAGTTTTGCGCCGGTTGGGCGTCAGCCCAGAAGAAGTGCGCCGCCAAACGCGCCGCGTGCTGCAAGAAAGCCCCATGCAAACCAGCAATCCTGCGACCAGCCCAGACCGCCCCGGACGCTCCAAACCGGATAAAACGCCGCTGGTTGACCAATTGGCAACCGATTTAACCGCATTGGCACAAGATGGCAAATTGGATCCTGTCGTTGGGCGCGAAACTGAAATTGAGCGTGTGATACAAGTCCTTAGCCGCCGCCGCAAAAATAATCCGGCGCTCATTGGCGAACCCGGCGTGGGCAAAACTGCCATTGTCGAAGGCTTGGCACAGCGCATTGTCGAAGGCGAAACCCCCCGCCCCTTGCTGGGTAAGCGCGTGTTGCAATTGGATGTTGGCTCGTTAGTGGCTGGCACGATGTATCGCGGGCAGTTTGAAGAACGCCTTAAACGTGTGATTGAAGAACTTAAATCATCCGAGACGATTTTATTCATTGACGAAGTGCATATGCTAGTCGGTGCAGGTTCGGCGGGCAGCAGCGTAGATGCCGCCAACATCCTTAAACCGGCGCTGGCACGCGGCGAATTGCAGTGCATCGGCGCCACCACATTGGATGAATACCGCAAGCACATCGAAAGTGATGCCGCGCTGGAACGCCGTTTCCAGCAAATTCTGGTAGATGAACCCACCATTGAAGAAACCATTGAAATTTTGCAGGGCATCAAAGCGCCCTATCAGGAACATCATAACGTTGAAATCACCGATGAAGCCATCGAAGCGGCGGCTAATCTTTCGGCACGGTATATCCCCGACCGCTTCTTGCCCGATAAAGCCATTGACCTGATTGATGAAGCCGCTGCCCGCTTACGCATGTACAAAAGCCCAGAAGCCGCCCAAGTCCGCCGCTTGATGGAAGAAATTGAACATGTCCAGAACGAAATTATTTTGGGCGAAGAAGATGGCGCGGATTCAGAATTTATTACCGATTTGAAAGCACGCTTGGAAAATCTGCAAGCCTCACTGACGGATTATCGCTCCAACTGGAACGAAGAAACCAATCAGCCGCGCCTCACTGCCGAAGACATTGCTGAAGTCGTAGGCATGTGGACGGGCATCCCCGTTACCCGCATTGCGGGCGAAGAGGGACAAAAACTGATTGATATGGAAAATACACTGCACAAACGCATTGTGGGTCAGCATGATGCCATCGTCGCCATCAGTAAAGCCGTGCGGCGGGCGCGGGCTGGTCTCAAAGACCCCCGCCGTCCGATTGGGTCGTTCATGTTCTTGGGACCGACGGGCGTGGGCAAAACCGAATTGACCAAAGCCCTTGCTGAATTTTTATTCGGCAGCGAAGACGCACTTGTTCAACTCGATATGAGCGAATTTATGGAACGCCATTCGGTGGCGCGTTTGGTTGGTGCGCCTCCCGGTTATGTCGGTTACGAAGATGCCGGACAATTGACCGAAGCGGTGCGCCGCCGCCCTTATAGCATCGTCGTCTTTGACGAAATCGAGAAAGCACATCCTGAAGCGTTTAACATGCTGCTGCAAATCATGGAAGAAGGCACGCTGACAGACGCACGGGGACGCCGCGTGGATTTCCGTAATACGCTCATCGTCATGACCAGCAATGTCGGTGCTGATATGATTAAACGTCAGTCGCGCTTAGGCTTTGATTTTAAACTGGAAGATGGCAAAGAAGACCAACAAAACTACGATGATATGGTCAAGAATGTGATGGAACAGGTCAAAAAATTGTTCCGTCCTGAATTTCTGAATCGCGTGGATGCCAGTGTGGTCTTTAAGGCACTCTCCCGCGAAGAAATCAAACGCATCGTGGATTTGGAATTGGATAAAGTCCGTGAGCGCCTGATTGAACATGCGATTACGCTGGATGTCACCGATTCAGGGCGCAATTGGTTAGCCGTCAAAGGCTATGACGCCGAATTTGGGGCGCGTCCGCTGCGCCGCCTGATTCAGAACTCGATTGAAGATGCAATGTCGGATGGCATTTTGGCGGGCAACTTCACGCTAGGCAGCACCATTCGCGTCAGCGCCGAAAGTGAAACCAGCGAAGAACTCACCATGGAAATGGTCGGCGAATTGATGCCAGAACCGATACCTGTGTAATCTAATCTCTAATAATAAAATGAAGTAACTGCTGAGGTTGTTTCTAGTCCTCACCCTAGCCCACCTTGCAGCCCTCACCCTAAATCCCTCTCCCACAGGAGAGGGACTTTAACCCCCATGTTGGGTCTTATCTCCCCTTCTCCCCAAGGAGAAGGGGGCGGGGGGGATGAGGGCTGAGGAATTACAAAATGAAAGTCAAAAAAGGCGGGCAGTTTCACCCGCCTTTTTTTCATGGTATCGCATTATTCTTCACGCCGTCCGCCACTCAGTTTTGCTTGTAATATCGCCAACGCTTCCCAATCACCTTTTGCTGCTAACGCGGCTTGTTCTGCCCATGTGGACATGCTGGCAGATTTACGTCCACCGCCAGCGCGAATCACATCTAAAATTTGGTCTTCGCTCATGTGGGCAATTTGGGCGTAAGTGATGATTCCCGCCGCCACCAAAATTTCCTCATATTTCGGACCAATGCCTTCAATACGTTGTAAATCATCACCGGATGATGCTTCAGGTGTTTGCGCCGCTTCAACCAGCGCCGTATCTGATGATGCAAGGCTTGGTTCTGGCGTGGCAACGCTAGGGGGTTGCGGTACTTCCGGCGTGGTTTCCGGCTCAGACGTATGAATCGGCACAGCCCGTTTAACCGACCCTAACTGCGACCTTGCCGCTTCTTGGAGGTCTTCGGCTTTTTTCTCGGCATCAGCCAGCGAGCGTTCTGCGTCTTCTGTGCTGATTTCGGTGATGCGCTGCTGCAACCACAGCCACGCCAACACCGCCAATATCAACACTGCGATGATTAATCCTAACATGCCGCTATCCTTTTCTTCATTGACCATCAGGTTTATCCCCGTGAGCAGATTTGCCATGAACAATACATGGCATTGTCCACCCTATTGTATCATTAACGGACTATCCCCAATTATTGATACGCGCCGTTAGACTATGAAGTTGCATGGCAAACTCAGTGTGGTCGGATAATCTGCAACATGCGTCATGCAATCTCGTATATACAAGCATAATGAGTATGGGAATTAAGCATACACGCCCAGCAGCCTGAATGGGTTGAAAAGGAGATAAGTGATGACCACATTAAGCCGAACCATCACCGCAACAGAAAAAGCAACTGTAAAAACTGGGCATCCTGCCAGCCCATTATGGTTTGAATATGGCATGGTGGTATTGTGCGCTGCCTTTATCTTTGGCTTGTTCTTGGATGGGTGGGCGCATAATCATGGGCGCGTAGACGAATCGTTCTTTACACCTTGGCACGCGGTCTTATATGGCTCGTTTTCGTTGGTGGGCATTTTTCTGGTGGGCAATCATTTTCGCAATGTTACTCGCGGTTATGCTTGGTCACGGGCGCTGCCGCTGGGGTATATGCCGGGCTTGGTTGGCGTCATCATTTTTGGCATGGCGGGCGGTGCTGATATGGTATGGCACACATTGTTCGGGATAGAAGAAAATCTTGAAGCCCTCATTAGTCCGTCGCATCTGGCATTAGCGGTTGGCGCATTTTTGTTCCTGACCGCGCCGATTCGTTCAGCCTATGCCCGAAAACAAACTAGCCAGAGTTGGCGCGAGATGTTCCCGCTGATTTTGGCACTGACTTTGCTGCTGAGTTTCCTCACATTTTTCACCCAATATGCCACCTATACAGGCAATGCCTTTGAACTGCTCGGCAACCGCCCCCGCGATTATTGGTATTATGATGTATTTGCCATCGCCGGGCTGTTGATTACCACAATGTTGATGTTAGGTATTGTGCTGCTCACTACACGCCGCTGGCGGTTGCCATTTGGGGCATTTGGGTTGATGTTCGGCATCAATGCCCTGCTGATGGTGTGGCTCCTTGAAGGTAACAGGACACAATATTTGCTGGTTCCTGCCTTTGCTCTGGCGGGCTTGGGGGTAGATAGCTTGATTCGGATTTTGCAGCCCTCATCAGAACGAGTCATGCAATTGCGTTTATTCGCCTTCATCGTGCCATTCGGTATCGCCCTCATTCATCTTGTCACCCTCATGCTCATTGGGCAATTGATGAATGGCGATGGCTTGTGGTGGCAGATTCACATGTGGTTAGGCGTACCGTTTACTGTCGGCATTGCGGGCTATTTCTTGAGTTTCATCATGACACCCCCTGCCATCGCAGCCTCTGATGAAGAACAACGTTAAACGGCAAATGCGGCGGCTGATAGTTAATACGGGTGAGGCGTTGTCCTCACCCCTATCGAGTTGTTTTATGATACGGGCAACCGCACAATAAAACTGCTGCCGACTCCGACTTCACTTTGGACTTCAATGCTGCCGCCGTGTAATCGGACAATCTCTTGTGAAATGCTTAAGCCCAAACCAGCCCCTTTGCTTTCATCCGGTTTCACGCGATAAAACGGTTCAAACAAGTGCGGCAAATGCGCTGTTTCAATCCCAATGCCCGTATCTGCTACACTGATAAGGAACTCTTGTTCATCATGCTGGAGCGTGATGGTGACAGTGCCATTTTCCGATGTGTAATGCAGCGCATTGGTAACAAGATTGGTCAAGACTTGCGTCATACGAAACGGGTCTACTTTAATCGTGATGGGGTCGGGTGGCATTACCAAATGCAGCAGAATATTCTGGCGCTCGGCGTGCGGCTGTTGGTAACTCATCACTTCGCGGATAAAAGTTTGGGCAACCACCGTTTCGCGGTGAATTTCCAAGATACCGCGCTCAAAGCGCGATAAATCAAACATATCATCCACCAAACTTCGCATCAAATTCAAGACCGATTCGGCAATTTCGATATGCTCTTGGAATTTTTGTGGTTGGCGGCGTAGCAAATGCAGACGAATTTTTAGGTTAGCGATGGGGGTTCGCAATTCATGTGAGGCACTAGCGATGAAACGACGTTTCTGTTCTTCCAGTTGTTTGGCTTGGCTAATGTCCCGAATCACCGTCACAATCCCGCTGCTCTGGTTATCCTTTTCCCGAACAAATGTGCGTGTCAGATTGGCATCGAAGCGACTGCCATCTTTGCGCTGCAAGACCATATCCCCTTTCCAGAAGCCCTGATACTCCAACGCCCGGCTCATGTGTTTTTGCAACTGCTCCCATTCGGGCTGTGGCAGGGTATTCAAATTAATTTCAGATACCAGCCATTCGGCTTCGGTGTAGCCAACAATATCAATCATTGCCTGATTAACATAGTGGGCTGTGCCGTGGCTATCGCGGTAAATGACACCATCACGCATCGAGTCTAAAATCGCCTGCAATTGGGCGCGTTCATACTGCAATTGCGCTGTCCGTTCTTGGACGCGCTCTTCCAAATCGGCAGCGTGGGAGCGAATTTCTGCCAACATGCGGGCATTCCGAATAGCGATGCTGGCTTGGTCAGCGAAGGTTTGTAACCAATGGGCATGTTCCCCGGTAAAATGTCCCGGTATAGAACTATCCAAATTCAAAAAGCCGATGATGGTGTCATCCAGCCGAATTGGAATTTTGACATTGGCGCGAATCCAACTAAATTGCGGTAGTGTCACCCATGCGGGATATTGGTGGGTATCCACAATGATGACCGGTGTATTGGTGGCTAATACCTGATGGAAATCTTGCATCTCACGCACATTAAAGGTGATAGCCGCACCATCATCAGGATAACCGCGATGATGAACAACAACAGCTTCATCGCCTTGCAGCAGCATCATGCTGGCGGCATCGTGCGGCACTACAGTTTTAAGGGCATCCAGAATCCGGTCAAAAATGGCATCGCGTTCCAGCAATTGGTTAATCGCCGTAACACCGTCGCGCAAGGCATCTGCCAAAATCCGTTGATGTCGTTCCGCTTCTTCTGCCCGCTGCCGTTCCAAAATTTGCTGTTGCAAATTGTTATTCGTCAGCAGCAGTTCGCGGGTACGGTCTTTAACGCGATTTTCCAGTTCTTCGTTGTTGCGCTGGAGCGCGTCTTCGGCACGTTTGCGGTCGCTAATATCCGTACAGACTCCCACCACACTCCAGCGATTGGCGGTTAAGCGGCGAACTTGAGCATCTTCGATTAACCAGCGCAGGCTGCCATCGGCTTGCTGGCAGCGCAGTTCAAGGCTGTAATTCTGACGATTAAACCGTTCTTGGGCAGCGAACAGATGGTGACGTTTCTCACGGTCTTCGGGCAAGATGCTATGTTCCCACGCATCGGTATAACTGGTATAGGCGCTGGTATCCAACGGCAAAAAGCGTTGGGCAGCCGGTTCGTTGGCGATTTGCAGCATCCAAGTGTAACCCTGCGGATTTTTTTCGACGATGGCAAACCATAGCAAGCAGCGGGCGCTCGTCAAGACTTGTTCTAGCTGCGCCTCGGCTTGTTTAATTTCGGTAATGTCGCGGTTGACACCAATTACCCCCGTGATATTGCCAGCCGTATCACGCAGGGGCAAACGGGTCATCAGCAGCCAACGTCTGCCAGAGGCTTCTTCTTGTACGCTGCTGTGATTCATCAAGGGTTGCCCATTTTGCAAGATAAGATCTTCTTGGTCGCGCACTGCCATCATGCCCGGCGAGATAGCGAAAGCGGTTTCATCTTTGCCCAAAACATCGCTCAGGCTGTGCCTGCCCAATGCTTGTACCATCGCTCGGTTGGTCAGGACAAACCGATGCTGCGTATCTTTGATATAAATTTCATCCGGGATAGTATCAATCAGCGTTTGCAGCAGATTCCGTTCAGCTTCCAGTTTTTCTTCAATTTGTTGGCGCTCAATAATTTGTTCTTTGAGGGCGGTGTTGGCTTCCGTCAGTAACGCCGTGCGTTCCTGAACACGCATCTCCAGTTCTTCGGCATATTGGCGCGTTTGCTCAAACAAGCGAGCATTATGGATTGCCAAAGCCGCTTGGTTAGCAAATGCCTCTAGCCGCTGCACATGCCGATTCTCAAAGTGATTGGCAGTGTAGCTATCCAGATGCAAAAAGCCAATCACTTCGCCTTTAATAATGATAGGTGCGCCCAAATACGACATGATCGGCAAGCCACTTAGCCCCATCGTCCAGCGCAAATCGCGGCGTGTATCAGAAATCAAGAGGGGCTGCCGATGATGAATCATCCAACGCAAAGTGGGCGTGGCAGCAGCGTCATAGCGCAGGTCTTCGACGATTTTGGGATCTTTAAACCGTTCTTCGTACCCACGATGCTCAAAGACGCGCACTTGCCCGGTTTCAATGAGCATAATACTGGTGCTTTCGCTCTCAATGATGCGGGCAACACTCGTCAAAATCAATTTCAGCACTTCATTGAGGGATAAGGTACTGTTTAAGGCAGCAGAGGTATCGCGCAGCGTTTCTGCCAATAAACGCTGTTCGCGTTCTGCGGCTTGTACCAATTTACGCTCCCGAATATCGCGGGAAAACGTCAAAATTGCCGGGCGGTCACTATACGTAATCAGGCGGCTGCTGCTTTCCACCGGAATGCCCGTGCCATCTTTATGCAGATACACTTGTTCCATAATCAGCCGATTGGTGCTGTGGATGCTAGCAGCCAGTGTATCGCTTTGCGACATATCGCTGGCAATTTCAATATCGGCAATATTTTGAATGAGGAGTTCATCATGGGTATAGCCCAAAAGGCGGTGTGCCTGACGATTGGCATCCATAATATTGCCGGTCTGCAAATCAATCAGCAAAATGGCGTCATTGGCGTATTCAAACAATTGTTGATACCGCCGCGCCGATTCTTGGAGGGCTTCTTCTACCGTCCGGTGGCGCGTGACATCTTGGGCAACGAGCAAAATTTGGTCAGCCGCCATAGGCGATAAAACCGCCGTGAACCAATGGCGTTTACCGCGAATTTTCATATCGTATTCAATCCGCAGTGGTTGGCGCGTGGCTAACGTGGTTTGAAGATAGGCTTCAAATTCCGCTGCCCGTTCCATCGGCATAACATCGGACAAATTGCGCCCAACCAGTTCCGCCGCTGGCTGTATCAGATACTCATCATCCCCCGTCGTAATTTTGACAATAGTGCCTTTTGCATCCAGCACCATGACGACTTCAATCAAGGCATTCAAAATAGACTGCACCTGATTTTCAGAAGCGCGTAAGGTCGTTTCAGCCTGTTTTTGGAGGGTCACATCCCGATTGATGCTGATAAATTCGCTTAAACGCCCGGTATTATCACGAATGCCGGATAAGGACAATAAAATGGTGACATCGCGCCCGGTCTTGTGTCGTTGCTGCACTTCACCACGCCAAGTCTCATTGGTTTCTAACACCACCAGTATATCCGCAGGTGTTAGAGGTTCGGGAAAACGAGTTTGCAAAATATTATCTATAGGTTGCCCCAACACTTCGGCGGCTGTCCAACCAAAAATCTGTTCGGCAGCAGCATTCCAACTGGTGATGCTGCCGTCTATCGTCACCGCCAGCATGGCATCGGGCGTATTCCGAATAAGATGTTGATATTGCCCCAATGTTTTGCGCGTATCGTTGGCATTCAGCACTTGTTCAACGCGCCTTAAGAGCAACGCTTCTGTCAGCATATAGGATAAACAATCGGTTGCCCCTGCTATCAGCGCACTTTTGGCAATCGTGCCATCATCCGATACTAACATCAAAATCGGCAGGTTATCGCTATTCGGCAATGCCCGCAAATTCCGGCACAAGGTCAACACTTGCGGCGTCATCACCGTTGCATCCAACACCACTAAATCCGGCAAAGTGCCGTTACAGCGTGCCAACGCTTGAGCAGCAGTCTGTACCACAGTCACTCTATATTCGGCAGACTCCAATTGCGACCGTAGCCGAATCTGCGTGGTAATAGGCTGCGCGTAAACCAGAATAGACCGGAGATGTGGGGACATGTGCATTAACATAAATGTAAAACCATAAGCTCGCTGCGGCGAAAAATAGGTAGGGTACGAAATAGCGATTTGTTACATATAACCCGCATAAGCATAACATAGAGCCATCTGAAACTAAAATCCTTTTACGAGCCTTAATGTTGTTTTTAATTTTTTAAACTGGTATAAATTTCCAGTATATTTTTTTGAGAAATGGCGTAAAAAGCGGTATGCTTGTGGCATTCTTCGCCAATCACCAACAACCAATGATGGATCCTATGATTGTTTCAAAGCGGTATCAGATGCTGCATTTGTTAGGTGCAGGCGGTATGGGAGAAGTCTATGCCGCAGAAGATAGATTAACCGGGGAACACATCGCTCTAAAACGAGTCTTAGTGAAACCCAATTATACCAAAGACCCTTCCACACGTACCAATAACGATTTACGATATGCGCTTGCCAATGAATTCCAAGTGTTATCTTCACTGCGGCATCCGGGCATCATTAGCGTCATGGATTATGGATTTGATGCGGAACGCAATCCTTATTACACCATGACGCTGCTGCATCAACCGCAGGATATTCTGGCAGCCGCCCAGACCAGCAATTTTAACGAAAAAATTGATTTATTGGTTCAAACGCTGCAAGCCTTGGCATATTTGCATCGGCAAGGCATCCTCCACCGCGATTTAAAGCCCGCCAATATCTTGCTGGATTCGCAAAATACTCTAAAACTACTCGATTTTGGGCTGGCAACCCATAAAGGTACGGTGGATGACCCACGCGGGACACTGCTGTATATGCCGCCCGAAGTGATTACCCAACAAGAAGTGACTGCCCGCAGCGATTTATATGCGGTGGGGCTTATCGCCTATGAGATGTTCGCTGGCGAATATCCGTTTGAACCAGAACATATATCGGTGTTGATAAAACAAATGCTCTATGAGATACCGGATATGCAAGCCGTCCCGGAAGCTATCCGCCCCATCATCCACAAAATGGTGATGAAAGACCCCATGGAGCGTTTCCCTAACGCCGAATCGGTCTTGGTGGATTTACAGCAATTGACCAATGGCAAAATCCATATCGAAAATGCCGATATGCGCGAAAGTTATTTGCAAGCGGCGCATTTTGTCGGGCGCGATGCCGAACTTGCTGAATTTTCGGTGGCATTAAAAACGATGTTGACAGATAGCACCGGTGCCGCGTGGCTGATTGGTGGCGAAAGTGGGGTTGGCAAAAGCCGCCTGATTGAAGAAATGCGGACGTTGGCATTGTTAGAAGGTGTTTTTGTGGTGCGAGGGCAGTGTGTGGCAAATGGCGGGTTGCATTTTCATCCGTGGCGCAATGTCGCCCGGCGCTTGGCGCTGGAATATGATTTGACCGATTTGGAAATCAGCATTTTGCATGAACTGGTGCCGGATATTGATACGATACTGGAACGCAGCGTGATGCCCTTGCCGTTATTGGAACATGTATCTGCTCAACAGCGCATTGTCGAAACGTTGGTGGGGTTATTTCGGCAGCAACAACAACCGATTCTGCTCATTCTGGAAGACTTGCATTGGGCAGTGGAAAGTCTTTTGCCGTTGCGCCGTCTGGTATCACTGGTCAATAAACTGCCGTTGCTCATTATCGGCAGTTATCGCAATGATGAAAAACCGGGGCTACCAGAACATTTGCCCGGCATGAAAGTTATCTCTTTGGGGCGCTTATCCCGCGACAATATTGCCGCCCTCAGCGCCACCATTGTCGGTGATGAAGGCAACCGCGCCCAACTGGTAGATTATTTGCACGAACAAACCGAAGGCAATGTTTTTTTCATCATCGAAACAATGCGAGCATTGGCAGAAGAATTTGGCGAACTACGCCTGATTGGAATGGAAACGCTGCCCGCCAATATTATGCAAGCGGGAATGGAACAAATTGTGGTGCGACGGTTGGCGCGGCTGCCCGCCGAAGCCATGCCTGCCCTGCAATTTGCGGCAGTCGTCGGACGCAAGATTGAACTGCCCTTGATGCAAGCCTTTTTGGGCGATGAGTTAGACATGTGGTTACAACTCTGCATGAATGCTGCCATTTTGGAAGTGCAGGAGAATGAATGGCGCTTCGCCCATGATAAACTGCGCGAAAGTCTCTTAGAACAATTAGAGCCTATGCAGAATGCCATCTTGCATCGGCAAGCGGCAGAATTGTTAGAAGAAATCTATCCCAATGACAGCAGCATGGCAACTGTCCTAGTTGAGTATTGGCGAATTGCAGGCGACATTATCAAAGAGGCTTACTACGCGGTTATTGCGACGCAGCAGCAGCTTAATTTGGGCATTCTTAGCCAAGCCCATACGATGTTAGACCGCGCTTTGGCATTGTCCACGCCGGATATTCAGGTACAAATTCAACTTTTCTTGCTGGCAGGCGAAATTTATTTTGACTTGGGCAAGCCGGATATTTCCAGCCAATATTATGCTGATTGTTTGCGCCTCGCCCGTGAATTGGAACAATCCGATATAGAAGGCATGGCATTGGAAGGCTTAGGCACGACTGCTACTGCCCGCAGCCAATTTCAAGAAGCAGAACGCTGGTTTAACGAAAGTTTGGCAGTCCGCCGGCGTATCGGTGATTTAAAAGGCATTGCCAGCGTCTTGCATTTTATGAATACGGTGGAACGCTTACGCGGCAGTTATGAATTGGCGTGGCGTTACCTAGAGGAAAGTATTGCCCTCCGCCGGACAATTGATGACCCGCGTGGTCTCGCTGATAGCTTGTATCAGATGAGTGTATTGGCACGCAACGCCGGGCGTTATGACGAAGCACGGACCTATCTGGAAGAAGGACGCCAACTCCGCTTGGCAATCGGCGATGGACGTGGCTTGGCAGATGACTTGAACAGTTTGGGCATTTGTTTGATGCTGATGGGCAAATTTGAAGAAGCTGCCCAACGGTTGTACGAGAGCTTACAAGCACGGCAAGCCGTCAACAATCAACGTGGGGTGGCAAGCTGCTTAAACGCCCTGGGCGAACTGGAAATTTTGGCGGGCAATTATCAGGGGGCGCTGCGGAATTTTAGCTTATCTCTCAGCACTTGGACAACCGCGCAAGACAAATGGAACATCGCCAACTGTTACGCCAGTTTGGGTTTTATCCAGAGCCTCGCGGGTGAAACCCTCTCAGCAAGTTACAATCTTGTCACCAGCCTAAAAATCGCCAGCGAAGTCAACGCCAATCTGATTTTATTGAAGGGTTTAATCGGGTTGGCACAACTCATGCTGCGCGATAATCCATCCGCAGCGGCACAATTATTGGGGTTGGTGGATGCTCATGCCGCGACGACTGCCGGGTTACGTGCTGTCTATTTTGATAGAATCGGTGGTAATTTTGATGTCTCAAAATTCCCCGACGATTACCAAATCGGCAAAAATCTCAACTTAAAATCAGTGGTGTCTGAGATTTTACAGCGCGAACATCACACGATTTATATCTAATTAGCCGCCATAAGTTGCGCCAAAAACCGCGATGAGCAGTTCTGCCAAGCGGTTTCTATCTGGCACGCGCACCACGTCGCTGCCTGTGTTGTAGTTGTAACTATAATTCTGGTCAATGGTGCCAATGCTGATATTGCTATCTTCAACTTCCATGATAGCTAACCCCAATGCCACCGCCGATTGCAGCGACAAGTTGGTATAAATATTACTCTGTAGTCGGCTGTATAACAGCGGGGCTTGCCCAACCATGCGCGTCAAAACCACTTCATCGCGCAGGCGGTCACGCAGCGCCCGAACCACTTGTAATTGCCGCTGCACGCGCAAATAATCGCTATCGCCGTGCCGGGTGCGGGCATAACGCAAGGCATCATAGCCATCAAATTGATACACGCCCGGCGTTAAATACAGAGGATCGTAACGATAATACATATCTGGGAAACCGGGGTCATCTATCGTATATTCCACATCCACCGTGACGCCACCAACCGCATCTACCACTGTAATAAAGGCTTCAAAATCAAAGGCAACATAGGCATCAATATACATGCCCAAATTATTTTGTAAGGTTTCCAGTGCGAAGTAGGGACCATAACCCGGTTGGCGTTGTTCGCCAAACACCAGCAGCGAATTGACCCGCGTCAAAGCCCCCGTATCCACCCGCGCAAAATGCAAATCGCGTGGGATACCCAATACGCCAATATGCTGGGTTGCTAGGTCGAAACTCACGAGCATAACGGTATCCGCACGGACATCATCTAAGTATGTTCGGGTGGTATCATCGGGGCGGCGGTCAATGCCCATCACCAACATGGTAAAGCGCGTTTGCCCATCCCATGCCGCTTCCCATCCCGGATACGGCGGAACTCCTTGCGCCCTGCTACCGCCGCTTATCAGACCGACCACAAAAACCAGCATCATCCATCGTATGTGTCGCATGAGTTTTATCCCCGCTGCCTTGTGTTTATGAAAACATCATCCAAGCCCGGTTTTGCCCGCGCCTGATGATAAAGACACCCTTTATAGGGATAACGTTCAAATTGCTGCCGGGGTTTCATCTGTAGGAGGTTGCAAGAGATATTCATCCAATATATCGCGGGCGATACGATAGCCATCTCCAAAACGTCCGGCGGGAATCGTGCCGTTTTCGATGAGGTGGATAATTTCACTTTCGGTCACGCTCAGATATTCGGCAGCTTCGCGCACGGTAAAAATGCGCTTGTTTTCCGGGATTTTGGGCGCAGCGATAGCCGTCACTTTGGGAGCAGAGAATAACATCACCAAAAACACCGCAATCACCCCGATCACCGCGATTAGTTCAAACAGGCTTAGGCGCATCACCAATGCCAAAAAATCGTCCGAGTAAAGCGACCCGCCGCTTGCGCCATATTGCAGCCCTACGATTAACCCCAACGGCACAAACAGAATGGGAGGTGCCATCAACAAAGCGCCGACGATTCGCGCATTTTTGCCTTCGATAACGCGCCCCAAAAATTGCACGCGCCCTTTCATCAACCATGCAAAACCCGCCAAAAACATAATGCCTTCTGCCAGTAGTAACAACATCGCACTTTGCCTCCTGTATTTTCATGACTGAACTTATTTCAGTGTAGCACAGAAACGAGGTGAAGAGAGGCACTATTCATCAGCCCATAAGAATAGGAAGATGGGCATTCATTTAAATTAAAACTTAAGAAGTTACACCAAAAATATCTTCTTCCAATTCTCGATAAATTTTAGTATCTGGTGTTATAAGAGGAGCAAGAGTAATTTTACAAAAGGCTGATGCAGTATTGCCATGTTGAGTCAATCCAAGCTGTCTTTTAACATAATTGTAAAGTTCTCCGCTTATAGCTTTTACATCATCTTGGGGCTTTTTTTCCAAAGATAGCTTATTCATTAAGCGAATTTTCTCGACTCGTATGTCAGCAAACAAATTACTCTTCTCATTTATAGAGCATAGCTTTTCTAGAATTTCATCATCCCACAGATAGTTTTCTAAATCTCTCCTCCTTAAAACACATTTTCCTAATGCTTTTTCTGCCTTAATTTCTTCACTACTACGATCATCTCTATCAATAACAGACCAGATTTTCACGCCACCTAACAATTTTTGAAAAGCAATTTGCATGAACGGCAGATTTGTACTGATATCATTTGTGCCACCTATCGGATAAAATTCTGTTTCTGGGTGAGTAGTTGAGAATATTGTCTGATATATAGGAACGTCAAAAGCACCTCTTCCACTTGGATCGTTTGTTTTTCCTTCACAAAATATAATTTGCTTAGGAGCAACTAATTCAGCCAAATCATCTAATGCAACCGCAAATACTTTTTTCCAAAATTGTCTATTTACTATAGCTGGTTCGATTACAACACTTTTATCAAAATCATGTCCATCAAAATCCAAAAATACAACTTCTTGAGAGTTCTGTTTATACAATTCCATAGCGCATTGCATCATACCTATCGAATGAGTTGCTATCCAAAGCTGACATTTTTCAGGGAGATTATTAAATAAGTAACGAAGCAATTGTGATTGTAGTTTCGTATGAATATGCAATTCAGGTTCATCGATACAATACACTGTATTGTCAAAAACTTCGGTCTTTATAACGAAGTCCAATAGCAAATCAAAAATAGCTTTTTCACCACCAGACAAATTTTTATAAGGGTAGTTTTTACTTTCACCTTTCTCAAATACAAATGTTCCATTTTGCATAGGATCCCCAATGCCCTTCAAAAGTAAATTCGGAAATACCAAACTCATAGCAGCTCGGATTTTGCCTACTAGACGTTCTCTTGCATCTCGTATAGTAATATCATCATCTTTATAGCTATATAGTAAATTTACGCTATCAGAGACTATTCTATTATAATTATCAGAGACTCGTGCTTCGGGAGAGATCAACAGGCTAGGGCTTCGACTATCTTCAATCATAGGAGGCATTTTCCCTATGTTGGAAGATTCAAATGTTGCTTCGTTTCTATATGGAGAACGTATATAAAACATTTTTCTTATTTGGTTT
This sequence comes from Anaerolineae bacterium, assembly GCA_022842885.1. Classification (GTDB taxonomy): domain Bacteria; phylum Chloroflexota; class Anaerolineae; order Aggregatilineales; family Phototrophicaceae; genus JALHOR01. Next base: position 42,938 of record JALHOR010000023.1, read on the forward strand.
GTCTCAATTTGCCAATTTCTAGGATCCAATGATTGTGAATCATAAAATTCAAATTTTATTTTATTGTATAAATTACTGTGATTTTTATTACTTTCAAGACTACTCTGCTTAAAGTGATAATCTGCTTGAAAAGAAGTAGCACCATTATGTTTACCCGGATATATCCAAAAATTAAATGCTTCAAAAAGGGATGTTTTTCCACTTCCATTTGAGCCTATCAAAATAACCAATTTAGTAGTTTCGGGAATGTTAATTATTTGCAAATCTGTAAACCGCTTAAAATCTCTTATCGAAATAGATTTTATCCGCATTTTCCAAATTCCTTAGAGAACAAATTATCTGTTTTATAGTATAAAAATATCTAGAAAGTGTCAAGTTAAATAATTTCAAGAGAATAAAATGCACCATCAATACATCTTATTCCAATAAATATTGCCCCAACGATTGCCCTACGCTATTGATAAATCATCGGGCGATATATCGGTTCTGGAATCGGTTTGTTATTAGCTTGTGCCGCTTCTATCCATGCTTGTTTCGCTTTTTCGACCTCTGCGAGTGCCTCTGCGGGTGTTTCACCAAATGCAGAACAAAATTCCAAATCGGGAATATCCGCAATGTAGCCTTCATCATCTTCACTATAGAAAATATTAATATGATAATCTTTTATAATCGTCTATTCCTCCAATTGTAAATTATGCCGTTCAATGAGTTTTAAAAACTGTTTTATCTGATAAGGCTTTGCTTTGCCCTTTACATCTTGAATGTTCACTTACTCATCGATAGCAGGATGACCAAAAATATGATGACTACCACTAATACGCAATAATATAAATCCAAACGCTTCTATGAGTGTCACGAAGTCGTCAAATCGAATATTCTTTGAGCCTGATGAAATCTTCTTGAGCAATTTTCTTTTGTCAACTATCGCGTTTATCCATTGAATCTTACCTTAATCATAGCATATTTTTATTTTTGCCTCTCAACCTACCAATGCCTACACCTTCCCCTGACATTCCTCCTGTCTTTTGCGACAAAATGCACAAATTTAGAGGATTGTTTTCCATGTTGATGTAGAATACCTTCGCTGGCATCATGTGTTATGCTTGCCACATTGTGTACCATTAGGGGGAAATATTATGCCGCTTGCTGTTGGTGCTACTGCCACTCGGACTCGTGTCGTCACCAGTGACGATGTTGAATTGTTTGCTAAAGTGTCCGGCGATACGAACTCAGTTCATTTGGATGAGGCATATGCCGCCACCACGTCTTTCGGCAGACGCATCGCGCATGGCATGTTCACGGTCAGCATCATTTCGGCAATATTGGGCAACGATTTACCCGGTCTAGGGACGATTTATTTGGGGCAAGACATCAAGTTTAAAGCGCCGGTTTTCATTGGTGATACCATCACCGCTACAGTTGAATTGATTAAATACCGCGAAGAAAAACGCATTGCGACATTCAAAACAGTTGCCACGAATCAAGATGGTGTGGTCGTGGTTGAAGGCGAAGCGGTGGTATTAGCACCGGAAGAAAAATAGTTAAAAGATGAAAGTAACAAGTTAAAAGTGTTGTGGCTGATAAATCTTTTGATTTCATGCAAGAGAGGGTTTCTAAACCCTCCCCTACACAATGAAATTTAGAAACTTATCGGACAAAGCCAAATTGAAAATAATTCGGGGTGTATGGCATATACCCTACTTGCACACGCAAAGCTAAGAGCTAACAGCCAAAAGCTAATCGCCAATCGCCAATCGCTACCTCAAAAATTTCCTCGCCGTTGTGCCGTCGGAGAGGCTAAACGCTGGTCTTGTCATAAGATTGGAATCGTCACATTAGAAGGTTAAGATATTTTCTCAAGGAGAATGTTTCATGCAGCGTCGTTTGTTAGTGGTGGTCATGATTTTAGTGCTGGCGTTGTCGGTCTTCGGCACGGTCGCAGCGCAAGAGACGCTCAAAATTGGTTTGCTGACAGACCAATCGGGGGCGTTGACGCTTTATGGCTTTGAATTGGAATATGGCTTCAAACTGGGCTTGTTATATGCGGGCGGCATAGACCCCACCGAATATGACAGCGTGGATGCGGCACTCGCAGATTTGACTATTGCCGGACGCCCGGTAGAAATTCTCGTGCGTGATAATGGTAGCGACCCCGATACGGGCGCTCAACAAGCCCGCGATTTGCTGGAAAGCGAAGGCGTGGAACTGTTGGTAGGTGCGCCTAGCTCTGGCGTGACATTGGGTTTGCAGCAAGTGGCGCTGGATAATGATGTCGTTTTGTTTGTCGCACCCGGTGCTTCGCCCACGATTACCCAAGATAATTTTAACGTCAATACCTTCCGCGTTTGCCGCAATACGATTCAAGACTCGCTGGCTCTGGCGTCTTTCGCTAGCGAAGGCTTAGGCACCAAATGGGTCATTCTGGCTGCCGATTATGATTTTGGTCGGGCATCGGCAGGCGCGTTTGAAGCGACACTCGGTGCTTTCGGCGTAGAATTTGTGCGCGAGACCATCTTCGCCCCGCTGGAAACCACCGATTTCACCCCCTATCTGCAAGAAGTGTTGGCATCCGGCGCAGAAGCCATGCTCCCCATCTGGGCAGGCGATACCTCAGTGGCATTGTTCCAACAAATTGCCGAATTGGGCGTCAATGAACAGATGAATGTTGTCGGCGCGTTCAACTCCAATGACATCGTAAAAGTCAGTGACCCCAGCAATATCGGCAATGTCTCATGGATTGTGTATCACTACACCTTCCCACAGACCGAAGTGAATGAGTGGTTGGTGGAAAAACACATCGCCATGTACGACGATGTGCCGGACTTGTTCACGGAATGCGCGTTTGCGACTGCCCAAGCTTTGACCGCTGCTGTCACTGCCACCGAAGGCGACACATTGCCCGAAGCGATGATTCCGGCGTTAGAAGGCTTAGTATTTGACGGTCCGAAAGGTACTTACGCCATTCGCCCCTCTGACCATCAGGTACTTGTGCCGATGTATGTGGCACAACTGGTCAATCTGGATGACCCTGACTTCAAATTCTATGAACTGCTGCAAGAAGTCTCGCTGTTGGATGCTGCGCCGCCATGCAATTTGCCGAATGCGGCTGACCGCTGCGAAATGGATGAAGCCTTCATGGAAAATCTCATGACGATGGTGGAATCCGAATAATCAGCACGTTTTGTAAGGGCAGGCTACAGCCTGCCCTACTATTCAGAAATATTTTGTACTTGTACAGTTCTCACCCCCTTATCTGCTAAAGGGCGAGGGGATAAAGTCCCTCTCCTGTGGGAGAGGGATCTAGGGTGAGGGCTGAATTGTTACCTTAGTTCGCATATCTTTTCTTCCGAGATGTTTATTTTATGCCTGCTATCCTAGAAACCCGCAATTTGCGTAAAGAATTTGGTGGTTTAGTCGCCGTTGCCGATGTCAGCCTGACGATTGAACGCGGCGCGATGCACTCCATTATTGGACCCAACGGCGCGGGCAAAACCACTTTTTTTAATCTTCTCAGCGGCAAATATGCGCCGACCCAAGGCACGGTATTTTACAACGGCAACGATATTACCCATGTGCCGTTTCATCAGCGGGCGCATCTGGGCATTGGGCGGTCTTTCCAAATCACGAACATTTTTCCCAATTTAACGGTGCTAGAAAATATCCGGTTGGCAGCGCAGGCACTCAGCAGCGTGAATTTTCGCTTTTGGCGCAGCGTGACCGCTTACCCCGAATTTACACGCCGGGCGCTGGAGGTGGTGGAATTGGTCGGCTTGCGTGATGCGGCACATTATCCTGCCAGTGTTTTGCCGCATGGGGGCAAGCGCAAACTGGAATTAGGCATTCTGCTTGCCCCTAATCCTGAAGTGCTGCTTTTGGATGAACCCACCGCCGGCATGGCATCCGAACAAGTGCCAGAGTTAATTGCCACGATTGATACTATTCGTAAAGAAGGCGGACGCACGATTGTGATGGTGGAACATAATATGAGTGTCGTCATGGGCATCTCTGACCGCATCACCGTCATGAACTTGGGCAGTCTATTGGCAGAAGGCACGCCCGCCGAGATTGCGGCTAACGAAACTGTGCAGCGTGTTTACTTGGGCGAATTGTATGGCAGTGCCGATGAATTGGTACATAAATAAAAGTTAAAAGTAACAAGTTAAAGGTTAAAAGCTGACTGCTAAGAGGCTATTTTGTAAGCACAATAATTCGTTACCATAATGTTTTGACCAATAAATATGCGAAAAACATAGAAATGCTACGGTTTTTCTCTTTTGCCTTATCTCTCAGTGAAATCTCGGTGTTCTCGGTGTCTCTGTGGTTCAAAATTGCGGTAAATGACAAATCTAAAACAGTCGCTAAAAACGAACTCCTGAAAGCTGCTGACGCATGATGCAAAACACAATGCTGGAAATCACCGATTTAAATACGTTTATTGGGCAATTTCATATTCTGGAAGGTGTCGCGCTGAGTGTTCCGGCGGGCAGCATTACCGTCATGTTGGGGCGCAATGGGGCGGGTAAAACCACCACGCTTCGCAGCATCATGGGGCTAACACCGCCGCGCAGTGGCACAATTCGTTTTCATGGGCAAGCACTCAATGGCAAAACACCTCATGCGATTGCGCGATTGGGCATTGGCTACGTCCCAGAGCATCGGGCTATCTTCAAAGAACTGACGGTACGCGAGAATTTGCAAATCTCGGCACGCCAAAAAGAGGACTTGGCAAAATCCGAAACCCTTATTTTTGACCTGTTCCCAGATTTAAAACGTCTGATTCATTTGCCCGGTGGCAATTTATCGGGTGGGCAGCAGCAAATGTTGGCGATTGCGCGGGTGTTAGTCCCCAACAATACATTGTTATTGATTGACGAACCCAGCGAAGGTCTCGCGCCGGTGATTATCGAAAGTCTGATGGAAGCCATTCGCCGCTTGTCGGCAGAAAAAACTGTTTTGCTGGTCGAACAGAATTTTCGGGTTGCCAGCAAACTCGCCGATAGATACGTCATCATAGATGATGGTCACAGCGTCGCACATGGCATGATGACCGATTTGGTGCAGGATGCGGCGTTAATTCAGCGATATTTGGGTGTGGCATAGGCATATAGGATACGACCATGCAAGCAGTCAAAAACAATTTATTGGCGCGTAATTTACGCAACAGCACTTGGACAACGATAGCGATTTTGGCAGTGGCGCTGTTGATTTTTGCGTTTGTTGCCGCCGATGGCAATATCAGCACCTTTAGCATTACCGTGTTATCGGGCTTGCTGCGGACGATGCTGCTGTTTCTGGTGGCTGCCGGGTTATCGCTCATTTTTGGGTTGATGGACATCTTAAATTTTGCTCAGGGCGCGTATTTTATGATAGGCGCGTATATCGCCTATGATATTCAGCACCCAGAACGCGGTTTTATCACCTTTGGCGCTGCCATCCCCGACCCGAATTTACGATTTTTAGTGGGGGTTATCGCTGCTTTTGGCATCGGCACAATTTTAGGATTTATTTTGGAACGCGGTTTGCTGCGCCGGTTGTATGACCGTCCGCTGTTCCAATTGGTGCTGACCTTTGGCGTTTCGATTATTTTGTTGGAAGGTATCAAAGCTATTTGGGGAACCACGCCCTACACTTGGACAGAAACCATGAGCCTGATGACCGGGAGTTTTCAGGTTTTTGAGCAACCTTTTAGCATCTATCGCCTATTCATCATCGTGATGGGTTTTATCCTGATGGTGGCCGTCTCGCTGCTGCTGCAACGCACGCGCTTAGGCATCATCATTCGTGCTGGCGTTGAAGACCCAGAGATGGTCAGTGCCTTGGGCATCAACGTCCGCGCAGTATTCACGCTGGTGTTTACGTTGGGCTGTGCGCTGGCGGCATTTGGCGGCGCGATTGCAGCACCGTTTCAAGGGGCGACGATTAGCTTGGGCAGCACATTTTTGTTGGCGAGCATCGCCGTGATTGTGTTGGGCGGCTTGGGTAGTTTTGAAGGCACAGCAATCGCTAGTTTTCTGGTGGGGCTGGCATGGGCGGCAATGGAGCAATTCAGCACGCGCCCCGAAGTCGCAACTTTTTGGGCAAGCGTTACCCCCATGTTGATGCTCTCGCTTATTTTGCTGCTGCGCCCGCGTGGGTTGTTTGGGGGAGAACGATAATGCAATCTTGGCGACAATTTTTGAAAGAGAATTGGTTTTTTCTGGCAGTTTTTGTGGTCTTAGTGCTTTTTCCGCATCTGGTGGGGTGGCTCACGGAAAGCAGTCCGTTTGGTGTGCTGCGCGGCGACCGCTATATTATGCGTGGCGAATCGACGCTGTGGCAAGCCATCTTGATTGAATCCTTCGCTCTATCGGTATTGGTCATGAGCTATAACCTCATGTTCGGGTTTACGGGCGTGATTTCGTTTGGTCATGCCATGTTCTTTGGACTTGGGGGGTACATCGTGGGGATGCTGCTGGAATTTCCCGAATTTGCAGGCATAGACCCGGCGCTACGGTTGTTCATCGGGTTACTCCTCACCATTGTGATTTGCGGCGTGATTGGCTTGGGGATTGGGTTTGCCTCGCTGCGGTTACGCGGGGTGTATTTTGCTATTTTTACGCTGGCAGTCGCTGAGATGGTCTGGATTTATTTCTCGCGGTTTGACCGCACCAATGGCGAAGATGGCTTGACCATCAGCCAAATGCCCGCTTGGATAGACCCGTCGCAAAATCGCTTGGCACTCTATTATGTCAGTTTTGTGATTTTTGTATTAACCTTTATCTTTATCCGGCGCTTGGTCAATTCACCGACCGGCGCAGTCTTTAAAGCAATCCGCGAAAACGAAGACCGGGCGCAGGCAATCGGGTATCATACGCTGCGTTTTAAGCTGATGGCGATTACGATTGCGGGCATGTTCGCGGGCATTGCCGGCATCATTCATGCTATCCTACAAAAAAGCGCCCGCCCCGAATTTTTGAACGTTAAATTTACGGTGGATTCGCTGCTGATGACCATTATCGGCGGAGTGGGTACTTTCACGGGTCCGGTGATTGGCTCAACCGGGCTATATTTGCTGGATAATCAACTACGCGACCAAGTGGTGACGATTGGCAGCACCACAATTGATATTGGCGATAGCTGGAATTTGATATTGGGTTTCATTTTTGTGATTGTCGTGCTGATTTTCCCCTACGGCGTGGTGGGAACATACCAACGCTGGCGTGCCGGACGCAAAAACAAATCATAACGCTGTATAATAAGAGCAATTGTTGCGAATGATAGGATATTGGCATGATGAATCCGAGTGTGGTGCTGCCCACCTTGCATGACCGCCTCATCGCCGAAAATGTCTCCGCCGAAGCGTATATGGAACACTACGCCGAACATTTTTGCGAATGGGTTGAAGGGAGAGTCTATACTTTGTCACCCGTAAGTGAAATACATGACATGTTTACTGACTATTTGCGGGATTGGGTGAAAGCCTATTTTATTTTGCGCCCGATTGGAGTTACTCGTGCTGCGCCATTTGTGATGGAAGGTATCAAAACCGGGCGCAGACGTGAGCCAGATATACAAGTGATTCTCAATACGAATCCCCATCAACTTGAAAAAACTCGCATGTTGGGGGCGGCAGATATTGTCATCGAAATTATTTCACCCGGTACATCAGCGACCGATTATGGCGAAAAATTTTTAGAGTATGAACAAGAAGGTGTGCGTGAATACTGGATTTTTGACCCGGAACGCGAATCCACCACATTTTATCGCTTACAAGCAACTGGGCGCTTTGTGGCTGTTCAACCAGATAGCGATGGATTTTATCGGACGCCGCTACTACCTGATTTTGCGTTACCTGTAACATCGCTATGGGATGAACATCTTCCCAATATGCACGAAATTTTTGAAACCATGAAGGCAATGGTGACGAAAAAAGAAGATTAACCACAGCATGAACAACCAAACAGGCGAGCCAGTGACTCGCCTGTTTTGATTTATATCAGCAAACGCATCGGATTTTCGATAAGACCGCGCAAATACTGTAAATATTGGGCGCCTTCTGCGCCATCACTCACGCGATGGTCAATGCTGAGGGTCATTTTCATGCGGCTGCCTACGCCCAAAGTGCCATCTGCCAGCACCACCGGGACTTGGCGGGCAGCGCCCACTGCCAAGGCAGCGGCTTGGGGCGGGTCAATAATCGAGCTAAATGATTCGACATTATAGGCACCCAGATTGCTGACTAAGAACGTGCCACCTTGAATATATTCCGGCTTGATTTTGCCGTTACGAACTTCTTCAAAAAGTTCAGCATGATACCGTGCCAAAGCACTCAGCGTTGTTTTATCAGCATCAGGCGATACGACGTTGATTAAGCCATTGTTGGGCAGTGACACCGCAATGGCAATATTGATACGCTTGTGGCGCACCATTTTATCGCCATAGTAGTGCGTGTTCAGGTTAGGGAACTGGCGCAGCGCCAAGGCAACGCCCTTCACCATCATATCGTTCACGCTGATTTTCACGCCTTGGTCGGTCAGTCCATCGTTCAATTGTTTGCGTAAATTGAGCAGTGCGGCAACATCTGCCTCGACCGTGACATAAAAATGCGGCGTGGTTTGCACGCTAGTAATAGTGCCTTTGGCGATCGCACGGCGCATCCGGCTGATGTCCAAAATTTCAACATCGCTGCCTTCGGGCAATTTGCCATAACTTTGCACCTGCGCGGCAGCCACTTCAATCGTGGGAGTATCCGGCAATGCAGCCGGTTTTGCAGGGGCAGCACTCGGTGTAAATTGTTCGACATCTTCTTTCACGATGCGCCCGCCGGGACCCGTGCCAGCAATTTGCGCCAAATCAATACCACGATCTTCGGCGATTTTTTTAGCGACGGGCGATGCTTTAATGCGTCCTTCGGGCGTTGTAGCGGCAACAACGGCGCCATTGCCCGTTTTTGCGGCGGGCGTGGCACTTACAATAGGAGCAGCTTCGGCTTTGGCGGCAGGTGCTGGCGCTGATTCATTGGCTGCGCCCAAAAGCGCAATCACCGCGCCTTCTTTGTACTGCTCACCCACTTGCGCCCGCTGTTCTAGCAAAACGCCATCCGTTGGCGCTTCAACTTCCACAGTGGCTTTATCTGCCTCAAATTCGGCGATAATGTCCCCGGCTTTGACGGCTACACCCTGGTCTTTCAACCAGTTCAGCAGCGTACCATCCAGCGTAAGTTTGATTTCCTGCGCCATAATTACAGTATCTCCTTGACAGCGGCAACAATTTTCGCCGCATCGGGCAGCGCCATCAGTTCAATTTTCTTGGAGTAAGGCAGCGGCACATCCAGCGATGACACCCGTTTGATGGGCGCATCCATGTAATCAAAGCAATGTTCTTGGATTTGCGCGGCAAGCTCACTACCAAAACTATACATCGGCAATGATTCTTCGACAATCACGGCACGGTTGGTCTTACGGAAACTCTCAAAAACCAATTCCGTATCCAATGGGCGCAACCACCGCAAATCCACGACTTCGGCTTCTATGCCATCTTTTTCTAATTCTTTTGCCGCTTGCAATGCCCAATCCACACCCCGCGCATAGGCAATTAACGATACATGCTTGCCTTCGCGTTTGATGTCGCCTTTGCCCACTGGCACGAGATAATCTTCATCATCTGGCACAGGACCCGGCTTGGCATACAGGGCAATACTCTCCGTGAATAACACCGGATTTTCATCACGGATAGAGGTTTTTAACATGCCATAGGCATCAGCAGCATTCGATGGGCAACCGACATATAACCCCGTAAAATGCGCGAAAATCGGCTCAGGCGTGTGTGAGTGCGAAGCGGTGGCTTGGTCGCCCCAACCGCTGGCTGCCCGGAAAACGACTGGCACTTTGAACATGCCATTAAAAAAATAATGAATTTTCGCAGCATGATTCACAATGGCATCTAATGCCAAAAAGGCAAAGTTAATCGTCATGAACTCTGCCACCGGACGCAAGCCTGCCATCGCTGCGCCCACCGCTACGCCACCAATCGCCATTTCGCTAATGGGCGTATCTTTCACTCGTTTATCACCAAATTCTTCAATAAAGCCACGAGTGACGCGGTGTGTGCCTTGCCATAAGCCGACTTCTTCGCCCATGACAAACACCCGTTCATCGCGGCGCATTTCTTCCAACAGCGCCCGCCGCAGCGCCTCGCGCATGGGTAAATTTTTGGTTGACATCGCTCACCCCTGTCCTACATATATATTGCTCATCAAATACTCCAGCGTGTCCGGGAGTGGGCTGTTTTCGGCAAATTCAACTGATTCCGCGACGGCTTTTTTAGCATCAGCTTCTAATTTGCTCAAATCATGTTCCACATTTTTATAACGCTCCACCAGTTTGGAGCGCAGCAGCGTGATGGGGTCTTTATTGGCTTTCCATTCCGCCAATTCATCCGCCATACGGGTATCATACTGTTTATCCGATACACCATGCCCACGATAGCGATAGGTGATGGCTTCGATTAAGACTGAGCCATGTCCGTTACGGGCATGTTCCATCGCGTGCTGCACGGTGTCGTACATCTTAAAAACATCTTGCCCATCTACACGCTCCATATCTTTGATGCCATAGCCCAAAGCGCGTTGGTGCAAAATGGGATTTCCGGCGGCAATATCAATATCTGTTCCCATGCCATAGCCGTTATTTTCGATAATCCACACCACCGGTAATTTCCATGCGCCCGCCATATTCAGCGTTTCGTGGAAATAGCCATTATTGGTTGCACCATCGCCGATGAACGAAATAACTGCTGCGCCTGTATTGTTGTACTGCGCTTCTAACGCGATGCCTGCTGCAAGCGGCAAATGCCCGCCGACAATGGCATAGCCGCCCCAAAAATTATGATTTTTAGAGGCAATATGCATTGAGCCACCTTTACCGCCGCTAGTGCCAGTGCTTTTGCCCATCATTTCTGCCATTACTGGTTTGGCATCTACGCCCAATGCCAGCGCAATGCCATGGTCACGATACGCGGTGATAATGTGGTCTTTGCCAATGTGCATGTTAGCAACGGCTGCCACACCGATCGCCTCATGCCCGCTGTAGAGGTGCAAATACACCCCCGTAATGCGCTTTTCTTGGTAAAGTTGGTAGCAGGTTTCTTCAAAATCACGAATCAACACCATCTGCCGATACCAGTCGAGCAGCGTCTCTTTATTAGGTCCTGCCATTAACTATGTCTCCTCATGTGTTGTAGTAACACCCCGTGGGCATATAGCCTCTCTGAACGCTCACAAGTTTACCTGTGGTTGGGCGCATGGTCAAACTTAGATGCTCTAAATGGTCTTAACACCATTCGGAGTCATGTTATGGTATAATTAATATTAACATCAACTAGACTCTGCGAGTGATTCTCATGGCGAGTAAATACGCACATCTTCGCGCAAAGGCACGCGAACTGCGGCAAAAAGGCTACACACTGACCGATATTATAGACATGCTGAAGATGCCTAGAAGTACAATTTACGGCTGGATTCAGGATATTGAGGTTGAAATTCAAAAGACAGAACACCGAACAGAAGCTCAAAAAGCTGGCACAAAAGCCATGCAAGAAAAATTTGCTGCCTTACGAGATCAAGCGTATCAACAAGGTATGGCAGAAGCGCCGGAATTGCTTAAAGATTATTCTTTTCGGGATTTTGTAGTTTTGTATTTGGCTGAAGGGTCAAAAAAACATCGTAATCAAGTCGCTATTGCTAACTCAGATGTAACTGTTATGAAGTTAGCTTATGCATGGTTGGTTCGTTACGGAAAAGATGCAAGTAAATTAGATTACTATGTTCAGATGCACATTGACCATGATGAAGATGAGGTAAAACAGTACTGGGCATATGCATTGAATATTGATCCAACAAAGATAAAAACAATGCGTAAATCCAATAGTGGACAATTAAAAGGCAGGAAATTTAACTCGCAATATGGTGTACTCAGTATTCAACTAGGAGATACATACTTGCGAGCTAGACTTGAAGCCTGGATGGATTACCTCCGAAAACAATGGGTAGATGCAAAATTCGATAATTCTTAGCTTAATGAGAGTCATGTTATGGTATAATCAACATTAACATCAACTGGACTCTGCGAGTGATTCTCATGGCAAACAAATACGCACATCTTCGCGCAAAGGCACGCGAATTGCGGCAAAAAGGCTACACACTGACCGATATTATAGACATGCTGAAGATGCCAGAAGATATGCTTAACCAATGGATACAGACTGTAGAAATTTTAGAAGAATATAAGCGTCCTAAACATGACCCTACATATTCAGATGCCCAGCGTAATCGAGACCAACGTAATTCTGAACGTTTCGCTGAAAAACGGCAATTGGCATATGAGCAAGGCTTGGCAGAAGCACCGGAATTGCTTAAAGATTATTCTTTTCGAGATTTTGTAGTTTTGTATTTGGCTGAAGGTTATAAAAGAGATCGCAACTCAGTTTCTATTGCGAATTCTGATTCTAATGTGATGGTATTGTCACAGTATTGGATACTTAAACTCGCAAATGCAAATAACACCATTGAATATCAAGTGCAAATTCATAAAGACCATGATGAGGCTGAAATAAAACAATATTGGGCAAATGTTCTTAATATTTTGCCGCACCAAGTTAAAATTCAGCGTAAATCAAATAGTGGTGAATTAGATAGTAGAAAATTTCGTTCAGTACATGGAGTTTTTTCAATCAGGATTGGGGATACCTATTTACGTGCTAGACTTGAAGCATGGATGGATTATCTCCGAAAACAATGGGTAGACGTGAAACAAGATTAATGCTATCATGGTTGTAGTTTCGGGGCGTAGCGAAGTTGGCATCGCGCCGCGTTTGGGACGCGGAGATCATCGGTTCAAATCCGGTCGCCCCGATATGAAAATACTACATGCGGGTATGGTGTAGTGGTAGCACGCGACCCTTCCAAGGTCTCAGCATGAGTTCGAATCTCATTACCCGCTACAACAAAAACAGCCTCCACAATTGGACGCTGTTTTTTTGATTCAAGACGGCTTATAACGCCAATAGCATCCCCAAACACAACGGTTGCGGGTATCATAAGCCAATCAAAAATTGTGTATAAAATAATCATCCAAAATCATCATGCCCACCAAAATCCTAAAAACCAGCGATCTTGCCAAAGCGATTGGCGTGCATGTGAATACGATTCGCTTGTATGAAGCCGATGGTTTTTTGCTGGCGGTTCCCCGTGCGGAAAATGGCTATCGGCAATATACGCCCATGCACTTGGAACAAGCGCGGTTGGCACATCTGGCACTGCGCTATCCATATTTGCTGCACGATAAACCGTTGCTCATTCACTTGGTCAAGAGTGCCGCCTGTCTTGATTTGGGCATGGCAATGGAACTCGCCTATCAATATTTGGTGCATGTTCGCATCGAAAGAACGTATGCCGAAGCAGCAATCGAATTTTTGGAACGCTGGGCAGCCGGGCATTTGCTGGACTCATCGCAGGAAAAAATGAACATCACCCAAGCGGCACAGCATTTGAACGTCACGGTGGATATGCTGCGAAATTGGGAACGCAACGGCTTAATCAAGATTCCGCGTGACCCGCACAACCGCTATCGGCTGTACGGCACAACCGAATTTGGGCGGCTGCGCGTGATTCGCATGTTGGTTAAATCGGGTTACAGCCTCATGGCAATTTTACGAATGCTGCGCCAATTTGATGCAGGCAAAACCGACAATCTGCGTTTGGCATTAGACCTGCCACATGAAGACGATGAATATATTAATGTCATCGCTGACCGCTGGTTATCCAGCCTCATGGAATTAGAAAATCGGGCGCAAGCCGTTATCCGACAGCTTGGTCACATGATTGAGATGGTTCATGCGCCCTGATATTTATTTTCAGGGCAAACATTGGTATGCGATAGTAGGGTTTGATAGCGAAAATTTGTGCTAAAAACAGGCGAAAAAGCGTAGAATTTGTTCAAAAACTTCTCATTACAATGTAGTCTCTCGTTCAAAACCCTCCACAAACACCCCAATCCATTATCATTAAAGAGTAAGCCAAACAGTTACCCAATTTCACACTGAGGGGTTATGATACAGGAATATATTGTCATCCGGGGCGCACGCGAAAATAACCTGAAAAATGTTTCGCTGCATATCCCTAAACGCAAAATCACGGTCTTCACGGGTGTTTCTGGTTCAGGCAAATCGTCTATCGTGTTTGATACGATTGCGACCGAAGCGCAGCGGCTTTTGAATGAGAATTTCAGTGTGTTCATCCGTAATTTTCTGCCGCGCTATTCGCAACCCGAAGCCGATGCCATCGAAAATTTAAGCATGGCAATTGTGGTAGACCAAAAACGTTTAGGCGGCGGGTCGCATTCAACGCTAGGAACAATTACCGATATTTCGTCTATCATGCGGCGGCTGTTTTCGCGGTTTGGGCAACCGTTTGTCGGCTACTCTAATGCGTTTTCGTTCAATGACCCACAGGGCATGTGTCCTGAATGCAATGGCATGGGGCAGAAAATGGGCGTGGATTTGAACTTATTTCTGGATATGTCCAAATCGCTCAATGAAGGCGCGATTCTGTTCCCAGATTATGGCGTGGATAAATGGGATTGGACACTTTGCACGCAATCTGGCTTGTTCGATAACGATAAAAAGCTGCAAGACTATAGCGATGAAGAAATGCATCTGCTGCTGCACAGCGAACCATACAAAGTCAAAACGCAGCTTGCGGGCAAACCTATTAATCTTACGTTTGAGGGCATCATTGATAAATTTAGCCGCAAATACATCACCCGCGACCTGAAAACCTTATCCGACCGCACGCAAAAAACCGTCGAGCCGTATCTGACGTTACAGCTTTGCCCATTGTGTCATGGGGCGCGGCTGAGTCCGGCGGCGCTGTCGTGCAAAATTAATGGCTACAACATTGCTGATTTATCGGTGATGGAAATTGGCACATTAGTCGAAGTGATTAAAGCGATTCAGATTCCGACGGCAGCACCGTTAGTCGCGGCACTGGCGGAACGTTTGCAGCAGGTGATTGATATTGGCTTGGAATATCTGACGCTGGCTCGCCCGACGGATACCTTATCGGGCGGCGAATCGCAGCGCGTAAAAATCGTCAAACATTTGGGCAGCAGTTTGGTGGATGTGATGTATATCTTTGATGAGCCGAGTATCGGGCTGCATCCCCGCGATATTCACCGCATGAATGACCTGCTGCAACAACTGCGCGATAAAGGCAATACGGTGATTGTGGTCGAACATGACCGCGATGTGATGCAAGTGGCAGATTATATTGTGGATGTGGGACCCAAAGCAGGCAGCAAAGGTGGCACGATTGTTTACGAAGGCAGTTTTGAAGGGCTGCGCCATGCTGATACCTTAACTGGGCAATTTTTGCAGCGTTCTCTACCCATTAAGAGCGCGTTTCGTCCGGCAAAAGGCACGCTGCCGATTCATCATGCCAATATCAACAATTTACAAAATGTCAGCGTGGATATTCCCAAAGGTGTTTTAACCGTCGTCACTGGGGTGGCGGGGTCTGGCAAAAGTTCGCTCATCAATCAGGCATTTCTCAGCCAACACCCCAATGCGATTGTGATTGACCAATCGCCCGTCGGCGTGAATACGCGCTCGAATCCCGCGACCTATACGGGCATCATGGATGATGTTCGCAAAGCCTTCGCTGCCGCCAACAAAGTCAACGCGGGATTATTCAGTTTTAATTCCAAAGGCGCGTGCGAAAATTGCCAAGGCTTAGGCGTGATTTATACCGATTTGGGCTTCATGGACAGCGTGAAAACCCCATGCGAAATTTGTGATGGCAAACGCTTCAAAGACGAAGTGCTGGAATACAAATTTAATGGCAAGTCTATCACCGATGTATTGGCGATGACCGTGCAGCAGGCGCTCGAATTTTTTGACATCAAAGAGGTGGTTCGTAAATTGCAGGCGATGAGCGATGTCGGCTTAGATTATCTGACGTTGGGGCAACCGCTGAGTACACTGTCCGGCGGGGAATGCCAGCGGCTGAAACTTGCCAGCGAATTGCACAAAAAAGGCAGCATTTATGTGATGGACGAACCCACCACCGGCTTACACATGTCGGACATCACGCATCTGCTTACCATCATGAATCGCTTGGTAGACAGCGGCAACAGCGTGATTATCATCGAACACAATTTGGATGTGATTCGCAATGCCGATTGGATTATTGATATGGGACCCGAAGGGGGCAGCAAAGGGGGTCATGTCATCTTTGAAGGCACGCCGCACCAAATGCTCACAGCAGACCAATCGCTGACAGCGCGGTATATTCGCACGTAACGACTTTTTATCGCTTGGGCGACATCGCTCGTCGCCCATGCTGCAAAACCCTCCTCATATGCACCAACCCTGTATGATGAATTTGACCGACCTGATTCATTCTAAAAAGGGTATCTCATGGACACATTACAAGCATTTTTCGCAAACAATCAACGCGATATTCACACGCTCACCGGGTATATCCAGCAGCATATTGACGCGGAATGGCAAACGGCATTCCAAGCGACGCACAGCAAAATGGTGGCGCTATACCCCAAAATTGGTGATAGTGTCTATGCACTGTATGGCAAACGTTTGTTTCAGCCCATCCATGACCAGTTGAAAGCGGTTGGCTTACGGGCAACCCCGCATCTCCCCGGCAGTTTACCGACCTCCCGTGAATGGGGTGCTGAAGAAGACCGCCAACGCTGGATGTGGAGCAAAATTACTTCGGCAGACGGTGCGGCAATTGGTACCATTGTCACCGTATTTTTTCATGACCATCTACAAATTCGTATCCCGCGAGCGTTTCAGGTCATTGGATTAGAAGTGACCTCTAAAAAAGCTGTGATTGCGGCA
>JALHOR010000024.1:0-55342 GCA_022842885.1 Anaerolineae bacterium
GCCATGGTATTACTCTTTTCTTGAACTCAAATAAGTGTTAATGGTTAGCGTATTACAAATTCAAAAAGAGCGCAAGCGTTCTAGGGAGAATCTAGGGAAATTTTTACAAGATTCATCACATAGACATGCCAAATATCCGCCGCTACAATCCTGAACTTGCCCCAATACAAACGGAAAGATAATTTTATGCCAAATCGGGCAAGTAAGTTCGTTCTATATAGCACCTTTATCCTGCTGCTCCTATTTGGAACAAGTTTACTATTTTTAGAACAAATTATCAATACAGAAACACTTTCTGCAACGACGATACAAATCAGCCGTACGATGGGCATTGCGGCTTTGTTTTTAGCAATTATGTTGTGGTTTTTGCGGCATCCGTTTCAGGCAATCATCACTTGGTTTTTAAAAGATGTCACACAAGATTGGGCGCAGCTTCGCCGAAATGCGCTAAAAAGCATCCGGCAAGAAAATCATGGGCATCTAGCGGCACTTGCCAGCATCATCATGGTGGCGATTGGGCTGCGGCTGGCATTCATCACCCAACCCATACGCACCGATGAGGCACTGACCTATTTACAATTTGCCTCCAAACCGCTGTACATTGCCCTCAGCGATTATGCTGCACCCAATAATCACTTATTGCATACATTGCTGGTGCATCTCAGCACGCGCTTTCTGGGTAACAGCGAAGTGGCGATTCGACTGCCTGCTTTTGTATTCGGCATTCTGATGATACCAGCGGCATATGTGGCTGTTCGCACACTCTACAATAAAAATGCGGCACTGCCGGCGGCGGGCTTATGTGCGGTTTCATCGGTGCTGATTGAATATTCGGTGAATGCGCGTGGGTATACGCTGCAAACCACATTATTTTTGTTGGCACTCGTATTAGCTATCTATGCGCGACAACATGCCCGCCCGGCAGCATGGGCGCTCTTGGCGCTGCTGCTTGCCGCTGGTTTTTACACTGTGCCAACGATGCTCTATGCGGTAGCTAGCATTATGCTGTGGTTGCTGGTATCTATCTTGACCGAAAATAGCGGACAACAACGCCAAAAGTTATTTTTTTATGAGTTGGCTTCAGGGATTTTAACAGGCATTTTGACGCTGATTTTGTATTTGCCCGTTTTTATCGTTTCGGGAATCAGCGCCATCATTAACAATAGTTATGTGCAAGCATTAGAATTTTCGCAATTTATCGAACAAACGCCGCCAGCAGTGACGGCATTATGGCAGCAGTGGCACACCAGCATTTATCCTTGGGTGGCAGTCTTATTGGCGCTTGGTGTATTCGCCGCAGTGCTGTTTCATCGTCGCGTTGGGCGGCAAAAAATAGCATTTTTCTGGGCGATGCTGCTGATTATCCCAATATTGATGATACAGCGCGTGCATCCGTTTATGCGCGTTTGGTTATTTTTGCTACCTATTTATTTTGGCATGGCGGCAGCAGGTTGGTTTTATATATTGAGCATCATCCAAACAATATTTTTAAAACGCCAAAACGCCAAAAATCCTGAAAAAAAAGATGTTTTTGTTAATCGTATTGGATATGCGCTAACCCTCATGATGGTGGGCATGGGTGCATTGACGATTATGCAAACGCAATCGCCCTATCACTCGATTGAAACTGGCACTTTTCGGGATGCTGAAAATGTGGCGTTGTTTCTGGCAGAACAGCAAGCGGCAGAAAAAATTATTTATGAGCATCCGTCCGGCGAATCGCTGCGGTATTATTTTGTGCGCCACCACTTGCCGCTAACCCGCCTCGAATGGGATTATGTGCCACACGACAGCGTGTATGTTGTGGTCAACACGGAATATGCCCAAACGATAGCGAGTGTATTGCTACAGAATGGGCTGCGGATGGAGGATTATGAGGGGACATTGCTACAGGAATACCCACTGGCAAATATTTTTATCGCGCATTCTAAAATTAAAGATTAATTAAAACCAGTTTGCATTACAAACCAGTTGTTGACAAGCACTGTCTATTTCTGTTAAATTGAGTTTGTATCACAAACCAATTTGCAGAGAGGACTGTATTGCAATGGAAACCATGCATCGCATTCGTTTTATCACAGAAAATTATGAAGCATTACAGGGATTACGCATTGTCCCTATCTGGACTGGCTTGCTTTTTGTCAGTTTGCTGCGTTTGGCATTTCCAGACGGAGGGATTATCCGAAGTTTTCTGATACTCTTTTCTTTAGTGTTTGCCATTATCATGACTGTTTGGGTGGATGGTTACTATAAGCGATACTTTGGCACAGTCAAAAGACACGGCTCTAAGGTCAGCATTTGGCTCAATTGGATTGTGGTAGTCTTCTTCGCCGCCATGTTTGTAGACGTTTTCTTGCAATTGCCCATCAGCATTTTAGCCTTAATCGCGGCGCTATTTATGGCATACCTGTGGCATGTGTCGCGTGGCTTGCTGCCACATTATCCGATATTAGCAATTTTGTTTGGCTTAATTGCTATCATGCCCATCTTTTTGCCCACAGAGACGCGGTACGATGCAATGCAATTGTTGGTCGGCATTATTTTTGTTTTTACTGGCATCCTTGATCATCGGATGTTAGAAAGTTCGCTACATCCACACAAGGATGACGATGATGACGACACCATTTGAGGCGATGGCAGGTTTAGACCGGCTCATTCACGAACCGGCTCGGTTGGCAATCTTGACGGCACTTTCTGCCGCGCAAAGTGTGGATTTTCTGTTCTTGCAACGCCTAACGGGGCTGACCAAAGGCAATCTTTCGACCCATTTAAGCAAATTGGAAGAAGCCGAATTGGTGAAAATTGACAAGCATTTTGAGGGCAAAAAACCCATCACCACGATTTATCTGACCACCAAAGGCAAAACAGCCATTAACAACCATTGGCAGCAACTGGAGCAGTTGCGTGATAATGTGCGTGAATGGGAACAACAACAAAAGGCGAGTGAATAGCTAAAGGCGCGGGTTCAACGCGCCTTATTTGGAAGCGATTAACGCCCCGGCAGTGTCGCCAACACACGCTGAATCTTGAGCGCCAAATGCAAAATCAAGCGATTATCCGCGTCATTCAAATCCAAGTCCGTTAATTCGCTGATGCGGTCTAAGCGATAGACCAACGTGTTCCGATGCACTTTTAAATCATCGGCGGCTTTTGCTAAGTTGCCATTGGCTTCAAAAAAACCATTTAGAGTTCGCACTAAATCACTTTGTTTGCGGTCATCATGTTCGACCAAGGGACCCAGAGTATCGTTGTAAAAACGGCGCAGATGGTCAAGATTGCGTTCTTTGAGTGCCAATAACAACTGGAATAACTTCAAATCGCCATAAAAGGTTGTTTTGCCCGTATCACCCAGTTCTTGGGCAATGCTGACGGCATCTTTTGCCTCACGATAGGCTTCGCGCAGGTCAGATAACCCAACCGATGGACGGCTGATGCCACTGGCAACCAAGCCACTCGGCGTCCGGGTTGCCAATTGTTGGCGCACTTCGTCAATCATGGTACGGATGCGAACCGTCTGTGCCACATCATCTACCGGATACAACGCCACAATCACATCCACATATTGCCCCACCGCCCCATTCACCTGCCGCCGCAGCATATCGTCGCGTACTAACGACATCAGCGATTCCAACGGCAGCGATTGCCCATTTTCGGTGATAGACCGAAAGACAGACACGACAAAAGTGCTTTGTGGGTCAAACCCGGCTTGCTGCGCCCGCGTTGCCAATAAATCATCATCGGCAGGTGTACCACTCAGCCACATTTGGATCCAATCGCCCCGCGCTTGTTCAACCGCCGAAGCAATTGCCCGCGTTTTTGCTAATTCAATCGCGCACACATCCGCGCCATAGGTTAGTACCAAACGGTCAAAATCATCGAGTGCATCATTTTTATCTACTAATGACAAATACCCCGCGACTCGTTTTTCGACTTTTAGAACCGTCGTATAGCCGATAGGACTGGCGACAATAATGCCAGTTGAAGTCGGCGCTTCGGTCTCTAGCCATTTTTGGAAGGCACTGTACGGCAAATTCTGCATGAGGGTGCGCCCACTGACGCCACGCCGATTCACAGTGGGGTAGACTTGTGCCGTCAACACGCCGGCATCATCATGAATCACCGTTGGGCGAGCCGTAGCGCGGGCAATGACTTGGAGCAAACTATTTAAATCGCGGTTCTCGGCAGCAAGGCGCGTGAGTTGCCGCTGAATTTCAATGGCACGTTCCGTAATCTGTGCCGATTGATTCAGGATGAGTTTGTTGACATCGCGTTCAATTTTTGCCAAGCCGCCCACTTCCGCTGGCAGCGATAAGAGACTCACATTACGCTGCTCGGCAACAGCGATGGCAGTATTAGCGATTTCTCCGGCAATTGCTACCGCCGTAACACCAACTTCTGCCAATCGCTCGACGACTTCTGCCAAACTAATGCGCGTATCGTAGCCACGCAGCACATCCATCGCAATCAGTGCCAATTCACCACCATAAATATCGGGGAAAGCCGGGGGCTGCGCCCGAATATTCACCGCCCACGTAATCGTCGTTTCTGAATCGCCACTGACTAACGCTGTTCCCAATGGTAGCGCGAAACGCAATAAAGACTGTAAGGTTGCAGTATTTTTCTCATTCATATGCACATCTCCGAATGAGCCTGATTGTAACGAGTAGAATGATTCGTCACTATGTACAAAATCACCAGTAAAATATAGCACAATTTTATCAAATCTTCTGAAAAATACAGTAAAAGTCACCAAAACAAAAACAGGGTAGACGCCGCTTTTGGTGTCTACCCTGTCTATTCGCTAGTCAATATACACAATAACTACGTCAGGCGCTGGACTCCGAGTGTTAAAGTTTCACCTTCCAATTCATTCTTGAAGGTGAATTCTTCACGGTGGAAATCGCCATTGCCTTCACTGCCTGTTAAAGTGTTTGCCAACGTCTCTTGTTTGATATAGTCAGCATATTGTTCGATTGCCGCCACAAATTTCGGCGTGGCACTGTAAACCACATGGATGCGGTCAGCGATGTTGAAATCGGCATCTTTGCGTAACGTCTGGATGCGGCGCACGACTTCTTGTGCCAAGCGTTCTGTCAGCAAATCGGGCGTAATCACGGTATCCAACGCTGCCACATAGCCTTTTTCTTCAAAGACGATGTAACCCTCTTTGGCGGCTTCTTTGCTGACCAGGACTTCGTCCGGCGCGAGTTCAAACGATTTATCGCCTACCGTCACCGTGATCGTGTCACCGCGCAGGAGTGTTTTGCCCCAGGTCGCTGTCTGTTCTGGGTTGGCACTTTCTAGCGTCTCTTTGACGGCTTTCATATCGCCGCGCAGCTTTTTGCCGAGTTTTTCAAACACCGGGGCGAATTTATAACCGACCACTTCTTCGCCTTCTGCCAGCAAATTCACCGCTTTCACGTTGAGTTCATCGCGGATGATGTCGGCATATTTAGCGACGATTGCGCCCTCACCAGCTTCCAAAACGCCAAACGTAGCGGTTGCCAATGGCTGACGCACACCGAGTTCTTTCATGTTGCGAGCCGCCAAACCTAGACTGACTAAGCGCCGCACCAATGCCATTTCGGTGATGAGCGTCTTATCAATCACCGCCGAATTTACCTTGACCCACGGCGAAAGATGCACACTCGCAGGTTTTTGAGCATCCATACCCGCAACCAGATTGCGATACAACGCATCGCTCAGGAAAGGCATGGCAGGCGCAATCAGATGGGCGACAGTCACCAAGCATTCATACAGGGTGGCATAAGCACTTTGTTTGTCTTGGTCGCTTTCGCTTTTCCAGAAGCGGCGGCGGCTAAGACGCACATACCAATTGCTCAAGCCGTCCACAAATGTTTCAATCGGGCGGGTGGCATTGGTCACATCATAATCTTCGTAAGCGGCCGTCACCGTTTCCACCAATTGATGCAGTTCTGCCAAGACCCATCTATCCAGCAAATCGCGGTCGGCGACGGGCGGCGCGGCTTTATCGGGCGTCCAACCGTCAATGTTGGCATACGTCACAAAAAAGCTGTAGGTGTTCCACAAGGTCAACCAGAACTTTTTGATGACTTCACCCACAAGATTCACCGAAAAACGGCGTGGTTCACCCGGCGGATTGGACGTATACAGATACCACCGGAAGGCATCTGCACCATGTTCGTTTAACACGCTCCATGGATCTACGATGTTGCCTTTGCTTTTGGACATTTTCTCGCCTTTTTCATCGAGGATATGCCCCAAGCAAATGACGTTTTTATACGCCACACTCTGATTCAACATAGCAGAGATGGCGTGCAAACTGTAGAACCAGCCACGAGTTTGGTCAACGGCTTCGCAGATATAATCTGCCGGATATTGTTCGGCAAATTTTGCTTCGTTACGATGCGGATAGCCCCATTGTGCCAAGGGCATCGCGCCGCTATCAAACCACACATCAATGACTTCTGGCACACGGCGCATCGTGCCACCGCCGCCATTGGGATTCGGGAAGGTGATGTCATCCACATACGGGCGATGCAAATCCAATCCGGTCAAATCGCGCCCGGTGAGTTGGCTGAGTTCTTCCACGCTGCCCACGCACAAGGCTTCACCCGTGCGGTCATCTAACCACAACGGCAGCGGCGTTCCCCAGTAGCGTTCCCGCCCTAGCGCCCAATCTTTTAGATCATCCAGCCAATTGCCAAAACGTCCATCGCGGATATGCTCTGGCACCCATTTGATGGTCTGGTTCAAATCAATCATTGTCTGCCGATGCTCGGTTGACCGGATATACCAGGTTGACCGTGCCACATACATCAGCGGGGTTTCATCGCGCCAGCAGAACGGGTAGTTGTGTTCGTATTTTTGCGAACGATATAACAAACCTCGTTCTTTCAAATCTTGGATAATTTCCGGGTCAGCATCTTTGAACCATAAGCCCTTAAATTTATCCACGGCATCAATGAAGCGTCCATCCGGTTGTACCGTCATGAACAGGGGCAAATCTTGTTTTTTGCCCACTTCCCAGTCATCTTGCCCAAATGCCGGGGCGATATGCACGATGCCCGTGCCATCTGCTGTGCTGACAAAATCACCAGCGACAACATAGGCATGGTCTTTTTCTGTTGGCAAGAAGGTATACAGCGGGCGATAGCGCATTCCCACCAAGTCTTTGCCCTTCATGCGTTTAACGACAGTGTAGTCATCGGCATCAAGCAGCGTTTGTTTGTATAACGCTTCTGCCAGAATCAACTGCTCTGTGCCACCTTCGCCATGCCGGACAGGACCCTGTACTTGCACATAATCCACATTGTCGCCCACTGCCAATGCCGCATTGCCGGGCAGCGTCCAAGGGGTCGTCGTCCATGCCAGAAAATACACGCCGGGTTGGTCTTTGACCGGGAAGCGCACGAATACGCTGGGGTCTTTAATGGTGTCGTAACCCAACGATAATTCGTGACTGCTTAAGGGTGTACCGCAGCGCGTGCAATATGGCACGACTTTGTACCCCTGATAGAGCAGCCCCTTCGCCCAAAATTGTTTGAGAATCCACCAAACACTTTCGATATAATCATTGGTGAACGTGACATAGGCGTTATCAAGGTCTACCCAGAACGCGATACGCTCCGTGAGTTTTTCCCACTCTTTGATATAGCGGAACACATCTTCGCGGCATTTGGCATTAAATTCAGCGATGCCATATTCTTCGATTTGCTGTTTGCGCGTGAAACCGAGTGACTTTTCGACAGCAATTTCGACAGGCAGCCCATGTGTATCCCAACCACCGCGGCGCTCGACATAATAGCCCTGCATCGCTTTATAGCGTGGGAACATATCTTTAAAAGCCCGCGCCAACACATGATGGCTGCCGGGCAAGCCGTTAGAAGTCGGCGGGCCCTCATAGAATACAAAACGCGGCGCATCCTCACGTCCTTCTAGGCTGCGCTCAAAAACGCGGCTTAACCGCCAAAAGTCAAGCTGGTCTTGCTCAACTTTTTGAATATCCACTTTGGCGTCAACAGGTTTAAACATTGGGTTTACTATTCCTCGTCTACGATCGGTTGTGATGGATAATGAAGCCAATAACGCCCAAAAACTTACTGCGCGTTGCCTATTCGCATCACAACAGGAATGACCCATGGCACGATGAATGCCACGTTTACACCTCCGATAATAGATATTCTGATAAAGAAATCACGGTTATTATGACGGAAAAATGCTCAAATGGGCAGGGGTGAGTTTGCCCAAACGCTGATTAAGGATTTTCAATGTCATTGATAATCTCATCCATCGTCGGCGGAATTTGCCCACCCCAAAAGACTTCCCGCGAGAGGCTGAAAATCGTTTTGGTGCCATCGGTTTCGCCAGCGGCAATATTCACTGACCAGCGCATGGCAAACAGCGAAAAATATTGGCTGCCGCTGCATTGGGCAATATGGGTGCGCGGTAATAATGGTTGTGCCGGGCTGATATTCTGGCAAGCAGCGGGCAGCAGCGGGCAATCATCGCTGAGAGGTTGATAAAACAGAAACACGGCGCAAGCATCATCATCCAGCGTATACAGCCACTCATCCACGCCATAAGACAAATTGGTGTGCCGGATTGAGGTGACTGCATCTGGCACCGGTGGCAGCGGCGGGAACAAAATTGCATATAAGATGCCTAACAACTGCACTGCAAAAATCGCTATCACCATCACCACACCCCCCGCTATGAGCAGCACTGCCACGGGTAGCGGGGAACGTGATTTTTCAGTTTCCGGTGCAGCCGATGAAGGCAACGAGTCGGACATCTTAGTTCGCCTGCCAACGTTGTTCATAGGTGATAACAATCGTATTTTCAATATCAATGTTGACATCAGTGGCGATTGCCGGGCGAATAGTGACTTGTGTCCATTGGGTCGAGTTCAGACCACTGCGGTCAAACATGCAGATGTAATAAAATGGCAAGGGGCTTCTGCCCTGTTCAAATTCAGCAAAATTGCCAGCGAGTGGGAAACGTACACAGCGTTCACCCTCATCCTGCTCCGGCGTATTGGCATAATGTTCTAGCATTTTACGCTCGTAAAATGTGACAATCGCTTCAATCTCGCCGCCCGTCACCGTATAAAATACATCGCGCCAAGCCACCCCTTTGGCGACTTCGCCATTTTGGACTGCGCCGGGGGGTATCTCAATCATGAGGGGGCTTTTGCGTGATTCTTGGTCTAAAAAGAACGCAAAGGCACCGCCTATCAAAAAAATGCCACCCACTACCGCCGTCAAAATGCTGACGCGCACCATCGAAAGACTGCCCGTTTTATCGGTTAAAAAACCCATGTTTGTTCTACTCCTTGAGTAATGTATGCAGTGCAGCCACCAACGGTTGCAACGCTTGTCCATAGGGAGTGTGGCTATATCGCTGCGTTTCTGCCTCCCAGAAGGGCAGCCCCGCCACCAGTAATGCATGTTCTGGCGGGTCAGCAGCAGGACTACTGTTGATATGATAAACCAAAAATTGTGCCAACAACCGCCGATGTTCCTCCGCTGTTGTTTCCAATACGTGGCGAAAGGCTTGGCAGGCAGATACCCGATCATCACGCCAATAATAAATTAAGCCTAAATCACATTGTACGCCGGATGGTGCGCCATACTCTACAGATTTCTGTATGAATGTCAGAGATTCGTCAAAATGCCCTAGTACCAATAGGGTACGCCCCAACCCATACAACGGAAAATAGTCCGTTGGTTGGCGTGCCACAGCTTGGCGCAGCACAGTTTCACTGTCTGCCAAATTGCCCAAACTGCGATAGGTATTGCCCAATAAGGTTAAACTTTTGGCATTCAGGCGTTTACCTGTTTTTTCCAAATCTGCCTGATGCGCCAGCAACATATCCCGCGCTGCCACAAAATCACCCGCGGCTGCCAACCGCTGTGCTTGGGTATAGGCTGTCACAAGCTGCCGATTGCCCCATAAGACAATGCCCTGCGTGACCAATGTTAGCAGCGCAAAACCAAATAAAATCACATTGCGCGTTTCGCCTGTGGTTTGCCCGGCAATTGCCAACAATGCCAGCAATAACACCACCGCCAATAATAACGCTACTTTTGCCGATGTATCCCAAGCGCGAAATTGTGACCAAATCCGAAAAATCAGCCCCATCATGCCCCCGGTAAACTGATAGCAGCATCGGCACCGGTGATGGCATTTTCGATACTAGCAATTTCATAACGCAGGGTTTGCCCGTAAAGTGTGCCTTCTAACGCCGCTTGAATCGGTTTCCACGCTTCTAGCCCTTCACGGGCGCTCATCATGCGGGCAGTGGCTAACATGGCTTGTTCGGTATCTTCTGCCTCTTTGTATGCCTGCGCCAGATGATAATACACGCGCACGCTGTACATAGCAGGTAATGGTTTTTCGGCAGCGTGTTTAAATGCCGCTAGCGCATTCACATCATCGCCTGCCAACCGTTGCACAAAGCCCAATTCTGCCCAGACAATCGGCTGTTCTGGCGCAAGGTCGGCGGCTTGTTGCAGCGCCCTAGCGGCTTCCTCATAGCTGGCTTGCAAGCGATAGCCATTTGCCAACGTGATATACGCGCCGGGGTCATGCGGAAATAGCTGCACCGCTTTATCGGCGGTGGCTTGTGCCTTGCCAATTTGCCCGGTATGCGCGTAAGCACTCGTCAGCAGCATCAGCACATCGGGCGTGATATGCCCACTGTTCACAGCCCGTTCTAGCACGGTAACGGCTTCTTTAAAATGAAATTGTTCCATCAGCCGATACGCATCGCCATAACCAGGTGCCAGCCGGCGCGTTTGCCGTGCCAATAACAATCCGACTAGCACAAATCCAAACAGCATCATCAGTGCTGCCAAGCACAAGCCAGCCAGTGCCACCTGTATTGACGGGGATAAATTGTCGTTGAGGGGCTGCATTCGATTGGCAAAAAATTCGGTGAGGACACCAATAATGAATAACAAGATGCCCAATACTGCCAAGCCAGCCGAGACAAACACGCCCACCCATGCCAATAAGCGCCGCGTACTCACGACTTCTTTGCTCCTGTGAATGCCTCAAGCGTTAGTGTGCCTTCAATGAGAGCGCGGGCAGTGGCAACATCATCTGCCAGAACGCTCCGCAGCACCTCCGCTTGGGGACTATTTAAAATGACTTGCCATTCGTTTACCCCTGACCGTTGTTGTTTAAGCTGTGCCAATGCGGTTTGTGCTGCCTCAAAATCGCCCAAACGACTATGCGCCCGCACAATATACAAACACACCAATAAGCGATGTCGGGCATCGGGAATTTTTGATTTTAGCGCCTGATTCAGGCTGTCTAAAGCTGGCTGATTGTGGTGCAACCGGTCTTGAATCATGCCCAGATTATAAGCCGCGACCCATTCATGAGGGGCAAGTTCATAGGCTTTTTGGGCAGATTGCAACGCCTCTTGAAATTTATTTTTTTGCAAGTCAAGTTCTGCCAAGCCATTATAGGCAACGGCTTTGGTAGCGTCATCTTGCGCCAAGGACAGCATCTCTTCATAATCGCGTTTTGCCCGCCCATATTTATCCCACAAGCGCAGCAGTTCCGCCCGAAACCGATAGTGATTGGGTTCTTTCGGTTCATCTTTGATGAGTGCATCCATCGCTTTGACAGCGGCTTCGTACTCATTTTTCCGCATGTGCTTGATGGCTTCTTTGTATTGGCGCGGCGCTTTGTCTTTGCCAAAAATGAAGCTGCCTGCCACTATCCAGCCAACTGCGCCGCCCAAAAACGCCATAAAAAAATCAGGAAAAAAGAGTGCGCCTAATGCCAATAATCCCACTGCTGGCACCAGTGTCGCGCCCCACCGATAGCGCATATCGCCTTGCATACGCCCAACAATAATGATGACAACAACTGCCAAGAAGAGCAGCAGTAACAAGGTTTGGGCAGTCACCGCCCAAGGTTCGGGGATGAGGGCGAAAATGCCGCTTAAAATGCCTGTGCTGATGAACAAAAAAACCAACAAGCGCAGCCGCGCCGCACCTAAAAAAATACGAATTTGTGCTAGATATTGGGTCATATCGTTACCGTGTTGGCTGTTAGCAATTAGCGAATGGCGTTTAGCCCTCTACTTTTAACCTTCATCTTTTAACTTTTAACTCACACATGAGCATAATTGGTCAGAATTTCGGTCTGGTTCGTGCCGCGTGCCTGAATAATTTTGAGTGGAATGCCATGTTCATCCAGCCAAACCACTCTATCGCCGCGCGTGCGGTAGCGTATGGTGGGAAAAGACTTTTGCCCAATATCGAGCATTTCTTCAGCAGTGTCTTCAATTTCTGGCAGCATCCCTTTCACAATTTGTCCCGGCGGCATTCCCGGCTTATGAAATGGCACAAACACGGGCAATTCACCTGTGTTGGCGGCGGCGCTTTTTAAGAGCGATTTTCCCCACAATAACGAAAAATCTATGAGACGCACAAACAAATTGGGCGCAATGGCAATCTCGGTATAGTCTGGTTCGGCATCATCCACGCGGCGCGTAATCTGCACATACGCTTCCAGAAACACATAATCCGTTTTTAAGAGATGATACGGTTTATCCGTGCCGGATTGGGCAAATAAGATATTCACGCGCTCTACCCGGTCTTCAGGGCTGATAAGAATTTCTGCCAAGCGACTCCATGTGCCAGTATAACGGGCATCTTGGTCAATCCGAATAAGCTGCGCCCCATCACCGACTTCATGCATCGTCCATGATTCTTGATAGCGCGTCAGGGTTTGCCCTTGATATTGTTGATACACACCACTGGCAATAAATTTCTCATTGGCAGAAACATGATGCAAATAACGCATACTTTAGCGTCCTAAAGTTCCCATGGGATATTGTTCAAATCTTTCGATAGGGACAAGATATCTCTCACCTGTGCAGAAGCAATTTGCTCTATTCAATGTCCAGATAAATCCGTTTGTTGATGCCGCCTTTGCTCTTATACTCGCTGATTTTGAGTTTGCCGACTTCGCGGGTATTGGCAACATGCGTGCCACCATCTGCCTGTAAATCCAGCCCAACAATTTCGACAGTCCGCACTTCCGCAATACCTTCGGGCAGCAAGTTAATTTTAGTGCGAATCAAATCCGGTATCTGAAAAGCCGCGTCACGCGGGAGAATTTTCACGCGGACATCTCTAGCAGCAGCGACTTCGGCATTAATTTTTTCTTCAATCTCGTTGACAAGTTCTTTTTGCATCCGTTCAAATTCAAAATCCATGCGCCCTTTTAAAGGACTCATATCGCCGCCTGTGACGCTGGCAGCATAATCGCGCCAAACGACGCCGCATAAGATATGCATGGCAGTGTGTGTCCGCATAAGTTGATAGCGCAAATCCCAATCCAATATGCCTTGAACTTCTGTGCCAATGGCAGGCAATGCGCCTTCAATGATATGCACATTGCCTCTGGCGACTTTGGTCACTTTGGTCGCTTGCCCATTAATCATCAAGATGCCCACATCGTTTGGTTGCCCACCGCCGCCCGGATAAAAGGCGGTCTGGTCTAATAAGACGCCATTTTGGGCTTCGTCTAGTCCCGTTACAATCGCGGTAAATTCTTTTAGATACGAGTCGGTTTGGTAGAGAAGGTGCGTCATGCTGGCTTGCTCACAAATGCCTCCAGATAATGGCAAGCATGTTAATTGCAAACGCCCGAAAATGCTATTGATAGGTTAACCCCCAGCAATCAGCAATTTTTATCTCACTTTTTGCAAACCCCTCAACGATTTTCCCACACAAACTGCCGTATAATCAACAAGAGAAACTGATGATGAGGCTGTTTTTTGCATGATAAGCGACGTACAATGCGCCCCTGTTTTGGCTGAAGTGCAATTCCCTGGAGGGATGGGCATGGTAGTAGACCGTGCGCCGAAAATCATTGTGGTACTGCCCACATATAACGAAAAAGACAATCTGCCACACATTACAGCAGCGTTGTTCGCCTTAAATCTACCTAATTTTGAGCTTTTGGTGGTAGATGATAATTCACCCGATGGCACGGGGCGGCTGGCGGAAGACCTTCGCAGCCAATATGACGAACTGGTGCATGTGTTACACCGCAACCAAAAAGAAGGTTTGGGTCCAGCCTACATCGCCGGGTTTCGGCGGGCATTGGAACTGGGTGGGGATTTAATCGTGCAGATGGACGCTGATTTTTCGCATCAGCCGCAGTATTTGCATACCATGTTAGACCATCTCAATGGCAGTGATGTCGTCATTGGCTCACGCTTCATGCGCGGCGGCGGCGTAGATAAAAGCTGGAGTTTGTATCGTAAACTCTTGTCGTTATGGGCGAATCGCATTTATACCCCGGCGATTTTGCACCTCCCCGTCTATGATGCCACCGGCGGTTTTAAGATGTGGCGGCGCAATACACTCCTTGGCATGGGATTAGACCGTATCAAATCCAATGGCTATGTGTTTCAGGTCGAAATGTCGTATGTAGCGCATCGTTTGGGCTATAAACTTGCTGAATTTCCCATCTATTTTCCTGATAGGCAAATGGGCGAATCGAAGATGGATTCGCGGGTGGCGTTAGAAGCCGCCGTGCGCGTCTGGCAAATCCTCTCGCGGCATCACCACCTGAACCCGACCATGCGGATACCATTGCCCGATGCGCCGTAGTGCCACTTGCTATCTCGCCCCAACATCGCGTAAGCTGATGAACAATGGCTCATAACCTTTTTATGTGTTTATGAATATTCGGACACCGCAAAAATATCGCCGGGTGCGGCGGCGCAATGTGTTTCCCTGTGGGCGGATTTTGCTGATGGTGATGATGCTGTTTTTCATCGCTGTGGGAATTGGCATTTACGAAAATGCCGACATGTTCCGCCCGTATATTGACCAAATGGCTTCCACTGCGGTTAGTGGTGTGCAGAACCAGAGTATGACAATGGCAGCCCCACCGCCGACTGCCACCAAAGACCCGGCTTCTGATTTAGTCAGTGCCAGCAATTTTTGGGAACGAGGCGCGGTGAGCGAAGCGTTACGCTTGTATTTGCCTATCCTCGATTCTGTCCCGAACGATGTGGCGATTCATTATCGGGTCACATTAGGCTTGATTACCCAAGGCGATTTAGAACGAGCGATTGAATTAGCTGAACGCACGGTGACAGCCAACCCATTTTCATCCGATGCCTGGGCAATTCGGGCGTGGGCATATGACTGGACAGGTGATTATGGTACTGCCATTGCCAGTGCCTTACACGCCCGCCAACTGAACCCTGAAAATGCGCGGGCAGTAGCCTTCCTTGCCGAAGCCTATTTTGCTGCCGGGCAAACGCAGCGAGCATTAACCCTTGCCGAAGACGCGATTAATTTAGACCCGGATAGTTTTGAAGCATACCGGGCGCGGGCATTTATCAATTGGTATGGCTTGTTCGACAGTGTGACGGCATTACGTGATTTTCGCACGGCGTATGACATTGCCTTAGTCACCAATCCGGCAGCAGCAGGGCTGATTGCTGTGGACATTGCGGGTATCGAAATCGGCAACCAAAACGTGCAAGGCGCACTTCAAGTTTTGAATGGTGTTTTGGAAGTGAATCCAGAAAATACCCTCGCGTTATATTGGACAGGCTATGTGTATCTACGGCAAGTGGGCGATCCAGCACAAGCCAATAGTTATCTGCTGCGCTGCGTGGATTTGGATGCGGAAAATATAGATTGTTATTATATGCTTGGGCGCTCGCAAATGTCGTTAGAACAAACGGCTACTGCTGCTGAATCCTTTGCCCGCACCATTGATTTAGGTTCGCAAGTAGCGCGGCATTATTGGTGGGCTGGCAATGCCCAAATTGCGCTTGGCAACTGTACATCGGCTTTGGAATATTTGCGCCCCGGTTATGATTTGGTGCTAGATGATGGGGATATAGAACTCACCGGCAATTTTGAGTATTTGTTTTCGTTATGTGGTGTCAACTTAGGCGGGCAAACAGACACTACGCCAACACCCACACCTGAAGGTTCTGAGGGCGATGCTTAGGAGAGGGTTGCCCCTCTCCCCCTCATCACCGCTAAGAGCGACAATTTTCAGTCTGGTTAGCGTCCCAGTCGTTATCAATCACTTCTAGGAATTTCACCAGGTCTTCATCGGTGGCAACTAAACAATTGGTGCCGATATTAGCAGCATTCGGACGTACCGCACCCAACCCCATAATTTCCAACGGAATTTCACCACTCAAGAAATTGTTGCTCAGGTTGAAAGAATCAAGCCGGACTAACTTCCCAAGTTCGGCAGGAATTGCCCCTGAAAGTTGATTGTTGTGCAAATCGAGGCGCGTCATGTTAATTAAATCGCCCAATTCTGCCGGAAGTTCGCCTTCAAACAGGTTGTTATTCAGGCGCACATCAATCAAATTCACCAATGTCCCCAGCGCCGCTAAACCACCTGTTAATTCGTTGTTGGTAATCCGCAGGGTTTGCAAGCTGCTTAAGTTAGCAAATTCTGCCGGAATTTCGCCCGTGAGTTTGTTGGTGCTGAGTTCTAATAACGTCAATTTCGCCAAATCGCCCAATTCTGCCGGAATTTCGCCCGATAATTCATTGGTGTTCAGCCGCAGTTCACGCAAATTGCTCAGTTGACCCAGTTCTGCTGGAATCGCCCCTTCAAATTTGTTGACGGAGAGATTGAGGATAGTCAGCGAAAGCATATTGCCCAACGCCGCCGGAATTTCACCACTGAATTGGTTTGTCCCTAATTCGGCGCGGGTGACATTTGCCAAATTACCAAATTCAGCCGGGATTTCGCCGCTGAATTGATTGGTATTCAAACGCACATCGCGCAAAACACTTAACCGCCCTAATTCCGCCGGTAACGCACCTTCCAAGGCATTGTTTGACAAGTTGAGCGTATCCAAACGCGCTAAATCGCCCAATTCCGCCGGAATTTCGCCATCCAAATCATTCGCCGATAGATTGAGAACGACAATAGACCGCAAATCGCCAATCGTCTCTGGGATTGCCCCTTCGATATAATTATTGCTCAAATTCAAGTTGGTCATGTTGACCAGATTGCCAATCGTCTCTGGGATTGCCCCATTTAACCGATTGGTATTGGCATCAATGCGGTCAAGCGCCACCAGATTACCAATTTCGGCAGGCAAGGCACCGCTAAAGCGATTGTTATCTATCCGCAGTTCCGTTAGCCGTATCAGGTTGCCAATTTCAACCGGAATTTCGCCGCCAATATTATTCAAACTGAGGTTCAAACGGGTCATATTCGTCAAATTACCGATTTCTGGGGCAAGCTCGCCTTCCAGATTATTATCCGATAAATTGATAATAGATAACCCAGTCATGGCATAAAATTCAACTGGAATTGCTCCAGTCAGTTCATTGCCGAACAAATCAAGCCGATTCACGCGCGTCAATGCGCCTATTTCTGCCGGAATGGCGCCCTCTAACTGGTTGTTGGATAAATCTAAGAAGGTTAGTGCCGTCAGTTTGCCTACTTCTGCTGGAATAGCGGCAGAAAAATCATTATCGGATAAATCAAGCGTATCTAAGGCAGTCAAATTGCCTAATTCCGGCGGGATGGGTCCCCCTAAATCATTATCGGACAAGTTGAGCAAGTTGAGCGTGGTAATCGTGGTCAATTCCACAGGCAGCGGTCCCACAAATTGATTGCCCGACAAATCCAAATCGGTTAAGCGTATCAAACGGCGGATTTCAGGAATAATTTCGCCACTGAGTTGGTTATTTGCCAAATTCAGAATGTTTAAATCTTGGGCGCGGGTGAGTTCCAACGTTAAAGAACCAGTCAAATCATTGTTGGATAAATCCAAACGCACCAGATTCGAGAATTGCCGCACTTCTGCTGGAATGGTGCCACGAATATCGTTGCGGGCAAGGTTAATAACAGTGACATTGCCCCCCACACAATCTACACCAAACCAATCGCATGGGCGCGGCGTCGCCAACCAATCGGTTGAAGTTCGCCAGTTGGGACCATCGGTATTGCGGTAGAGCGAAATCAATGCATTGCATTCGGCAATGGGAATTGTTGTCACATCCGCGCAATCAAAGTTAATGGCTTCTTGGGCTTGTAGCAGCGGCACAGCCGACGTAAGGATTAAAATAATGACTATCAACGCACTAAGGTAAGGGTGTTTCATGAGAGATGATTTTTGCATTGTGATTTCTCCATAAGTGGATAAAAATCTGAGATCCGCATTACGATCTATTTTAGCATTAAAAAAACAACTAGGGGCAATTGCCCCTAGTGATTTAATCTGTCTTTGAAGAGAAACGGAAGGTCTTTTAATCAAATAAGCGGCGAGTTAGTATCCAAAATAGGGGTTGTACCATACAAATTTGCTCTAACATGAACAAACTGTCGTATCATGTTGACCCGAAAATAGCCTTAAGCGATTTCATTATCATGTCCCCGAAAACTCTCAAAACGATATTCATTATTCAAATGATATTATAACGGAAAAAATACAACAAGATGACCTTAGTCACCCCATCGCTCGGTGTTCAGTCAAAAACCAACGCAGTTATAACAGAATTTTAACTTTTTAGTGTTTGCTGGCTTGGTGATATTGTTTTCAGGTATATCCCTTTACAATACCCCTGTTTTAGCCCACAACCTGAACCAATGAGTTAGTCCTTATGGCAAAAAATGCGCCCGGCGACATCAATATTTTTAATATCACTGACCCAGAGCAGTACCGGTGTCAGGTCTATCATTATCATGCACGGCTATCGCGGTTGTATTTGCGCGTCTTTAAAGGGGTGGCAGAAACGCCGGTGTTTTATTTGCTATTCACCGATGTGGCATTGATGGATTGCCCAGTGAATTGGCAGGGGGCAAATTTTGAGATTGCCCCAGCAGAAGCGTGTATTGAGCTATTGTTGGCAGCGGGGTTGATTGGCAAAGCCATTCTGCAATTTCCCGGCGCTTATGCTTCGATTACGGATTATGCCCGTTTGTATCAGGTGGCAACTGCCAACCGAAAAATCCAATTGATTGCCAACAGTGCCAGTCTGCTGCACCAACTCCCCAAAGAAATTTAAGGCTACTGCGGCAGGCAAATCGTAAAGGTTGTGCCGTGTTCACTGCTGACAAAGCTAATATTGCCCCCTTGCAATTCGATGGCTTGCCGCGTGATAGACAACCCCAAGCCCGTCCCCGGAAAATTGGTCGCATTGGCAGCCCGATGAAACGGCTCAAACAAGCGTGTTTGGTCTTCTGGTGGGATACCGATGCCCGCATCGCGGATTTCTATTAGGATAGTGTTATCTGCCAGATACAGCGCCATCGTTACTTGGGTATTTTCTGGCGAATATTTAATCGCATTAGTGAGAAGATTTGTCACTGCCCGGCGCAGCAATTTTTTGTCTATCTTAGCGCGAATAATGCGTTCTTCACACTCAAATTCTAGGTGATGGGTGCGATGATAAGTGAATTGGAATTCTTCAAAAATATCGCGGCAGTAGGTAATCAAATCTGTATTTTCTAATGTCGCGGTAATACCTTCGGCTTCGCCCCGGCTGAGGGTAATCACATCTGTGACCATATCTGCCAGATAGCCCACTTGGATGTTGATGTTATCTAAAGCCTGTTCTTGTTCTTCCGGTGTCGAGACTTCGCTATATTTTTTGAGCATGTCATGCGATAAACGAATAGATGCTAAGGGTGTGCGAAGCTCATGCGACATCATCGAAAGAAACCGGTTTTTAAGTTCGCGCAGTTCACGTTCTTTTTCCAGTGCCATTGTCAGGCGCTCACGTTCAAGCATCTCAGTTTCGATGCGTTTCCGTAGGGTAATGTCTTGGATGATACAAATATATAAGTTGCTGCCATCCAAGAGTAGTTCGCTGAGGGCAATATAAATGGGGAAATGCGACCCGTCGCAGCGTATCCCGGTCAGTTCATGCCCATGTTCGCTATTGAGGCGTTTAAAGGTACCTCTGCCAGTGAAAGGCTCTGTCATGAGTTGCGAGAGATGCATCCCCGTCAGTTGTGCCGCCTCGTACCCAAAAATTCGGGCGGCGGCGGTGTTGGCTGTTTGGATACTGCCGGATGCATTTAAGGTCAAGATGGCGTTATTAATATTTTCCAGAATGAGTTCTAAGCGGTTTCTGCTTTCTTCCAGTTCGATTTGAACATCTTTTAATTCGCTCACATTCTGATGCGCCACGATTAACCGCATTTCGTTATACCAATCGAAGCGGCTGATACGCACCACAAACCACCGTTTTTGTGTGGGGCTGTGGCACGGATATTCCATCTTAAACTCGGTCATTTGCCCGGCAATGATGCTGCGAATCCCATTGGCAACCTGTGGCGCATCGGGCGAATTACGCCGAGCAGAAGTCTCGCAGACTTTGAGGTAATTTAAGCCAATACCAAAATTGGCGGCATTAAACCCGTTGTCTTTCGCAAATTGCGACCAGGCAGCGTTGACCCCGATAATCCGTCCTGTTTTATCGAGAATGGCAATATGTGCGGAGAGGGCATCCAGCGCCGATTGAACGAATCCTTCAGCTTCCGGGTGCGGCGCACTATGTAATAAGTGCGTATCGGAAGAAATTAACACGACATCCCCCCTGGGATACAGGCAATTTTGGCTATTGTACCACACAAATGAAGAAAGGCACGCTTTTTGACCATGAATACGGTACACTAATGAGGATCATTGGGTGAGGCGGGAGGATGTGTCATAGATGTCATCGCAGACAAAACCATTTTTTGCCAGCGATGCCAGCCCGGAGTTATTGGTACGCCCCTTGCAAGCTGCCGAAATAGGGATGGCTGCGGATTTGGTGGCGCGGGTTTTCTCGCGTGGGGATGCCCGCCGTTACGAGCGTCTTTTGCACATGCGGTTGGCACATTTGCCGCGCAAGCCCGGTTTTCATCCCGAAGATTACCATGGGGGCTTCGTGGAAGGCAAGTTAGTCAGCCTAGCGCGGGTGGAACAACACACGTTGTATTATGGGCTAGCACGCTTAAAAGTTGCCGGAATTGGGGATGTCTGTACCGACAACGCCTATCGTCATCGCGGCTATTCTGGTGTGATTGTGCGTGATACGATTGCCTCCGTTGCCGGGCAAGGCGCTCACTTGGCGCTACTATATGACCGCAGCAACTATTACCAACGCTATGGGTTTATGACGGTCTGGCCCGATTATTATCTCCAATTTACTGCCCAAGAATTGCAATCGCAGTCAATCCCCCTTACAGTACGTCCAGCACAACCGGAAGATGCCCCAGCCTTAGCCGCATTATATGACCGGCATTGGCAGGGACGCTTGGCATTCCGGCGCGGTTTGGAATTGTGGCAGTGGCGTTTGGCAGCGACCGATTCGCCGCCTATCGTGGTGTTGGATAGTGGCTTTCTGGTGGGCTATTTATGGCATAACGAAGAATTGAATGTGGCAGAAGTTGTCGCTGATACCCCCGCTGCTACCTTAACTCTGATGATTTATGCGGCTCGCCAAGCCGAAACGCCACAGCATACACTGCGTTGGTCAGTGCCGCCGGATGATGCCATTGCCGCCTTCGCTGGCATGTTTGCGACGGTGATGCTCAGTGCCACCTATCGCCCGCACAGTGGTTGGATGGCACGCCTGATACAACCTGCTGAATTGTTGGCAACTCTGCTACCAGAAATTATCGCCCAAGCCAAAAGCCTAGACTCAACACTCGATAGTCATCGCTTGCTGCTAGATGTGCAACCGGATGAAGTTATCATTGGCATGAAAAACCAACCTGAAACCGCTGTTCGCCTTTCTCACCGCGATTTTATGCAGGTGGTTTTTGGCTCATTACGTCCGGCAGTGTTGGCACTCCGGGCGCAGTTATCGTTAGATCAAGTGCGCTTTTTAGAATTATTATTCCCGTCACGGATGGCGGCATTAGCAGTGTGGGATTGGTTTTAGAGATGGCATTGTCTTGTGTCATTTCTCATTACAGCAGTAAAATAATGCCATCAATCCATCAGGAAGTTGTGTGGTTATGCCCGTCAAAATAGACCAATTGGAAGCTCGCCAAGCCAAATATACTGCCATTGCCCCTATCTTAGAAAAAACTTATGGGCGTAAACCGTTTAAACCGCATGATGGTATGGATGAATTGGTGAGTTGCATCCTTAGCCAAAGTACCACCGATGCCAACCGTGACCGCGGTTTCGCCGCGCTAAAAGCCAAATATCCCACTTGGGCAGAGGTGCATCATGCCCCTGCTGCGGAATTTATTGATACGATTCGTCCGGCAGGCTTGGCAAATTCCAAAGGTCCCCGTATTCAAGCCTCATTGGCACAAATTTATGCCGAGCGCGGTGCCTATAACATTGATTTCTTGCAAGACTTAACGCCCGATGAAGCCAAAATTTGGTTGCAACGCTTGCCCGGCGTGGGTCCCAAGACAGCCGCCATTGTCTTATGTTTTGGCTATGGGATGCCTGCTTTCCCGGTAGATACCCATGTGCATCGTGTGGGCAAACGGTTGGGATTTTTGCCGCCCAAAATCAACGCCAATGATGCTCATCCTGTGATGGAGGCGATTGTGCCGCCCACAGAATATT
Source organism: Anaerolineae bacterium (assembly GCA_022842885.1). GTDB lineage: Bacteria > Chloroflexota > Anaerolineae > Aggregatilineales > Phototrophicaceae > JALHOR01. Next base: position 22,538 of record JALHOR010000024.1, read on the forward strand.
ATCCTTTTCACTTACAAATGATTTATCATGGGCGGGCATTGTGCCACGCACAGCGTCCACAATGCTCAGTCTGCCCTTTGCAAACCTATTGTGATTATTTTCAGGCGGTGGTATGAGTACCCCTGTGCCAACATCCATTACCGAACAAGAACTTGCCGGCACACTTCATGCGCTGGATTTGCTGCGGAGTCAGGTCAAAAGTGGGCGACTTGACCAAGAGTACACGCTGCGCCAGATTGAAAAATTATTGAGTCTCGTTAAACGCTTTGAAGTGTTGCAAAAAGAACAAAAAGCCGCTGGACGCTTTGAGGCGCTGTATAACGTTAGCCTGATGCTTGGCACATCGTTGGAAACCGAAACCGTGTTGAAACAGGTGATGGATGCCATCATCCAATTGACCGGTGCTGAACGTGGTTTCGTCATGCTGCGTGATGATGATGGCGAATTGCAAGTGAAAGTCGCCCGCAATTATGACCAGCAAACGCTGACCAGCGAACATTTCCGTTACAGCCGCACGATTGCCAATTACGTGGTGGATAAAGGTGAAGCGATTTTAACAACCAATGCCAGTGATGACCCGCGCTTCAAATCTTATGATAGCGTTATTGGGCAGGCACTTCGCAGCATCATGGTCGCGCCGCTGCGGGTGCGGGGACAAGTCATTGGCATTGCCTATGTCGAAAATCGGGTGATTGCCGGGTTATTCGGCAATGAAGATTTGGCTATCCTAGAGGCACTTGCTGGGCAAGCCTCGGTTGCTATTGATAATGCCCTTTTGTTCGATGCAACCGACCGCGCCTTGGCGAAGCGCGTGGAAGAATTGCAGCAGTTACGCCGCATTGACCTCAAATTGAACGAAAAATTAGACCCCGATGCCGCCATGCTGTACACGCTGCAAGCGGTGCGTGATTTAACTGGAGCAACGGGTGGACATATTGGTTTGCTGGAAGGCACGCCACCCCACATCGTCGCGGTGCATCATGAAGAACCCGGCACAGTCACACGCCAATCCTTCTATTTGGAACACATTTATCCCCGCGTGTGGGAAGTTGTGCGTTCTGGCAATTTGTTGATGTTCGATACCGGGCAGTACGGAATGCACACTGTCTTGATAGTGCCGGTCTTGCGTGAAAAACGGGTGATAGGTGTTGTGATTCTCAAGCGCGAAGATGGTACGGTCTTTAGCGAAGAACAACAAGATTTGGCGGAGCGCGTCGTCACGCGGGCATCGGTCGCTATCGAAAATGCGCGGTTGTATGTGGCGGTGCAAGCGGCTGACCGCGCCAAAAGTGAATTTGTCGGTGTGGTTGCCCACGATTTAAAAGCCCCCATGACCAGCATCCAAGGCTATGCTGATTTGATGCTCATGCCCGGCAATCAAAATTTGAGCGATAAACAACGCCAATATTTGCAGCGCATCAGCAGCACGGTTAAACGTATGGAGATGCTCGTACAGGATTTGGCGGACATCAGCCGGATTGAGAGTGGGCAGTTCTTCATGGATGAAACGCGCCTGACGGTTGCCAGCATCATTGAGACATTGCGTGAAACCACCATGCCGCAGATTGACGCTCGTAAGCACCATTACGTCGAAGACATTGCGCCCGATTTGCCAGATATTTGGGCAGATTATTATCGCCTGATGCAAGTCTTGACCAACCTCGTGAGCAATGCTTATAAATATACGCCCGAAGGCGGCACGATTACGGTGTACGCCCGCTTAACTGAAAATACGCCTAACCGCGTGTATTTTGAAGTGCAAGATAGCGGCATCGGCATGTCCGAACAAAGCCTAAAAATGCTAGGGACTAAATTTTGGCGGGCAGAAGATGAATTTACGCGCTCACAGCCCGGTACAGGTTTGGGCTTTGCCATCACGGCGGCGCTGGTGCGGCAGATGGGCAGCAAAATGGATATACACAGCAAAGTGGGCGAAGGCAGTCGCTTTGGGTTCAGCGTCGCGGTGGCGCAGGATGAAAAAACGGAATGAAATTACTGATAGCAACCCATAATCAAGGCAAATTGCGCGAATATCGTCAGCTATTGACCGCTTTATCTTTAGACATTTTTGGTTTAGATGACGCAGGCATTACCCACGATGTTGAAGAAACCGGCGATACATTTGCTGCCAATGCCACCCTCAAAGCCGAAGCCTATGCCCACATGGCAGGTTGTTTGGCACTGGCAGATGACAGCGGTCTAGTGATTGATGCGCTGGATGGTCGTCCGGGGGTTTATAGCGCCCGTTATGGCACACCCGGACTTGATGATGCGGGTCGCCGTGCTTATGTGCTGAACGAATTGGCGAGTGTGCCAGCAGAAAGCCGTACTGCCCGCTTTATGTGTGCGATTGCGGTTCATGACCCACACGCCACCAAAACCGAACTGGTATATGGCGCGTGCGAAGGACATATTTTATTGGCTGACCACGATGGCGGTCATGGCTTCGGCTATGATGCTATTTTCCAGCCAAATGGGTTCAGCGAATCTTTCGCCCAACTGCCACCGGACGCTAAAAATGCCATCAGTCATCGGGGCAAAGCCGTCGCGCAGCTACCCGTTTTGCTTGCCCGCTTCATCAAAAACGCGGATTAATAGCGGTTGCTATCAGCCGGGACAAGCTCATTATCGGCTCGTCCCCAAGACAGGCTTTTATGCTAGATAATTCAGGTTGTTTCGGGATTATGGGGTGTTTTCTAACGTATATTGGCTAAAAAATACCCACATCGTTTCGCTGGCATCTATATCCTGATTCACCGCACCCACCAAAAACGCCGGCGCATTCGCGGTTTGTCCGGGCCAGGTATGCCCACCCTCTACCAACGTATAAAACACCACATCGGCATTTTCAGCACAGTCGCTATATTGCACGCCTATCACGCTTTCTGGGGTTGGGAGCGTTTCCGTATTGGTCGCGCATTGATTGCGGTCAGCCCATTCTGCCGCCCACGCAGGAATATTGGGGAGCGTGCCACGCCCGTCATAGGGTACCACTTGGTCATCATCCCCGTGAAAAATCATAATCGGGATGGGACGAGCAGGCATACAATCGCCCGGTAACTGCGAATAAGCGCCGCCCACCGTGCCGATTGCGGTCACACGGTCAGCCAATTCACACGCCAAGCGATATGCCATGCCCGCCCCGGCAGAAAAACCCGTCGCGTAAATGCGCGTGTTATCTACGCAATAGGTAGCATTTAAGGTATCCAAGAGCGCCTGCACAAATGCCATATCGCGCAGATCATCTTCGTTGGTAAATTCGTTGATGCCGTTATACCAGCGGGGCGGAAAACCACTGCCCTGTGGATAAACCGCGATAAACCCTTCGCGTTCAGCGATAGCATCCCAATTTGACCATTCTGCCTGCTGTGCCGCGCTGGAAGCAAACCCATGAAAACTCATGACAACGGGCAAGGGGCGATTCGCATCTCGATTTTCCGGCACATATAACCGATAACGGCGCGTCAAATCACCGATTTCCAACGATTGTTCAATAACACCCGGTATGATTGTCGGTTGGGACGAACATCCTGTTGCTATCTCTTGGGCGCGGCTTATGCTCATGTGTTGACCCAACAGGCATAAACACATGAACAATCCAAAATGCCAGTATTTTGCCATCGTCCGTACCTCTTTCATCTATATGGCGGTTAAGCGAAGTGATATTATCAGTGCAGCGTAAATACGGGATAAGTGCTGGGGAAACGTGCGTAGAAAATTTGCGTGTCTCTAGTTATAGTCTATGATAAAAGTTGCACGGTTGGTCTATCGCTACTTTAGGGATTTTTCACTCATGACGCATATTTTTATTGCGAGTTCACCCAAAGACCACAAAGAGATGCAAGTCTTGACTCGTTATTTGCAACTTGCAGGTTTTAGACCGTGGGTTGACCCTGCCCCACGCCCCGGACAAGATTGGCGACACGATATTGATAAAGCAATTGACGCGGCAGATGCTGTGGTAGCGATGATTACTCCGGCAGCGGCAGCGTCTATTTTTGTGACTTACGAATGGTCACGCGGCTTAGGTGTCGGCAAGCCTGTTATTCCAGTTATCTTAAAAGAAACACCCATGCACCCTGCCTTAACGAAACAACCTAATATTTTTAAGGCTGCCTCGTTCACCAAACAAACTGATTTTTGGGAATATTTTATCAAAGAGATGCGCCTCTTATTCCCGATGAGTTATCAACCCTCCAATGTGCCAGCCCATGAGACGCTTGCCGAACTGAAGACCAATCCGCCGATGGCTATTCCCCCATCGGGCAGCGATTATAACCAAAATGTCATGCCCACGATGCCCGGTCATTGGTTGATTATCCGGCGAGGACCGCATGTGAACACGTCGTTTCGGCTCGATAAAAATATCATGACGATTGGGCGCGATGCAGCAAATGACATCACCATCAATGACCCCGAAGTAAGCCGTTTTCATGTGCGAATTTTGTGGCATGAAAATCAATATTTTGTGGAAGATATGGGCAGCACCAATGGCACCATTGTTGAAGGTCAGCGCATCAATGGGCTGCAAGCCATGACTCGCAGTGCCACCTTGATGTTGGGGGACAATATTATTCTATCGTATGAAGTGGTGAATTGAGGCAAAGAATTTGAACCGCTTGTTTGGGTGTCTCGTCTTATTGTGCCTGCTGTCTTTTTCGGCATTGGCACAGGATGAAGAGCTAACGACACATATCCGCATTGGGCATTTTTCGCTGGATGCCGGTGCTGTGGATATTTATCTGGATGATACGCTCTATGCCGAAAATGTTCGGTTAGGGACACTGCTGGATTGGCGCCGTGTGCCAACTGGCAACCACACCGTGACGATTACGCGCCCCGGCAGTCCGTTAGACAACCCATTACTGGTGCCAGTGGCGGTAGATTTTCTGGCAGAGGCGTGGCAAACCTTGGCGCTCATTGGGCGGCGTACCGATGGCACTTTGCGGCTGCATCGCCTGACCGAAGATTATTCCCCGATACAGCGTGGCGAAACACGCCTGAGTATTTTTCATGCGTTGGTCAACAATCCTCCGTTGAATGTGCAGGCGAACACCACCGAAATTATCCGATTGCTCGGTTATCCGGGAACCCTGCGCGGCGATAGCGATGGCTTGGCAACCGTGAATATCATCCCCAATCGCTATGATTTGGCATTCACGTTGGATGATGGTGGCGTTTTGTTGACGATTCAAGACATCAATTTGGGGGCGAGGCGGCATTATTTTATCGCCCTCACCGGGGCGCTAGAAAATATTATCCCCGTCATTGCCAGTACCGACCCAGAAATGCCCGATGCAGATACTATCGTGACGCCCACTGCCGCCGACAATGCGCCAACGTCAGCAGTGCCAACACTAACGCCCACCACCGAAGTAACTAACCCACCACAGCCAGAGACGACCGCCACCCCGGATGTACCACCTGTAATGGCAGGTGATGGGCAGGTGCGCCTGCGCGTGGGGCATTTTGTGCCGGGGGCGCCTGATTTTGCCATTTATTTGGATGATGAATTATTGACCCCGGCGATTTATCCCACGCTGACATCATACTTCACGTTGGAGGCAGGCGATTATACGCTAGCCGTCGTCCTTGAAGGCGAATCGCTATCAGAGGCGATTTTGACACAATCTCTGTCTTTGCGAGCGAACAGCGTGATAACCCTCATGGCGATTGGCTCATTGGATACTGGCACTTTTGCGCTGCAACCGATTGAAGAAGATTATTCGCCCACTGACCGCCACCAAACTCGGTTGGCAATTTTTAATGCTATCCCCGATGCCCAATTTATTGACCTCATCGTGGATAACACGCTGGTTTTGGCGCAGGGCTTATCGTTTCCCAATTCGTTTGCCGGGGCGGGCGATGGCTTTATCGCCTTTGATATGCTGGCGGGAGTTTACCAACTGACGGTGGAAACCAATGGTGTGCCGCTACTTGCGTTGAGTGAAATTCGTATGGGTGCAGGACGGTATTATTTTCTGGTCGCCGCCGGGACTTCTAATACGGCGTTTTTTGTTCTCGAATCAGTCAACATCGCAGATATGCAACCGTAGGCAACCTTATGACAGAACCTTCACATCCGCTGTATGACGCGCCCAAACCGCGCCCACATCCCTTAAATCTTCCCGCCGATGATGCTGATTCTGAGGAGATGCAGGAAGATACACCAAAAGGCATCCCGATTGTGTTTCCGGGCATTGCGGAGCGCATACCCCGTTTGACGCAGGCGTTACTGCTCATCAATGTGCTGATATTTTTGCCGCGCTACTTCATTGGCGATTATTTTGAGCAGTCCTTTGTGTTTGGCGCGATTTTGCCGGAATTTGTGCTGCAACAAGGCGAAGTGTATCGCTTATTTACGGCGATGTTTTTGCACTTCAACGAAATGCATATCCTGTTTAATGGCATTGCCTTATACAGCATGGGCAGCAATGTGGAGCGTTTGTTTGGGCATACACGCTTTTTGCTGATTTATCTGTTGGGTGGGTTAGCCGGGTCAGTGCTGAGTTTGCTCCTGAGCAGCAGCAATATCATTGCAGCCGGGGCATCAGGCGCAGTTTTTGCCATTTGGGGTGCGGACTTGATGTTTTCATGGCGGCATCGGGCGTACTTTGGCGAAAAATTCCGATCAAGCATCCAAGCCAGTTTGTTGATGTTAGGTCTCAATATTGCAGCGGGGTTCGCTTCGCCGGCTATTGGCATTTGGGCGCATTTAGGTGGGTTGGTCGGGGGTGTTATCCTCACCCGTTTTATGGGACCCTATTTTGCGCTGCCTAATCCTATCAAAGTGCTAGATGGGCGCATCCATGCGGTGGATATTCAACCACTGACAAAACGCTATCTAGTGTTAATCGCCTACAGCGTCGGGCTGGTGGGGGTGTTGGGGTTGACGTTCTTGCTCCGTGCGTAGGCGTTCCAATTCGTAGCGCAGTAGGGCGACTTGCTGCGCGATTTCTTTGTTTTCTTGTGTCAGCCGTGTAATCACTGTCGAAAAATACAACAGAATGGCAAGGCTAAATAACGCCGCCAGCAAAAACAGCAAATTCGGCGGATAAGCAATGCCCACTGCCGCCGCCAACCCATGCAGTAAGTCGCGCCACGCACTGACAATCAACATGGCAAAGGCTGTCACCAGCCATAACAGCGAATATTCTTCGCGCAATCGCCGTCGCCGCACCAATTCCAGCACAAACACGAATGCCAGCACCGATGCTCCCACCGCCAAAATCACCGACCGGTCAGTCATGGGGTGTCTTTCTGCGTTTTCAGCAGGCGCAGCAGCAGTACTAGATTATCAATCTCTGCCACAGGCACTACCAAAGTATGGGTGGTCTCCAGCGCTTTTAAGAGCAGATTCTTGCCTTCAATTTGATAATCTGTGAATTGCTCCCACGACAATTTTTTATCGTGGGCTTCGGCATACTCACGATGCAAACGCAATGTCGCACCAAATTCAATACTTTCACCACGATTTAAATATTCTTCCACAATGGGTTGGCGCACGCGGGCAATCGTGGCTTCAATCCGTTTGGCTAAATCGGCAATGTTGCTATACACGTTGGTCAGTTTCAGAATTTCGTCTTGCTGGCTGATGAGGGTACATTGATAAACATCGCGCCGGATAAGCCCAAAATAGGCGATACGCTCGGCGGATTGGCGCACGGTGGCAATCTCATGATAATAAAAACGCCCCAATCGTGAGCCTTCCCGGTAAGTAAAACCGCGCTCATACAGAATTACTTCCCGATTCCACAAGTGCAGCACATACCATGTAATCGCCAATGCCAACCCCGCAAACAGCACGGGCAAAATCACCGACGCGGTTTGGTTATCCACACCAGCAAACAAGATTTGCAAAATAATAACTGGCACCAGATAAAACGTGGCGGCTTGTATCAATAGCAATCCCCGCCGCGATGGGTAATTCACGAGGTATTTGCCAAACGCCGCGTCATCGTCCAGCGGTGCGCTGCTTTCAATCGGTGTTTCTGGCAGTGCGCTTTGTTCCAAAGCCGGGTCACTCACAATGCTATCCTGTGGGGTTAGTGCGACAACTGCGGTTTATCGTAATGGGGGATAATCCCAGAGTCAAGCAATTAACCCAGTGCATCCTCAACCATACGTTTAAGATGCTGTGGCGATGCCCCGCTAAACCGCGCCACTGGTTGCCCATTTTTGAAGATAATAAAGGTCGGAATCGAGCGAATATCATATTGGCGGGCGATCCGTTGGTTAGCATCAGTATCGAGTTTTGCAACTTTGACCTGTCCCTCATAGTCTTTTGCCATTTGTTCGACATAAGGCGCGATGCTGCGGCAGGGCGCACACCATGCCGCCCAAAAATCTACCAGCACGGGTTGTTTGCTCTTTAAAACCACCTCTTGAAAGGTTTTATCAGTAACAGTGATGGGTTTTGGCGTGCCAAGGGCGCTGTGAGCATTGTTCCCGCCTTTATTTTGTTCCGGTAGTGGGATGTCGTGCAGCAAATAGTCAACATGTGACCGAATATCACCGGGGCGAATCAAGGTGGCTTCTGATTTAACTTTGCGTCCCATAAGACCGGGGATTAAGGTGACTAAAGCGGGCGTAGGGGGTGCGCCATACTGCACATAAGTATCATGATTCACACTGATGTCTACCTGCACCATCAATAGTTCACCCGCATGTTTTTTTGCCACTTTTTTGATGGCATCTTCCAACGGCACATCTTTTTTGCCATTGTACAAAATTAGCATAACAGGCTGTTGCTGTGACAACACTTTTTTGAGATTTTTATCATCGGTGGTGATAGGTGTATCTAATAAAGGCACGAGGTTTGTCCTATCTGCATTTCAACAATATGTGCTTATTAGACGCTGCTACGTCCCAAAAGGTTACAAGCTATTGCTTGATTTAATTGCCAGTCACTTCAAATTCCAAGTGCAGCGTGATTAACTGCTGCGGCGCAAGGGTGACGTTGAATTGGCGTTTGTGCGTTTCAATTTCGGCATCGGGCGTTTCATCCAATACTAAGCGCAGCACTTTTGCCAAGGGGTATAAACTGCGGACAACCGTTTGGATGCCTTTATGTGTGGGGTTCAGCAACCGCACAACCCACCCACTGCCCGATTGCGGTGGCTTAAACGCCGTCATCACAACGCGCTCATCTTCAATGGAGAGATAACTGCCTTCGGTCAACTTGGGCGGGGTCATCACCTGCATGATGTGTAAAGACGCTTGGTAGGCATGGGCAGTATGCAGCAGTGGCGCTGGTTCATCATCTGGCAGCAGTTTCAGCATATATTCAGCGAGCATCTCCTGCTGATGTTGTGCGCTTGGGGCGGAGGTTGTCGCATTCAGGTTGCCAACTGAGCGCACTAAGGTCAGGGCTAATGTGGTTTGGTCATCTTCGACAAGTGGTTCAAGTTCCGGCAAGCCGCGGGTAAAGAGGGCAACAGTGGGATGTTGAGGTTGGGAAACTGCGCCTAAACTATGCATCGGTTGTATCCCGCTGGCGCTGCGTTTGATGAGTGCAAAGGCACTATCTGCCAACAGGGTGGGTGTTTTGATGCCGGTTCGCAGGTGCATTCTTAGCCGATGGTCATGGGCAGTGTTGGCGAAGCGCGTCTCAAAATAAATACCCGGATTGCCATCATAACATGTTGCCGTCGTCATCAAATCAATTGGGCGAATGCCGCGTCCCCGTTTGCCATGTTCTAGCCCCGGTGCCACGCGCATCCGGTGTTGAAAAATCAACCGTTCATAAAACGCGGTTGTCTCAAGCTGGATAAAGTCCGTCATGCCAGCCCGCACCACTACATCCGGCTCTGGCGTGCGATAATGAAAAACGTCGCCAGCATCGCCGCCACTGTAAAAATTAATTAGGTCTTCAAACACATGCCCGGCATGAGTCCAATTGAGTTGACCATCAGTGATTGCCAATTTTTCACCTTTGATACTGCCCAGTTTTTGCCCGGTCTGGCGTTGTTTTTGCCGATGCAAAGGACTCGCTTGCGAACTCAAGCGCAGCGTATAAACACTGTAACCCACTGACGGCACTGATGCTGGAAAACCCAAACGATTGCCATCCAAACTATAAGGGATGTCTTGCCCGGCAGCGTTTAACAAGACATCCGGGTATTTGCCAAATGGCAATTGTAATGGTGTTTCCACCACTTGCTGGACGGTTTGATTATGAGGATTCCAGACCAGCAGATAAATCGTTTCCGCCTCAGCTTGGCTGCCGACATTACCGAATAGCGCAGCTTGCCCGGCGCTGCTCAAGGCAGTAGTAACATCCTCAATCCGCCGATAACGCATTTGAATGTCATCATAGACCATATCAGAACACGCCCCACTGATTAAGGGTTGTGCCTGATTTTGCAACAATAAGCGCCATGCATAATGCAGCAGCGCCCGTGCATTTTCCGGGTGGGGCAACGCACCATGCGTCAGGGCAAGTGCCAATAGCGGCTCTACATGATGGGTCAACCGCGCTTGCAACCGCGCATTAATTTGTTTAAGGGGCATTCGCGCTGAATACCGCCCACTGGTAGCAGTTGATTCTTGCAAATGTAATTCACCATGCAGGCGTGGGCGCAAGGCATCGGGGAATTCTTGGCGTAATGCTGTCACATATTCGGTTGGGGTGCTTTGGGTCACGGCAATTTCAACCTGATTGGCAAAATCGGGCAAAATTTCACCCGCTTCTTGGCACACATTCAGCCACAAAAAGGGCCCATCGGGCTGAGTTTCGCTCTGAAGTTTGACCGTCTGCGTGACTCCCGTTCCAGCACGGTAATTCGTAACCAAAATATCGCTGTGATTATCTGGTGCTTGCCACCGGAACGGCAGCGGCATCACCGGGCGTCCTTGATACAGAATGAGCGCCTCAATACCAAAGCCTTGTAAAATTTGCGGCAGTTGGGCAGTGTAATGTCCAACCTCTGGCATACAAGCCGCCGATAACCATTTCATCCCATGCCGGGCAATATCGGCTTTGCCAAGCAGCAAATTGCGGATTAATGCCTCACCGCTAACAAGCGTTACATCCGTTTGAACATACCAAGGTCCAATGCTCAAGCGTCCACCAGCATTATAAATCGCCAATAGAGCAATCAAATCTGCCCGCACGGCGGCAACATCTTCCAGCAAAATTGTTTGGCTGCCCGCCAAGAAATGACGCAACACCCGCCCATCGCCATCATTGCGCTGCATATATACGGTTAAACGCGCCAATATATCCAGCATCCGCGCCCGTTTGACTTCAAAACTTTGGTCACCCTCACGCTGCCATTCCAAATAGGAAATAATATGCAACCGGGTTAGCGCGTCTTGATGAGTTGTAGCGACATCCGGCATAAGTGTTGTCCTTATTCCAAGTCAAACCTGATACAGCCTCTATTGTAACGCAAACTAACAGTTTGCAAACGGATAAAGCCGCGTTAGGATTTGTTATTCTAGGATATTATGCTAAAATCGCGGTTTCATGCTGCTTAACTGCGGAATGACCCATAGGTAATTTAATGATAGGTAAGCAACCATGAGTACCGCTTATCAGCTTTTGGTGTTTGAAGATGACGCCAATACCATAAAGTTAATCCACGATGCGCTGCGTAATACCGAGATAGAAATTTATCATGCTCGTGATAGCCAAGAGGGACTGCAATTATTAACCGAGGTTGTCCCGCAGTTAATTCTGATGGATTTGCTGCTGCCCGGTCCCGGGTTAAAAGGCTGGGATGCTATTGCCTATATCAAGCAACAACCAGAATATCAGCATATTCCAGTCATCGCCATGAGCGCCGGTAGCTATGAAATTATGGAATATGCTCAACAGGCGGGCTGTGATGCCTTTTTACAGAAGCCATTTAATCTTAAGCAATTACGCGAACTCATCGCCCAATTCCGGCAATGAAGATTATTGGCACGCGCCAAACTGCGTTAAATCCACTAACCACAAACCACCATGCCGACCATTCGCGGCAATCGCCAAAGTCGCCCCATCGGGCGCAACCCATGTCCATGCCCGTTCATCGCTTGCCAGTTGCAGCGGCAGGGGTGTGAGGGTGCTGACACGCTGTGCCTCATAATGAAAACACTCTAAGATGGCTTGCTCATCTTCCGGGCGCACCACATAAATATAGCGGGTATCCTCATCTTTGCGATAATAGGCAGGCGCAGGGTAATTATTGCCGGGCAGTGCTTCTACGGGATAAAGCAGTTCAGGGGCGCTTCTGCCGCGTGCCGGGTTAAAAAAATACCCAGTCATGTCGCGCCCGGTTTCATCCGGGAATGTGCCGCCGATAATCACACGGCGTCCATCATAGGTTGAACCGGGAATCGTTACCGATGGCACATTTTCCGTCAGGACATTACTGAGCAAATCGCCGTTGGCATTTGCCGTCAAATACTGCACTGGCTCACCATATGCCCCAAAATAATACGCCACAAAATTATTGTCGGGCGTCCAATTGATGCCCTGTAAACTGTAACGATTCAAGTAAACATGCACGGAGCGCCGCGAATAACCACTTTCCGCCACTGTAAACAATTCATGAATATCCGTTTGGTAAACCAAGCGCGTGCCATCTGGCGCAAAACTCAAGAAGGAACGTAGAAGTAAATTCGGGTCAATTTCACCGCCAAAGGTGGATTGGGTGATAGCCGTGCGTTCAATGAACGCCTCTGTAATTTGGTCGCCGCGGGGCGAGTCAATCGGCGTGGTGGTGGCAGTCGCCGGGTCATACTGATACCAAGCATAAGTCGTGAAAATACGGCTGTCGCAACCGACCCCATATGCCAATGTGCCATCAGCATTCCATTGAACGCTGACCACTTCATCGCTGCTGATTTGGGTTACATGTGAAAATTCAGATTCGTCAACAGAGACTTCTGGCGCGATAGATGTGCCAGCGGCGGTCACGCCTAATGTGGCAATATTGCTATCTTCTTCATAAAGTTCAACGATAGCTTCAAATGCTTGGGTTTGCCCCGGCTGCATGGCGCTTTCTAACAATGCCGCACCACATGCATTGACAATATAGCCATAGGCTTCGCCGATGACCTCTCCTTGAGCATCATAGACTTCACCCAATATCGTGATATTGGTATAGGCATCGTTGCCATTATTCCGCACATTGCCCACAATAACAGGTTGCTCAATCCCAAACGCATCGGTGCGTGTGACCACTTCACCGCTGACCATCATAATGGGTAAATTATTTTCTTGCGCCAGCAACCCAGATGAGCCGAAGCACAACATCACCAACATCAAACCCAAATGACGCCACATCCTACGCTGCAATATCATCAATTTAAGACCCTGTTGTCCATTCGGTCAGTTTGGTTTGTGCCTCAGTATAGAAGCGGTTGCGGAACAATGCCGCTTCCAAATTCGCCACTGCCCGTTCTGTATTGCTCTGACCATAATATGCCAGTGCGATATAATAATAAAGTTCTTCCACGCCGGGCGTATCCTGAAGCGTATTCCGCACAATGGTAATCACATCATCGTAGCGCCCGACTGCCAAATATGCCTCTAATACGCCAAAATCATACCAAAACATGCGGCGCGGCAAGCCTAAATTACGCGCTTCGTCGTAGGCAGCGGCGGCTTCTTCATACCGCCCTAATTGCAGCAGCGCCCATGCCTGATTAAAAATGGTGAACGAATCGGCTTTATCCGTGGCGCGTTCTTCCTCATTTTGTTGCAATGTCCATTGAGCGTTATAGAGCGCATCCCACTGTGGACCCAAAACGGCTTGTAAGGCGCTCTCTTGGTCAGGGTGATACAGAATCAGATAATTACGATTGAATGCCCGCCAACGTTCCGCCACATCCTCGTATTTCAACCGTTTGCCTTTATCATCATCCCCATTACCCAACAGCGAATCCAAAAATAAAAATTCTTCGGTGGCATCATCGTAGCCCACCAACACGCGGTTATGGCTCATCCAATCGTTCCAGCCATCCGCGCCTTCGTAATACGAATTTTCAATCAAGACGGGGAAACCAGCGGCAACTAATTTTTTCAGCATCAAAATCGTACCGCCGCGCCGAACGATGCCGGTCAGCCCGTATTCTTCGGCAACCGTGACCATTTCTTCCACGCGCACGCTTACATCTTCGATATTGGGATTCAGGCGTTTGACGATGGCGCTGTAATCATCGGTAAATTCGTCAAAATACGAGAGTTGAATCGTGAAGGCGGCTGCCGAACACCGATTTAAATCCTGCCAAATCATATCCAGCCCTTCGATATAGGCGCTGGTTGGCAAGTCGGATGGGGCAACTTCGGGGGTGACGATAATTTCTTGTGCCTGCGTTGGGGCAATCAGCACCAAAAAAAAGCTAATGACGAGGGTGATAGTCAATTTGCGAACCATGTATATCCTGCTCTACGCTATTTCACACGATGTTGGGTTCAGTGTAGAATGCAATCATAACGTGCATCTTAACCGACGCCCTAAAAGTTTGTGTCGGATTGTAAGGGAATAGACCCATTGTGAAAAGTGCTATCCGATTAATGGTGGTTGTGAATTGGGTGTTGACGATACCTATGATAAAAAATTTTTTCGTGGGGGCGAGGCATGGCTCGCCCTTACATCTACAAAAATCATTTGGTTGGATTATTTTTGCATTGGTCACTGGCTTCAGCATTTTTTCTGCTCATGCACAGAATTTGCCGCTGCTGAGTCCGATGGTAGGCATAACGACTGCCGCACATGATGCGATTATTTTGTATGATGTGAGCGCAGAAACCTATCGGCGGTTGGAACTCGGCGCAGGTTGGCATTATTTTTGGGGTTTCGCGCCGGATGGTTGCCGCATTTTATATACGCTGCAAGCTGGCACACTCCCGGCAAAACTGTATAGCGCCCGCTTGGATGGCAGCGATAAACAAGCATTGGTTCAATTTGATGCTTTGCCGCCAGATAATTGGGGTGTTTGGGAACCGCAGTGGTCGCCGGATAATAGCAAAATCGCTTTCACAATGACGCGCAATGACAATGGACGCCTGACGAATCATATTGCGTGGATTCTGCCGGAAGGCGGCGGACCCTCATTTTACAGCGTTGCGGGCAACGAATTTTCGCCGCAGTGGTCGCCGGATGGGGCGTGGTTGGCATATATCTCGTATGAGAACCGTGCCGCTGGAACAGATGCATTTTCAACGGCTGTACCAACGCCAGAGGGGCAAACAGGCAGCGCAACTGTCAGCGTCAATGAAGCTGATTTATGGGTCGTCAGCAATGATGGACAAACCAAATATCCCGCAACTGGTTTTTTAACAGGCAGTGTCACGCAGCCGCGTTGGTCGCCGGACAGTCAACTCATCAGTTTTGTGTATTCGCCTTCGGGGAATAACGATACATTTTGGATGATTGGCGCACAACAGGGGGCAGTCCCCACGCAGTTAAGTTTCCAGTGGTCGCGCATTTTGGATAATACTTGGTTGCCAGATAGCAGTGCCATTTTAGGTGTGGCACGGGAATTCCGCGATAATGCTCAAAATCGCTTATGGCAAATTCCATTGGTGGGCAATGCCGATGATAATGCCACCTTGTATCTGGACAATGCGCCGTTAAATCATGCCGATTACCCGCGTTTCAGCGCCGATGGGCAGTGGCTGGCGGTGCGAACTGCTTATGAATTAGCATTGGTGCATCGGCTCACAGGCGAATGGCTCATGCTGGATAACATGACGATGGGCAACACGCCCGTTTTTTGGAGTCCAGCGGGGTTTGGGGGGGAAGATGGGTGTGATTAGAGCCATTTTATTGACTTCATGGTTGTTTTTGGTTGTTGCCTGTGCTGCCCAACCACCACCGCCGCCACTAGCAGTATGTTCGCCGGAAGAAATCCAAACCGCATTTGCCCAAACTGGCGATTATGCACGTTCATCGCTGAGTGAATTTGTGCAAATCGAAAATGGACAATTGCTGCTTGGGGATGCGCCCTATGTTGTGCAAGGCGTGAATTATTATCCCTCGCGGTATCCTTGGCGACGCTTTTTGACAGAAACCGATACCGATACACTCCAACAAGAATTTGCCTTGATGCAAAGCGTCGGGTTTAATACGCTGCGAATTTTTTTATGGAATGAAGCACTTTTTCAGTGTTCCGGCAGCGGGGCAATACCCAAACCAGAAAATGTTCAGCGATTAGATGCCATCCTGCGTATCGGTGGTAATTACGGCTTTCGCTTCATCGTCACGCTGAATGATTTGCCCGATTTAGAGCAGTATCCTCTCTACAGCAACCCAACCCATATCCAACAGCAAACGCAATTTCTAGTAGAACGCTATCGGGATGAAGCGGCTATTTTCGCATGGGATTTGCGTAATGAAGGGGATATTGATTACGGTACACACCATGCATTCCCGGCGAAAGCGAGTAAAGAGCAGGTACTCGGATGGTTAGCGACGACGGCACAGCAAGTCAGGGCGTTGGATTCCAATCATCTTATTACGGCGGGTTGGCTGTTTGATGCCGAGGCGACAGCGCCGTATGTGGATTTCGTCAGCTTTCATCACTGGACAGCCGCCAACGATTTAGTGGGGCGTATTGCGCCGATTCGGGCGGCAACGAACAAGCCGATTTTGTTGCAAGAAGTGGGTTATAGCACCCAGCGCGTTACACCGGAAGACCAAGCGCAAATTCTTATGACTATAGTTGAGGCAGTTCAAACTCATCAGCTATTGGGCTGGTTGATATGGACAGCATTTGATTTTCCGATTGACCGCAGTTGTTATCCAACCCCATGCCAAAGCCCGGATAATGCCGAACATTATTTTGGCATTTGGCGTTTGGACTATACAGAAAAACCTTTCGTGGCGTTCTTGCGTGCGATGGTGGAGTAATTTTCTATAGCTGGATGTTGAGCCGCACAGTCACATCATCGTTTTCTTGCAGATTTTCGGCTTTGCGGACGCTGGCTTTGACAGGCAAAACATATAACTCATGTTGGGGAAACAAAGATGTTTTCCATGTTGTGCTGCCAATCTGAACTTGTACCGGAATGTTGCCCCAACCATACGTCACCGAACTGGCGATGGCTTTCAAGTCACGGCTTTGGGCGTCTGGCACAGTCACAAAGAACCATGACCCCTTGCCACCCCATAACCAAATTTTGCCACTAAACTCAAGCTCCATTGCAATACCTGATCATTTCCATTTTGAGAACAATTGTACCATATTTATACGGCATTAGGCGCTATTTTTTCCTGCCGCCTATAACGCCTATGCGCGAAAAAGAGGCAACCTCCGGTTAAGAAGGCATAGAGGAGGAGACCTAAGAAACTGAATAATATACTTCGCAAAATTCGATCCCGTTGTGTACAAAATATACGAGGCTGCGGCTCATCATTGTATTCGCTACAAGTTGTGGGAGAACGATACAAGTTTTCATCTTCCATTATCATAATTTCTGCTGCCATCATCGTACCGTTATCCAATAGATTGAAGACAATACCATGTCCTATCTTGAGGGGATTGAGAAGATATTGTCGCATAAACTGTAACTGCTGCAAAGCACTCTCATCATTGTATGAGTAGACACGCATAGGTAATTCTTTATCAAGATATTTGTATATACCTTGTACTACCACCATCGTCAGGATTATGCCTACTATCAATCCACCTCTGAGTAAAACCACTTTTAGAATCTGCGTTGCGCGATGAATATGTGTTTTCAAGGTTAATGTGAGTGATGTAATAAAGCCTGTTTCAGCCGCACTAAAAAATATCAATATCACAATCGCTATTATGACCTGCGACCAATGGGAACGAATCCAGACTGGATATTCACCATAATAGGTCGTTGCAAAAAACGGTGAAATAATACCTTGAAAATCGTTCCAAGTTTGACGAATACTATGAATATGCTGTGCCAAACCATGTGCCAGTCCCAAGCGTGCCAATGCTGCTACCGCGTGCCAGCGCCACGAAAGCCGCACAGCCACCCACCACTTCGCCAAAATCGGGTTGTTTTCAAAACGGGCGGGAACGGGTAGTTTTTGCTTATCGCGCCCGGCAACATCCAGCGTGGTTTGTATCGTCGTGAGCGCCACCATGATATACACGAAAATGTTGACCCCGATGAGAATCCACAAAATATCGCGGTTTTTATCCGTGATATAGATAGAACTCGGTATTGTGGCGGCAATCAGCGCCAGTATTAATGCCAGCAAGCGTAATTTGGCAAGCATAATGACCTCATCCCAAGAGAATACAGTTTGATTTTTACCAGTATAACCCCGCTATTTGGCATTGTCTTATGTGATTACGCTACGATTGCCCCATCGCCATGTTATTAGCATTGCCAAATTGCACGCTGATAATTATACCAAAATTTGCTATCATTTCCGCACATCTGTTCATAAATTTATTTGCTTCTGGTGATGGGACTTGAACATGGCGAAGACGCGCACCACCTATGTGTGTAGTAATTGCAGCCGGCAAGTGGCGGCAAAAATGGGACGCTGCCCCAACTGCGGCGAATTTAATACGATGCAAGCAGTGGTTGAGGAAGTTCGTAAGCCATCGCCCAAACAAGTGACACGCACAGCCGGCAGTATGACGCGCTCTATGCCACAGCGCCTCAGCGACATCAATATGGATGCTGAAGAACGAATGCGTGTACCCATTGAAGAATTTAACCGCGTATTAGGCGGGGGCATCGTGCCGGGCAGCATTATCCTTATTGGTGGCGACCCCGGCATCGGCAAAAGTACATTATTGGTGCAAGCTGCCGCTGAGATGGCACAGCAGCACGGTATCGTCCTTTACGTCAGCGGTGAAGAAAGCCAGCGCCAAATCAAAATGCGTGCCGATAGATTGGGTATTCAGGCGGACAATTTATATCTGCTGACGGAAACCAACCTCAGCACGATTTTTGAGCATGTTTATGAACTCAAACCGACGATTCTAATCATTGATTCGATTCAGACGACTTATGCCGAAGATGTGGATTCTTCGCCGGGGTTGGTTTCGCAGGTGCGGGAATGTGCCAGTCGCTTGCAAGGTCTCGCTAAGAGCAGTGGCATTAGTGTCTTCATGATTGGGCATGTCACCAAAGAAGGCAATATCGCGGGTCCGCGCGTGCTTGAACATATCGTAGATACCGTGCTGTATTTGGAAGGCGACCCTTTCCAATCGTTTCGCTTGTTACGCAGCGTCAAAAATCGGTTTGGTGCCACCAGCGAAGTTGGCGTGTTTGAGATGCAAGGTGCCGGCATGGTAGAAGTGCCGAATCCGTCCGAAGCATTTTTGGCAGAGCGCGTGGTGAATGCACCCGGTTCAGTGATTGCAGTAACGATGGAAGGCACGCGCCCGCTATTGGTCGAAATTCAGGCGCTGACCAGCCCAACCGCTTTTGGCAATGCCCGCCGCACGCCCAACGGCGTGGATATGAATCGCTTATTATTGATTGGCGCGGTGTTGAGCAAACGCATGGGGCTAAAATTATTTGAGCAGGATATTTTTGTGAACGTTATTGGCGGGCTAAAAATTGATGAACCTGCGTCTGATTTGGCGATGGCGATAGCAATTGCCTCCAGCTATTTTGACCGTCCCGTACCAGCAGATATTGCAGTCATTGGCGAAATTGGCTTGAGTGGTGAAATCCGGGCAGTAGCACAGCTTCCGATGCGTCTGAACGAAGCGGCGAAAATTGGCTTTCGGCGCGTAGTAGTGCCGCGCACCCGCCGCAAAATAGACGATATTCCTGACGGATTAAAACTCATTGAATGCCGCAACATCGCAGATGCCCTACGCGCCGTGCTGCCCGAAGAGACTCCTAAAGGATGATATAATCATGATAACAGCAGCATAAAAAGTTGAGGAAAATGTCTACCGTGATAAATGCACAATTGCGACTTATTTTAGATGAATTGCACCAACATCTCTGCCAATTATACGGAGAACGATTGGTACAAGTCATTTTATTTGGATCCCAAGCCCGTCATGATGCCACGCCTGAGTCGGATGTAGATGTGTTAGTAGTGCTAAAAGGCGATGTCAATATGGGAGATGAGATTGAATTCACGGGTGATATGCTTACCGATATGCTTTTGGAATATGGCATTCCTATCGTGTGTATCTTCGTATCTGAACAACGGTTTTTATATGAAGAAAACAGTTTGTTTATGAATATTCAGCGGGAAGGCATTTTGGTTTGAAGACACAACAAGAAGTTTTTATTCAGATGGCAAAAGAAAATATCAAAGCTGCCAAATTGTTACATGAAGGTCAACTTTATCGAATTGTCGTTTCAAGAGCTTACTATGCGATATTCTATGTGACTTCTGCCCTCTTGCTTGAACATGGGCTAACTTTTTCGAGACATGCCAGTATTATTTCTGCATTCGCTGAACATTTTGTAAAGACAGGTCGTGTAGAGCGAGAATTGCAAAAATATCTTTCACAGGGTCAAGCCTATCGTGAAGGGGCAGATTATGACACAGGCGCAGTGGTGACACCAGAACAATCGCTTGAACAAATTCGGCGGGCTGAAATATTTTTGAGTGTGGGCGAAAAATTATTAAATCCAGACACGAAAGAATAATTCTGCTGCAAAATAGATGTTATTCCTGACGGATTAAAACTCATTGAATGCCGTAACATCGCGGATGCCTTACGTGCCGTGCTGCCCGAAGAAAATGCGAAACCATGATTCTAAATATTTCGTCTGAACACCTCTGCCGCTTGCGTGCCTATGCCCAACACTTACATCCTGATTCGGTCTACACTGGCGGCGATGTTGCTCAGTTGACCCGTGAAATCGGGGGTTGGCAAGCGCAGGAAATGCCCGCCGCCCATCTTTCAATTCGGGTGCGAAGCAGCGGATTATTAGAAAATCAGGTGCAATCTACTCGTGAACAAGCACGGGGAATTGTCCTCACTTGGGCATTGCGTGGCACGATGCATCTCATTCCAGCAGAGGATGTGCGCTGGATGCTGGCATTGTTAGGGCAAATTTTCATCAAAGAACGAGAACGCCGCTATCAACAATTAGGGCTAACGCCGGAAATCCGCCAAAAAGCACTCAAGTTGCTGCCCGAAATTTTGCACGAAAATCCGTTACATCGCGCTCAACTGGCGGTTGCCTTGGCGCAATATGATATTCCCGTCGCCGGGCAAACTATCGCCCATATTGTGAGTTATGCTGCGTTAGAAAGCCTGATTTGTTTTGGCACGGAACATGACGGCGATATGACCTATGTTCTCGTAGAGGAATGGCTACAATCCATTGAATCCCGCATGTTTAGCAAAGAAGCAGGCTTGCTTGAACTTGCCCGCCGTTATCTGACAGCGTATGCCCCTGCTACCGCGCAGGATTTCGCAGCGTGGTCAGGTCTGCCGATGATGCAAGCAAAAGCGGCTTTTCTCGCGCTTGCCGATGACCTGTTGGAAATCAAATATCAAAATCAATCTTTATGGATGCTCAAGCAACATGAAGCACGTTTAGAGAATGCCGCTGATAAGGATTTTGTGCGTTTATTGCCGCGTTACGATACGTACTTGTTGGGTTATCAGCAGCGCGATTTTATGTTGGAGGCGGCATATGCTAAACGCATTAATGCTGGAGGCGGCATCATTCATCCGGCGGTACTCATCAATGGGCGTATTGTGGGCGTGTGGCGCACAGACCGCAAAAAAGCCGTCACAACGATTATCATTGAACCCTTTGAACCCTTACCAGAAAAATGGTTGCCTCTTTTAGAAGTTGAAGTAGCGGAGATAGGGCGCTTTTTACAGCAAAAAACAGCGTTGCAACTGCTGTAAGAGAGTCTTCCTGACTTATCTGCTTTTTTCCGGTTAGCAATAGCATCTATCTAAGTTGATTTTCTCGTTGTGAAGGAGCGTTGCAATAACAATCCCGGCGTTTTAAGATTTCAGCCTCTTTAACTATCAGGGAGATTGTTATGAAAACTTGGGGACGACTATTTGTTTTTTGCCTTATCTGTTGTGGTGTGTGTTTGAACAGTTCAGCCATTATCTTCGCGCAAAACGATAACGCCTGTGATACTGATACCGATTTTCTGAAAACAGGTCAGGCATTGCTTAAAGCAGCAGATTATGAAAACGCTATCGCAGACTTCACCTGTGCGATTGAAGCCGATAAGCTCAATATTGGAGCGTACCGGGGGCGCATTGAGGCGCTACTGCTGGCGGGCATTTATTCGGAGGCGCTCCGCAATTATACCGAAATCGCCATCCATGTTATCCCCGAAACACCAAATGCCGTTGAACAAATCATTGACGCTTATCGAACCACCTTAGACAGTGACCCCGAAAACATTATTTTGCTGACAGGCTATAGTTTTGCCTTGTGGTGGGTGAGCGATTATGAGGCGGCATTAATAGAAATCGAAAAAATTTTAGCGGTTGAACCAGATAATTTTTATGCGCTTATGTTTCATGGGTCTACCAGTTTCTTTTTAGAAGATTTTGAAACCGGGGAACGCGATTTTGCGCGGGTATTGGAACTTGTGCCGGAAAATGCCGATATTCATTTTGTGTTGGCAGATGCCTACACCTATGCTGTCGGGGATATGGAAAAGGCTCTTGAACATGGACTTCTTGCCAGTGAATTAGGCTTGGATACTGCCCGCCTGAATGCCATTTTGGGGACAGCCTATTTTTATTTAGGCGATGAAGCGACGGCTATTCCCTATTTTGCCCGTCACATTGAACGTGCGACTGTCGAAACGATTGAACAGGCTGACTTGGAAAAAGAGCAAGCCATCACACTCAACATGATTCCGGGTCAAACATATCGCTTTCTGGTGGAGGTCGCTGCTGATGAAACCTTAAAAATAAGCACTACCAGCGATACCGATGCTGTGGATACGATTATGGTGCTGTTGGCGGCAGATGGCACATTGGTCACGGGCAATGATGATAGTGTTGAACTTAATGCGGGATTTGAAAAAGTCATCGAAGAGGTAGGCATTTATACGCTGCTGTTATCCTCGTTTGAAGGCGCTGGTACAGGCGAAGTAAACATCATACGGCAGTAATGGATTTTTAAAGGGCGAATGGTGGTTCAGTATCATTCGCCCAAATCCGGCAGCGCGAATAATTCTTTGACCATGATTTTGACGCCCGGAAAAAAGGCTTCAGCATCAATCATCGCATCCCCACGATAGACGCGCACAGTATCTTGGTCATCCCGAAAATATTGAAATAATGTTTGGGTTGCTGGATAAATGAGCCAGACTTGTTCTGTGCCTTTTTCCATATATTGAAACACTTTTAACATCACTTCATCCGCTTCATCTGTAGGAGAAATAACCTCTACTGCCAAGTCAGGAACGCCGGGATAATTTTTATTGACATCCCAATCGGGTAATAAATTGGTTTTGCGAATGAAGGATAAATCCGGGATAAAAGCACCTTTAATGCCTTTGCCTTGAAGATGCATCAAATACACCAAGCCATCCGTAAACACATAGCCCAATTTTTCGCTTATCACTACTGGGTCAACACGTCGAAATAAGTTTTGTATAATAAATAGATGCGTCCCACCCACTGTCATTTTCTCCACTGGCATACCGTCAATAATCTCATATTTGTGTTCTTTACTTATTGCTGCGAATTCATCTTCAGTGATAAGAAGAACGGTTGTGGGTATCGCTACCATAAGTCGCCTCAAGCAATTAACCAATATCGCCTATGCTATTTCAGTATAGCATCAATTTTTGCCTCTGCCCTGTGCAGGCTTGCCTATGTCATTTACAATCCTGCGGCATGTGCTTTTTATCACAAACAGCACGCTTCTTCGTCATCGTAGTCCTGGCATCAGGAGATAACTAAATATGAGTGACCACAAGTATCTGGTAATTCCGGGTCCTGTTGAAGTGCGCCGCGAAATTTTAGACGCGCAAACCGCATGGATGATTGGGCATCGGTCTAAAGAATTTGCCGATTTGTTTGCCCGCTTGCAACCCAAGCTCAAGCAGGCGTTTATGACGCAGTACCGTGTGTATTTGAATGGCTGTTCTGGCACGGGCTTTTGGGAAGGCGCTTCTCGCAACTGTATCCGCGATGATAAAAAAGCTCTGCATCTGGTAGGCGGCGCTTTTAGTGAACGCTGGGCGGAAATCAGCACTGCCAACGGCAAGCAAGTGGATGTGATTGAAGTGGCATGGGGCGAAGCGCATACGCCGGAGATGGTAGCGGATGCCTTGAAAAAAGAACGTTACGATGCAGTCTGTGTCGTTCATAACGAAACCAGCACTGGCGTGACCAACCCTATCAAAGCCATTGGCGAAGTCGTGCGCCAATATGAAGAAACATTATATCTGGTGGATACCGTCAGCGGCTTCTTGGGAACTGAATTGTGCTCGGATGAATGGGGTGTAGATATTGCCCTCACTTCCAGCCAAAAAGCGTTTGGGCTACCGCCGGGCATCGCCTTCGCCAGTGTGAGTGACCGCGTGTTAGACCGCGCCAAAGAAATTCCCTATCGTGGTTATTATTTTGATTTTCTCTCGCTGGAAGAAAGTCTCGTCAAAAATAACACGCCGTCTACGCCGCCCATTTCGTTGATGTTTGCGGCAGATGTGCAGTTAGACGCGATTCTGGCAGAAGGCATCGAAAATCGCTGGTCACGCCATGCCCAACTGCGCGAGATGACCCACCAATGGGCGTTCTCACGCGGCTTTGGCTTGTTCGCGCAAGAGGGCTATCGCTCCAATACAGTGACTGCTATTGACAACCGCGAGAAAAAGATGGATGTGGACGGCATGGCGAAGTTCATGGCACAAAAAGGCTTCGACATGGACAAAGGCTATGGCAGCATCAAAGGCAAAACCTTCCGCATCGCGCATATGGCGGATATGACGCCCGATGTGTTGGAAACCATTTTTGCGGGCATTGATGAATTTATCGGAGCATAAGGCAAATTGTCATGACATTTCATGTATTAATTCCCGATGACGTAGACCCCAAAGCCATTGACATCCTCAAAAATGCCGAAGGACTGACGGTGACTGCGCCCGGCAAATTATCGCAGGAACAATTGGTCGCGCAGTCCGCTGGTGTTCATGCCATGCTGATTCGTAGCGGCGTGAAAATTACGCCGGAAGTGCTGGCAGCCGCCCCGGATTTAAAAGCCGTTGCTCGTGCTGGCGTCGGTGTGGATAATGTAGACCTAAATGCCGCTACCGAACATGGCGTCGTTGTTATGAACACCCCCGGCGGCAATACGATTTCGACGGCAGAATTTACCTTTGGCTTGATGCTGTCTTTAGCACGCCAGATTCCAGCGGGCGATGCTTCCATGAAAGCGGGCAAATGGGATAGAAAAAATTTCATGGGTGTCGAATTGCGCGGCAAAACGCTTGGCTTGATTGGCTTTGGGCGTATTGGGCAAGCTATCGCCAAACGCGCCGTTGCCTTTGAAATGACAGTCATCGCCCATGACCCCTATGTGCCAGCCGATGTGTTCGCCCAATTTCATACTGAAAGCGTGGATTTGGACACATTGTATGCCCGCGCTAATTTTATCAGCTTGCACGCGCTCATCACGGATGAAACGCGCGGCATGATTAATACGGCGGCAATAGCCAAGATGAAAGACGGCGTGCGAATTATCAATGCTGCTCGTGGCGCACTCATCAACGATGCCGATTTGGCAGAAGGCATCAAGAGTGGCAAAGTGACAGGCGCGGCGCTAGATGTCTACGATGTCGAACCACCCCCGGCAGACCATCCCTTGGTGGGCTTGGCAAATGTGATTGATACCCCGCATCTTGCCGCCAGCACATCTGATGCCCAAGTGGTAGTTGCCATTGAAGCTGCTGAACTGATTCGGGACTTTTTGCTGAAGGGTGCAGCGCAGAACGTGTGTAACCCGGCAGTATTGAAGTAGCGATTTAGTGGCACGTTACTGCTCTATAACCATAATATAAAAACGCCATAAAATCGCCCAATGATTGGGTGAGCGAAACCGCCAGTACCTTTATAATACTGGCGGTTTTTGCATTATCAATCAGTTTAGGAGGCGTGATGACACCACTCGATATTGTGTTCATTATGGGCGGGTTGTTAGGGTTATTCTGGGGTGGCAATTGGCTGGTAGAAGGCGCATCGAACATTGCCCGCATATTCAAAATTTCACCCCTAATTGTGGGGCTGACGATTGTCGCAGTCGGAACCTCTATGCCAGAATTGTTGGTGAGCGTGCAGGCAGCCATGCAAGACCTGAGCGAAATTGCTTTGGGTAATGTGGTTGGCTCGAATATTGCCAATATTGGGCTGATTTTGGGTTTATCAGCCTTGATTATGCCTATCAAAGTGCATGAGGTCATGATTCGGCGCGAAATCCCGATGATGATTGGCGTGACGATTCTAACGGCACTCATGATGTTGGATGGCGAAATCAGCCGCGTAGATGGGTTGGTTTTGGTGACAGGTTTCATCTGTTTTACGGCATTGTTTTACTGGCTAGCACAGCAAGAGCGTCGCACGGCGGCGGTTCGGCTGCAAGAGGGCGATATTGGTGAGAATGATGACGAAACATCGCCTAAAACAGAAAAGTTGCGCCTTAACCGCGAAATTGCCCGCTTTGTGATGGGCTTAATTGTCTTGGTATTGGGGTCAAATTGGCTTATCACCGGGGCAACCAACATTGCGCGGGCATTGCAAATCAGCGAATTGGTCATCGGGCTGACGATGATCGCTATCGGAACATCGCTGCCAGAATTGGTGACATCGCTCACTGCCGCGTTCAAAAAACAGAATGATATTGCCTTGGGCAATATCGTCGGCTCCAACATCAGCAATTTATTGTTGATTCTAGGAACGACTTCTATCATTGCGCCTGTTCCCATTTCCCAACGTTTTTTAGGGTTGGAACTATTGGTGCTGCTGTTGTTCTCGTTGCTGCTGCTGCCCTTCGTATGGAATCGCACCCTCAAACGGCTGCCGGCAGTCGTCTTGTTAGGATTGTATATCGGGTTTATCGTCTACAATGTTTTTAACGCTGGAACGATACCATAATCTTTAGGGGTGATATGGCTTTCACCCCTCTAGCGCCACCCAATCGTCGGATTTTCGCCACTGTCCGAGTGCCGGTTTTTCTGGCATGATTAACGCCTTATGAACGTTGATTATCCGAGAGCTATCCCCATGATGCGTTGTTGTATTGGGCTGTTGTGCGTTCTATTGTGGCTGTCGCTGCCTGTCTTTGCCCAAGAAGCCACCGAAGCGCCGCCCACCGAAGATACCGAACCCACCGAACCCGAAGTCATCAGCGATATTCCCGAAGCCATGCCCTTAGTGGATGAGGGCGGCTACGACATTATCAATATTCTGCTCACTGGGCATACCACAGGTAACAACAGCAGCAACCCCGGCTTGACTGACTCACTCATGATTGTATCGCTCAACAAAAATACCGGCAGTGTCTCAGTCGTATCTATCCCGCGTGATTTGTGGGTGTATATGCCGGATACGGGCATGGTCAAAGTTAATCAGGTATATTTTTTTGCAGAACGGGAAGAAGCAGGCAGCGGTTTCGCGGCTCTCAAAGCCACGATTCAGCATAATTTGGGGGTCATCATTGATTATTATGCTCGCGTAAATTTCGATAGTTTCCCGGAATTGATTAATTCCGTCGGTGGCATAGACATCAGCGTAGATTGCGCGATACAGGAT
Organism: Anaerolineae bacterium; assembly: GCA_022842885.1. GTDB lineage: Bacteria > Chloroflexota > Anaerolineae > Aggregatilineales > Phototrophicaceae > JALHOR01. Next base: position 50,189 of record JALHOR010000024.1, read on the forward strand.
TGGCGCTTAAAAGAACCGGATTTGGATGTGTCTAACCCCGATAACTGGGAGATGTATACGTTAAATGTGGGGCGGCATAATTTGCGCGGTTCGATGGCGTTATGGTATGTTCGCAGCCGCCGCACCAGCAGCGATATTGACCGCGGACGCCGCCAACAAGATGTGTTACGGGCGTTGTATCGCAAAATTCGTGCTGAAGGCTTATTAGAAAATTTCCCGGTGTTGTGGGAGCAACTGAATCAAATTGTGGTGACGGATATTAATTTGCCAACGGCATTAGGGCTGCTGCCCGTGGCGCTGGAAACGGATACTGCTGATATTCAATATTTTACGTTCCGGCTGACCCAAGAAATCAATAACGGTTTTTCCGATGATGAAGGGCGCTTTATTTTAGAGCCAAACCGAGAAGCCATTGCCACCTTGATGCAGCAGGTAGTCCTACCGCCGACTGCCAGCCAAACGAGCCGCCAGTTACCAACAGTAGCGGTAGTGAATGCCAGCGGCATTGATGGCTTGGCGATGGTCGCGGCTGACCGCTTGGAATTAGAAGGTTTTCGGGCGATTGTGGTGGATGACCCCGGCAATCGGCGGGCATATAATTACGTCGTTGATTATACCGGGTTGGACAAAAGCAATCCGATAGAAGCGATTAAAGATGTCCTGAGCATTGCTGATAGCGAAGTCGAAGTCACGCCCGACCCGCAGCGCCAGTATGATTATATGGTGTATATTGGCAGCGAATACCCGACTTTTTCATGTACGCGCTCGGTTGAACCCCCGCGTGAGATTGTTGTTGATGAACCCACGCCAGAACCAGACGCGGCTGCCGGGGGATAAGGAGAGATATGTTCACGCCTGAATTTTTTAACACGCTCATTGTCTTAAATATCGTGATTGGGCTAAGTTTGGCAGCATGGCGCTTCTATAAAGATATGACGCGCCCCTTGCCACGCCATCAACCAACCCCAATCAGCGATGATACGCAGCCGCATTTACCCTAGGAGCCGCAGCCATGACACTCTATTCAATCGGTGGTGGGCGGATGTCTGTCCCTTGTGGGCAGAGATACTAACATTTTTTGACGACACAACAATTTAAAGCGGTTTTCAACCCGATACCGCCCTCTATATTTGCAATAAATTCATCCCATGTGTGCTAGTCATCACCGCATAGGCGGTTAATTACTTCTACAGGAGAAACTATCCGATGTTGGACATTGGCTTGATTCGAGAAAAACCCGAATGGGTAAAAGAACAAATCCAAAAATTGGGGGATACCCCCGCTATCGCCCGTATTGATGAAATTTTGAAGTTGGACAGCCGCCGCCGTGAACTCATCCGCGTGCGCGAAGATTTGCAAAAGCAGCGTAACGACTTGAACAAACAATTTGGGTTTTTGCGCGGCAACAAAACGCTGCCCGATTTCAAAAAGATTTTGCAGGTACACTTCGCTACGATTCGCCTACAGCAGCAAAATTACGAAGAAGCCCTTGCCATCCTCAGCGGCGCAAAAGCCGAAGAAGAAGACGAAGGCACACTCCCACCCGGTTTAAATGTCAACGCGGCATTTGATAAGCTGAGTGAGGCATTGGGTAAAATTGGCGACCATTCAGAAAAACTGAATGCCGAAATCAAACAGGTGGATACCCAATTAGAAGAACATATGCTGTGGCTGCCAAATCTGCCGCACGAAAGCACGCCGTTTGGTGTCAGCGATGCTGAAAATAAAGCGTGGCAGCCCGAAGGGCAGTTTTTCCAGTTTGATTTTACACCACGCCCACATTGGGAACTGGGTCCCGAACTTGGCATCATTGATTTTGAACGCGGGGTGCGTCTCTCAGGCAGCCGCTTCTTTGTGCTGCAAGGCTGGGGCGCTCGGTTGCAACGCGCCTTGATTAGCTTCTTCTTGGATATGGCACGCTCAAAAGATTTTGTTGAGCTTTATATTCCCTATCTCGTACAGGCAGAGATGCTCGTTGGCGCGTCACAATTTCCCAAATTTACTGATGTGGTCTATCACGATGACGAGAGCGATTTGTATCTGCTGCCCACTGCCGAAGTCGCTATCACCAATATGCACCGCGACGAAATCCTGAACGAAGCCGACTTGCCCAAATATTATGTCGCCCATTCGCCTTGCTTCCGGCGCGAAAAAGCCGCAGCCGGGCGTGATACACGCGGCATCAAGCGCGTGCATCAGTTTGAAAAAGTGGAGATGTATAAATTCACCACACCCGAAACCAGCTATGCCGAACTGGAAAGTCTCGCCGAGGCAGCATCAGACATTTGCCGGGCATTACGTATTCCATTCCGGCGTTTAGAGATTGTCACGGGGGATTTGGGCTTCAGCGCCACCAAAAAATATGACTTGGAAATGTTCGCGCCCGGCTGCGATGAATGGCTCGAAGTCAGTTCATGCAGCAATGTAGAAACGTTCCAAGCACGGCGGGCGCAGATTAAATATTATCCCGAAGGCAGCAAAAAAGCGCAGTTTGTACATACACTTAATGGCAGCGGGTTAGCGACACCGCGCGTCATCATTGCGATTCTGGAAAATTATCAACAGCGCGATGGCAGCGTCATCATTCCTGAAGTGCTGCGCCCCTATTTGGGTGGCGCAGAGGTCATCACTAAGGTATAAGCGGTAATGGCAGGGTGGGGAAACCCACCCGACTGCTGCCTGTAACCAGCGGAATCCGTATAATAAATGTGCTGCCCTTGTTCACTTCGCTATGTACCTCTATCGTCCCATGATGCAGTTCTACAATCTTTTTCACAATCGGCAAACCTAAGCCAAAACCGCGAGTGGTACGGGCAACATCCGAGCGATAAAATCGTTTAAAGATATGTGGCAAATCCGCAGGCGTGATACCCTTACCCGTATCTTCTAGCCGAATGCCAATATGTGGTGGCTCATAGGCAAGAGTGACAGTAATGGGTGTATCCTCCGGTGAAAAACGAACCGCATTCTCTAACAAATGATTCAGGGCTAAAATCCAATCGGTCTCACTGCCCATTAAGTCCGGCAGTGCTTCTGCTGGCAAGAGCAAATGAAACAGACGGTGTGGCAACCGCGCCCGATAAGCCTCCAAAACTTGATTGATTAACACCTCAAGCTGAATGATGTCCTGACTTATGAGCAAGCCGCTATCCAACCGTGCCATAATATTTAAATCATCTACCAAGCGCGTGAGCATCTGTATTTGGTTGACAATGCGTTGTTGATAGACCTGCTGTTTTTGCGAGTCAGTTGTCCGCATGAGCAGATGCAAACTGGTATAGATAATCGTCAAGGGGGTACGAAATTCGTGGGTCACATCATGAATAAAATGATACAGCAAATGCATCCGTTCCCGTTCTTGTTGCAGTTCTTGACGATGGTTTTCGGCTGCTATTTTTTCAGTCACATCTTCGGCAATGCCCACAATTTGTAAAACATGTCCGGTGTCATTTTTAACTGGGTAATGGCGTACCCGCAGTTGGCGGACTTCCCCAGTGGGGCGCACAATGGCATATTCTTTTTGGGCATCATTCTCTGGTTGCGTACCCCCATTGGAAACCCCGACCAATTCTAAGGCATCTAAAAAGGGTTGCGGGTCTATATACACGTCACGAGCAGCCCGTCCCCAAATTGTTTCGTAAGCAGGATTAATATATAAAATGCTGTGCTGGTGCGGGTCATACAGATAAAAAACCTCTTGGCTATGCTCCACAATCTGGCGCAGCAGCAGGTTATTCTCGCGTAGGGCTTCTTCCGCCAATTTGCGGGCAGTCACATCGCGCCCAACGGACAATATCCCTTTCACATCCCCATCCCTATCAAAAAGCGGGGTATTAGTCCATTCAATACACATGGTCGTTCCATTGGATAATGACACAATCCGGTCATCTATCTTGGGTTGTCCAGTGGCAATAACAGCATCAAAAATCTGGCGAATCCGTTCAATATCATGACTTGGTACAATTGACCAGAATTGTTTCCCCAATAACGCAGCGGCGGGCTGTTGGCATAAGTGAGCATAAGCACGGTTGACATAAATAAAACAAAACTGGTCATCAATACGACAAATAAAATCATCTTGCAAGTCTAAAATATCGCGGTGAAATGCTGTTTGTGTGGAGGATGGTGGTGTGGAGATGGTCTCAATCAATTGGCGCAGTTCGTCAAAGGCTTGCTCATCGCGGCTGCAGCGGCGCAATATATCCAAGTGTTCTGGGGTCAACAAAGCCGTCATCGGCTGTCCTAGCGGCTAAATATCATGATTTTTATGATCATTGTATGCCAAAAAAGAACAGCCGACGCTAAATGTTTGTTACAATTTATGTGGTGAGCGCAAAGGTGACGATAGCACAAATGACAGGCTTACCCGGACGCCAATCGGCGATGGTGTCTTGGGCAGCGATAATCGTGGCATGACCATCGAAACACCGCTGGATAAGCCGCGCCCACACGGCGGCTGGTTCAATTTCTGTTTCCAAATTTGGCACAAAAAACTCGGCTGTATAATACCCGCTTTGGCGTTTGCGTACCACCTTCTGCACGGGAATACCCACACTATGTAAACGCAAGGCAAGCTCGCGCCCATCCGGGTGAGATTTAAACATGGGTGTTATCCTGCTGCTAGTGAGCGATTGTGAGTACTTCTAATTTTAGCACAAAAGTTCTATTTGTAAAGAAGCAAAAAACAGATTTTTAGCCCGTGTGGGGTGCTAGCGTTAGACACAAGATTGCATTAAAATAAATCATATTCTTTTTCAGAGTGGTTGTTTTCATCATGACGGATAATCCGGTAGTACGCCCGCCGCGTCCCCGCAAAAAAGCGGCAAAAGTCTTAAAATTGATTGTCACAGGTGCGCCGCGTTCTGGCAAAAGCACGTTTATTCGCAGTGTTAGCCAATATACAGAATGGCAAGCCGAACCCGAAAAAAGTTGGTTTTTTGGGCGGGTGCGCGTGGATGATACGTTGATTTTGCATTTTATAGAGCCGCCTGCCCAAGAACAATTTGATTTTATCTGGCTGCGCGATGTGATTGGGCGGTTACAAGCCACAGGGTTTATTTTGATGTTGAACAGCGCCCGCCCCCAATCTTTTGCCCCGTTCATCAGCATATTTTAAACCGTGCGCGGCATACATGCGGCGAATCCGCTAGTGGT
>JALHOR010000024.1:55352-59797 GCA_022842885.1 Anaerolineae bacterium
GGTTTTCATGCCACCATGCCGATGGTGGTTGCTGCTAATCGGCAAGACCATGTGCGGGCGTGGTCATGTGCCGATATTCAGATGGGGTTGGGGCTGACAGATGTGCCAGTTTTGCCTTGCATCGCCCATAACCGCGAGATGGTGCGCGATGTGGTTTTGGAAGTGTTATATCAAGCGATGGAACAGTGAGCATGACTCACAAAATGTTCTGGGATGACCCCTATTTAACGCAATTAGACACCACTATCACATCTGTAAGCCGTCAAACTGTTCAGGTTGCCCAGACTATTTTTTATGCATTTTCCGGTGGGCAAGAAAGCGATACAGGCACTTTAGGCGGTTATCCTGTAATCCAAGCCCATAAAACCGAACAGAACGATATTCTTTATCGCCTGTCCGAAAATCACACGCTGCAAGTGGGTGATAGTGTCACCATGACGATTGATTGGCAGCGGCGCTATCGGCTGATGCGATTGCATTTTGCAGCAGAGATTATTTTGGAATTGATGTATCAACATCAGCCCGGTATTCAAAAAATTGGGGCGCACATCGCTGAAGATAAATCGCGCATTGATTTTGAATGGGGCGCGAATATTTCTCTATTTTTCCCCACTGTGTACGAAAAAGCCCAAACTTTAATTCGCGCCAATCAGCCTATCCGCAGCGAATTTACGGATAAAACTACCGAACGACGCTGTTGGGACATTGCCGGATTTGCGCGAGTGGCTTGCGGTGGCACGCACCTCAAGACCACTGGCGAAGTCGGGACTATCAATCTCAAGCGCAAAAATATCGGCAAAGGCAAAGAACGCATTGAGATTTATCTGGTAGATGCGTAAATCGAATGCGGCTTATAGGCAATTTCGCTAATACATATCTCAGGGTTGCATCACAGGCGCTAACGGATAGGTCACTTGTGTCAGCGATTCGGAGATTTCCCACAAACGCCGGGCAACGGCTTCATCATGAGAACGGGCGCTTGAACTGACCTTCTTGGGGTAGCCACGCATCTCCCATAATCCGCTAGGTCCATAATAATCGCCACCATGTACCGAAGAAGCAACCGCCGCATATAAAGTGGGGAGTGCGCCCATCGCCGAATCTTGAGCGAAAAATGGATTCAAGAATTGAACAAAACCCGAATGTTGTTGCAGATTGGTGGATGTCCAGCCCGGATGTGAAGCAACAGCCAGTGTTGTTCTTTGCATCGCTGTGAGACGGCGTTGGAGTTCATAAGTAAACAACAAATTCGCCAGCTTGCTCTGCCCGTAAGACCGCATCGCGGGATACTCTTTTTCCCAGTTCAAATCATCAAAATTGATAATGCCAGTCTGATGAGCGCCACTGCTTACAGTAACAATCCGGGCATTGGGGGTCGCATTGAGCAACTCTAGTAGCAATCCGGTCAGGGCAAAATGTCCCAAATGATTAATGCCGAACTGCTGCTCAAAGCCTTGTGTTGTTTTTCCGTAAGGGGGCATCATCACCCCAGCATTGTTGATAAGCAAATCAAGCCGAGTATATTGCGCCAAAAATTCAGCAGCAAACGCCCGGACAGACTCAAGATTACCTAAATCCAACTGCATGGGAATGACTGTGCCACTCGGATTGAGGGCTTTAATCTGCTCGGCAGCGGGATTTGCCCGTTGCATACTGCGGCACGCCATAATCACGGTCGCGCCTTTTTGTGCCAACACTCGCGCGGTATCCCAACCAATGCCGCTATTTGCGCCTGTGACAATCACGATTCGTCCCGTTTGATTGGGAACATCATTTTCAGTCCATTGCTGCGTCATGTGTGATTCTCCTTTTATGTTTTGGAATGAATATTCATTCCAATTGCGACCTAAAAAAATTTACCGTTTGATGGCATCCCAACAGGCAGACACCGTTTTTTCGATGAGCGCGTTATCCAGTTTAATCTGTTGGGTGGTATGTGCCTCAATTAGCGCGTTTAACGCGCCGCCAATCATCAATGCCATAACATCTGGCGGCATGGCTTTAAGCAGATGCTGGTTTTGCGCTTCGACAAACAACTGGGTTATCACATGGGTGAGTTCATAATCATAAGTCGCCATCTTTTCCTGAATAAAAGGCACTTTGGCAAGCTGTTCCACAAGCCGAAATTCACGCGGATGCTGTATCCCGTAGGACGCAACATTGCTGAGTAACGTCAAAAAACGCCTTACAATGGGCTGTGTTTCGTCGTAATCCGCCAAGGCAAATGCACTCATCGCCATTTTTATTTCGTTATAGAGGCAAAAGACCAATTCTTCTTTGCTGGCAAAGTAGTTATAAATCGTCCCCATGCCAACTTCTGCCTGCTGTGCGATTTGCGACATAGAAACATCTTGCAATCCCTGTTCAAATATCAGGTTGCGGGTTGCAACGATAATCTGGTCACGTTTGCTTGTCATAATTGATTGTGGTCATTCTTCTGGAATGAACGCTCATTCCAAATATAGGTCTTTTTGGATATTCTGTCAAGAGGTGACGCTTAATTTATCCAGCGTTGCGCGGCATACAAAACCAGTGCCAGCAGCAGCCCATAAACCATAATCCCCACTGCCGAAAGTGCCAACACATCACCGATGCCGCCATGATGCAACCGATACAACGACAGCGCGAACCAACCGCCTGCCGCACCCATCGTCATTAAACGCAGCGCCAGCGCAATTGAACCAGTCACTGCTCCGGTATCATCATCCGGCACAGCCGCTAAAATCCCCAACGCTGCTGTAAGCCCTGCATCCAGAAAACTATAAATCAATGTCAGCACCAACAATAACGGAAAATATGCCAGATAATCGGCAGACCGCACAAAAGTGACATTCGGCGAAGTCAGATTCTCCAAAGTATCAATCATTGGGGCTAAACTGCCCAAATAAAATGCGACAAAACCAACCCGAATCACCGTGACCATCCCATGGTCGCCATTCAGCGCCTTCAGCGATGCCCACCATTTGCCCAACACAATTCGTCCTGCCCCCACATCGGTCAGCCGCAAATTATCCCATGTATGATGATCTTTTTCGCGCCGGATGCTGCTGGACGATAACCCCAATGTCACCAAGGTAACGACAGCATACATTGCAATCGTCATGGTCATCAGCAGCACCAATGCTAATGAAAAAGCGTTGCTGTTATCCGCAAAGGGAATCACAGTTAATGCCGCAGGATAATAAGGGGCAATGATACCCACAACGGTGAACGCTAGCGCCATCAGCAATGATGGCACCACCATTGCCGCCGCCAAGATAATCCATAATAAGCCCACGCGCCCTTGCTGGATAACATAGCGTTGATGCCGAAATTCGGCGTGAATGATGGGGTTTTTTTGGGTGAAAACGGTTGCCATGCGCGTCCTTCAAAAATATGCATTTGTCCTAGATAATCATACTCACATTTTGTCATTCGTTGATAAATATTGCATAAAATCTGTCTGGAATATCCCTGAAAAAAAACGACAATCCCATGACCAAATCTTCGCATTTTACCCCACGCCGCTGGCACTATCTTCCGGCGATTTTGATTGTTTTGCTGGCATTCGCGCTGCGGGCGGGCGTCGTCTATGAACGGGCGGCAGCAGGCGATTCGCGTTTTTATCCGCCCTTTCTGTCTGATGGTGAAGCCTATTTTCGCTATGCAGATGATTTTTTAGACGGCACTTTTCCGTTCCGCCCGTATGATTTTCAGCCCGGCGTGATTTATGCATGGGCAGGACTCATTGCCTTAGTGGGCGAAAGTGTGCCGATGCTGCGCTTGGCACTCGCGCTGGTGGATGCTATTGGCTGTGGCTTTCTCATCGGTTGTGGCTGGCTCATCACCAATCGCGTTTGGGGCGGCTATCTGGCAGGCTTATTGATGGCGTTGTACCCCGTCTCGGTGTTTTATGGCACAGCCATGTTGATAGAAGGCTTCGCGGCATTTTTATATATCCTCTGGTTCTTGCTTATGTTGTGGCAGCGGCGCGAATTGGCATTCTGGCGCACTGTATTGTTAGGCATCCTCACAGGCACTTTATTTGTCACGCGCTCGCATCTGGCACTCACCGTTGGCATCTGGCTTTTCTGGTTGCTGTTGCAACGCCCCGGCTGGCGCGTATTTTTTAAACATGCGGCACTTTTGGCGTTGGGTACAGTGCTGACGATTGCGCCTTTCACGCTTTGGAATATCTATTCGGGGGATGGCAAATTCCAATTATTATTGGGCGACCAATGGGGTTTTTTATACAGTGGCAATAACCGCGATGGCGATGGCACAGGTGGCACTTCGATGGCGTATAACGCGCTGGATATTGCGCCGCGTGAAGCTGTTTTCCGCGATATGCTGGTTGACCCGGCACGCTTTGGCGGCTTGATGCTGCGGAAAGGCGCTATTGCATGGAGCGAAGCCGAACCCGGTAATAACGAAGATTTTTTTATTACGCGCACTTTTTCGCCGAT
>JALHOR010000025.1 GCA_022842885.1 Anaerolineae bacterium
CATATTGCAAACCGCTATCGTATGCTGCCCGCGCCCATATATCCACGCTGCCAATATGGGTTAAACCATAACTGATATTAAAAGTTCGCTTAGTCGGTTCAGGTGGGGTGGATTCTGTTGCTTTGGGTGAAGGTTCAACTGAGGATACTTTTTGCTTGCATAACCGACAAGTCAGCCAGCGGTCAGGTGCGATGTATAAACTGCCTTCGGCATGGCAATTGGGACAGCGGCGCGGCGCTAATGACCGGATTTTACTCATGCATTTCCCCCTATCATACAACACTCATAAATCATTGTAACGCGAAATTGGGGTAAAATTGTGCTGATATTCGCGTGAATCGGCAATTCAATAAGGATAATCACGGTGACAAAACGCAAATCAATTTTTTCGCGGCGGGCATTTTTACGTTATGTGCTGGCGGCGGGCAGTGCCAGTATGCTGCCCCTAGCATTATTGAAATCAACACCAGTTCGGGCGCAATCTGATAGCACAATTATTGTCATTGGGGCGGGGGTTGCTGGGCTTGCGGCTGCCAGCTATTTGCAAGAATCAGGTTATGAAGTGCTGGTTTTAGAAGCGCGAAATCGTATTGGTGGGCGCGTTTGGACGAATCGTACTTTAAATAATATTCCGCTGGATTTAGGGGCTTCTTGGATTCATGGCATCCAAGATAACCCGCTGACGGCATTGGCTGATGAAGCAGGTATAGACCGCATCGAAACTGATTATGATTCCATTGCAACTTTTGATACTGATGGTACACCCTTGGATGATGCAGCCTATACCACCGCCGAAGCCCATTTTGAGGCACTTTTAGAGCGTTTGCTGGCATTGGCAGAAGAACTCGACGACGATATTTCTTTGGGCGCTGCGATAGAGCGCGTGTTGCCAGAATTCGACCTGACGGAAGCCGATTTGAAGCGCCTTAACTATAGTCTCAATACCACGATTGAACATGAATTTGCTGCTGATGTCTCGGCATTATCGCTGTTTTACTGGAATGAGAGCGATGCTTTTGATGGCAACGACGTTATTTTTCCCGGCGGTTATGATTGGCTGACGACACTGCTGATGGAAGACTTGGATATTCAATTAGAACAAGTGGTCGAAAAAATAGAATACGATAGCTCAGGGGTCGCTATCATCACGAATAAAGGTACTTTTGAAGCTGATTATGCGATAGTGACTATTCCGCATGGTGTCCTCAAAAGTGGCAGCATCATGTTTGACCCACCACTACCAGACAACAAACAGACTGCTATCCAAAATTTGCACAGCGGCGTCCTTAACAAATGTTATTTACAATTTCCAGAGGCATTCTGGGGCGATGAAACCGATTTATTAGGGTATGTTTCGGATGCCAAAGGGCAATGGTCTGAGTGTTTGAATCTATACAAATATCTGGGATTGCCGATTTTGTTATGCTTCAACGCTGGAGAATTTGGCGAAACCATTGAAGCATGGTCAGATGAAGACATTGTTGCCAGCGCCATGACAATGCTGAAAACCATCTATGGCGATAACATCCCGCAGCCGACAGGTTGGCTCATCACGCGCTGGAAAAGTGACCCGTTTGCGCGTGGGTCGTATTCCTCAATCGGGGTCAACGCCAGCCTAGAGGCGATAGCGGCACTGGCAGAAGCCGTAGATGATGTATTGTTTTTTGCCGGGGAAGCCACCTCCCAAGAATATCCCGGTACGGTGCATGGGGCGTTACTCAGTGGTTGGCGGGCGGCTGACGAAATCTTGGCAATAGATGCTATGTAAGATAAACTAATATCATCGTAAAGAAATCTCTTGCTTGTGTGGTAGCATTATCATCTATTCTAATGAGGCATAAGGCATGTTCAAACGATTTATCGGAATAATAGTTTTGTGTTTGGGGTTATTTTTGCCAGTGTTGGCACAAGACGGTGAAGTTTATATCCATGCGCTTAGTTATAACGATGGCATCCGCGAATATACTGGCACGCTGGCAAATGCCGAAGATATTGTGGTCATTACGATATTTCGTGTGGTCAAAAATCACACCATCTATATTTTTGTGCAAGGGAGCGATGATTATGATCCCTTGATTGCTATTTACGATTCTAGAAGCATTAGCAATCCAACGGCACAACCCTTGGCAGTGGATAATAATAGTGGTGGTCAGACAAATGCGCTTATTCAATTCACGGTGCCGGATGACGATGATTATGTGGCAGTGATTCGTTCGCTGGATGGCATTGGTGATTACCGTGTTGTTGCCGGGGTGAATACGCCGGACGTGCTGCAAGAAGCCATTAGCGATACCACGTTCAACAGCGAAATGAACAGCGCCGCCAATTTCTCTTGTGATACTGCGGCGCGAGCAGAACGCCCAATTTTGAGTGGCACAACACAGCGCATGGAAACCCCTAATTTTGTCATTCACTATACATTGGAGGGCGAAGACGCTACGACGCCAGAATACGCAACTGTGTTATTGGTGGCGCTAGATAATGCGCTGCGTTTCCAGACGCAAGTATTGGGTTGGGTGCTGCCGCCCCAAGATTGTGGTGAAGGCAGTGATAATCGGTTGGATGTCTATATCATTGCGCTGGAGGATGGCACCTTCGGCTATGCCTATAAAGATAATTTTGTAGGCGATAACCCGAACACAGTAGGGCGTGAATTGAACGCTGCCTACAGCCATTTGGTGCTTGATAATGATATGATTTTTGAGAGTGATGAAATTTCTATCGGTGTGGAAGAAGCTTTTTTGCGCTTGCAAAGCACCGCCGCCCACGAACTACATCACAACATCCAATTTGGGTATGATGCCCGCGATTTTTACTACGGTTTTTATGAAGGTGGCGCAGTCTGGATTGAAGCTAATTTGTATAACGAACCGCAATTTGTGGGCGAAGCGGCGCAAAGCGTTTTTGATTACCCTGATGTTTGCATTGGTGCCGCACCAGAAGATACTTCCCCGCCGCGTTGGTATGGTGAATGGCTCATGATTGATTCCATCATGCGCGATTTTGGTCAGACGGCGTATCGCCAGATCTGGGAATATTTGATTTTGGAACAAGGACTCACAGGTTTTTATAACGCACTGGTAGTCTTGGGCAGTACCCCACAAGATTTAATGAAACGCTTGGCGATTCGAAATCTACTACAAGATTATGATTTAAATGCTGTTTTTGTCGGTACAGTGCGTGTCGAGGCAACTGTGACAGGCATAGGTGAATACACACCAGGAACCACTGGGATTCAACCACTTGGGGTAGATTATGTGCGCGTGACTGCCCCGCCCGGCGTCTATACATTTGAAATCAGTGGCGGTCCCTTTGAGTTATTTTTAGTAGGCATTGATGATGCCACTAAGACGGCGCAGGCGTTCAGTCTAAGAGCCGGTGGCAATGTGGATACCACAGCTTTTACGCATACCTATGTGATTATCCTGAACACCGAACAACATATCGAACCTTTGGATTGCCAATATACCGATTGGCGCTTGATGGTGAACGATGGCAGGGGCTTTGCCACAACCCCGCCCGATTATGATGTGTGGAATAGTTCACGATTTATCATCGCTGAGTAATTTACCTCTTTGGCAATGAATACGGATGACTACAGCATCCGTATTTTTTTGCTGTTGATATGGTTTGTATCTCGTATGCGATATAGGGAAACATATGTTTCTCTTGCGTTTCCGGTGTATATTTAAGCATAGACTCAACCTATACGCTATTTGCTCATATGACTCCTAGTAACACTGCTTCTATTGATTGGCAAGAACTGTTGGCAGATTTGGAGACGGATAACACCGACCATTCTGCCGATATACTTCAGATGCGGTTGCAGCAGCGGGCAAAAGCCTATGCTGCCGCAACTGAAACAACGATGGTCGTTAGCGAAGAAGAAACGTATACACTGCTCACGTTTCGGCTTGGCACAGAACGGTATGCATTGGAAGTGCGCTATATTCGCGGGGTACGTCCTTTGGCGAATTTGACCCGTGTTCCCGGAACACCCGTGTTTTATCGCGGGGTGGTCAATGTGCGCGGCAAGATTATCACCGTGCTAGATTTACAAGGTTTTTTTGGCGGCGGCACGGGTGAAATAACCTCACGGGAATTGATTCTCACAGCGGCTGCCGGGCTTGATTTGGCATTATTGGCAGACCATATTGAGGATGTCACGACTTTGCCTGTGAGTGCTGTTAAACAAGTTGAGATGCTTTATGCTCATGGTATCACCAATGACCGTCTGGTCATTTTAGATATTGATGCTTTATTCAGCGATGACCGATTAATTGCAGGTGGCAAAAATGGCTGAGGAACAACAACAAATCTGGCAGCGAACAACGGCGCTTATCATGAATCCGATGGTGCTGTTTACCGGGATAGTGACGGCAATTCCGGCGCTTATCATCGCTTTCATTTTGGATATCTCAATTGATTTTATCGGTTTCGAGATTTATGTCGCGCCCTTATTTGCTTTTTTCTTTGGGCTAATCGCTGGCATGGTCATTTATTTTTATAGTTATCGGCGTTTAGAGATGATGCTGCGCCAATATACACAACTGCTAGATAAAGTAGCATCCGGGGATTTGCGCGTGCGGTTGGATGTGGAAGGGATGAATGTTGCCACCCGTGAAGGCACCATGCTGAGTCATCTGGCAAGTGTTTTGAACCGCCTATTGGGTAAATTCCAGACGATGGTACAGGATTTTAACAAAGCTATGCTACGCCTCGAATCCGATACGCGAGCCATTCTGGATGCCACATCGCGCCAGATTATCATGGCGAATGAACAGGATGCTGTTGTTACTGAGACGATTGCGACTGTGAATCAGGTGCGTGCCACAGTGACCGAAACAGCAGAACGAGCGCAAAGTGTGGCAGAGACAGCACAATTATCGGTGGATATTTCGCGCACCGGGCTAGAATCTGTCAGTGAAACGGTAGATGGCATGGAATTGATTCGGCGCAAGGTGGAAGATATTGCCGATAATATTCTGGTGCTATCCGAACATACGCAGCAAATTGGCGAAATTATTGCGGCAGTCAATAATCTGGCTGACCAATCGCGGATGTTGGCGTTGAATGCTTCGGTAGAAGCCGCACGGGCGGGCGAAGAAGGCAAGGGGTTTGCAGTGGTGGCGATGGAAGTGCGTAACCTCGCTGACCAAAACCGCGATGCGACCATCCAAGTGCGCGAAATTTTGGGGGAAATCCAGCGGGCGACCAACAGCGCCGTGATGGTGACGGAAGAGGGTAGCAAAGGCGTAGATAGTGGGCAACAGCGAGTGAATAAAGCCGGTGATGCTATCAACGAATTAGCGAAAGCCATAGAAGATGCTGCTATGGCGGCGATGCAAATCGCCGCCAGCACACGCCAGCAGACCATTGGCATGGATCAATTAACAGGCGCGATGCGAACAATTAAACACGCCACCACCGAAACAGTGAGCAGCACCATGCAGGTCGAAGCCAGCGTGCAGCGGTTACGCGATGCTGCTAATCGGGTTAACGAAGTGCTGAAAGGCTTGCAGTTCGATTAATCAATTGCTGGTATCAATCCCCGTATTCAAAATTCGTTCATAAAATGCCTGCTGCTGATCGCGCAATATCTCCAATTCGGTCAGCAGTGGTGGCTCTATTGTGATATTTGGTGGTAGCACCGCCCCTAATACTGGTGGCGCAATGACCCCTATTTGGGGTGCTTGAGTCAGCATATCAACTTCTGGCAGCAAATAATCTACAAATGAGATGGGTTGTAACTGCTGCAAAAATGCAGGTGCGATTTGCTGTTCTTGCGAAAAGGCTGTTGGCAACGACGGTTGCGGCAGCCCGGCGGCGCTCACATAAAAATTCTCATCATAACGGAAAGACAAGGGGCGAACTTGAGTCTGGGCTAACCACGGCACAACATCCTCCAACAATTGATACGGATTGCGTGGCGTATGTGGGTCAGGGGCGAAATTCGTCAGCCAGCCTGCTTGTGGGCTATACAACGCCATGATACGTTCTAAATTATCGGCTAAGGCAGTTTTTGTGCTGGCTGGCAGCGGATTTAGAGGCGCAATATACAGTTCATCCAACAAGGGCGCGAGTTGGAAAGGACTCGCATTTATGCCATAACGGGTCAAGCGCATGAGGTGCCAAGCCCGGAAAAACTCGTCTTGTTGGGCGTTAGCAGTCGTCGTGGTTGGTAGTGACAAATCAGGCTGATACAGCGGCGGAATCAGGCTTTCGGGACGAAATTGTGCCATTAACGGTACAATCTGCGTTGGGTCTAAATAGGGTTCAGCCGTCATGCCGGTGCTATCATGAAAATTTAATGGGCGATTGCGGGCATAGGTGTAGAGTGTCCCATAAATATCTTGCCGTATCGGGTCCGGTTGCAAAAAGCGAGCAATTGCCGGGTCATAAACCCGCAACCCCATCAATCCATAATCGGTTGTTGGGTCAAAAAGTTGCCCTGCAAAGAGAGGCATAATTTGTGTTATCTGTGCCTCTACGCTAGCCGGATAAGTGGGATAAGGATAAATTCTTTCGCCAAAATTGTTAAATTCCAATTGTTTATCTGGCAGTGTGAGCAGTTCGCCAGCCTGATTGACGAAGCGGCGGGCAGTGTAGGTGACATCGTTCAAATGCCAGAGGGCATCGCCTGTATCACTTAGCGTTAATAAGCGTTCTTGTGGCGATAAATACAAGTATTGTTCGGTGCTATTCGCTTGAGATGTATTTTCCAGCGCCAACGGCACAATGCCATCATAATACAACCGATAACTGGTGTCATTCGTGACCCAAGTCATGGGTTGGCTGAAAATAGGGTCATAACTCAGGTTCAGGTTCACCGGGTTGCCAAATTCATCCTGACCTGTCACGGCTATCAAGCGTTGTTCCGGGTCATATTCAAAAATGAGTTGATAGCTGGTTTCTTGGGTACGCAAATTGCCATCGGGTGCAACTAATATGTTGCCACTGGTATCCACAATGGGCTGAATATACACATAATCAATCGTTTGTAGATTTCCGGCGGCATCGTACTGATATTCTGTCCGCAAAATATCGGGAGTATCTTGGGCGACCAATGGCACAGCAACTGCCGTCATTAGCAGCAAAAACACCATAGCGCGATAATGTTGCCAACGTGCCAGCGGGAATAAGCCAATAATCCCTACAAAAATCACAAAACCCGGTACAGGCAGGCTGGCTGTGCTAGATACATCTTGGCGTGTGGCGCTAATCAGTTGATTGTTGGCATTGTAAACATAAGTGGTGCGAATGCCATCGCGGATAACAGCAGTGCGGTTGCCCGCCGCATCGTAAAGCACACTGAGGGTATAGACAGTTTCGCCAACATCATTCAGCCAACGTTCATCAATCAAGCGATTCATAACATCATAACTATAGAGCATCCGCCAACCATCACTCACGCGGTCTGCCCCAATGAGATTGCCAGCGCCATCATATTGATAGATAAATCCCTCTAATGGGGCATTGTTGGCATCAAAATGAATCAGGTTGCTCACATACCCCGCAGCATCATAGGTATAGCGCGTGACAACCCCATTGCTCCGTGCTAATTCAATTAATTGCCCGCGTTGATCATAGCTTAGAGTGACAAAATGCTCGCCCAGTTCCATGCGAACAAGTTGATTTAGCGGGTTGTAGGTATATTGGGTTGTACCTGTTTCACCAGCATCGCGCACGATGACATTACCCAGCACATCGTATTCGTAAGTGATACCAACCCCGCCTTGCTGGAATGCTTTTAGCCGACGATGAGCATCATAAGTCATGGTAATGGGGTCGCCATTGGTGGGTTCAACGCTGGTGAGATTGCCCGCCGCATCATACCCATAACGCACGGTTGTAGCCCCATCGGTAGCACCACATGGGGGGCGAGTTTGATAGTTGGTGGCGATTAATTGTCCTGCCAAGTTGTATTCATAACAGGTGATACTGCCATCTGCCTCTAGCCGTGAGATAACTTGCCCACGAGCATCATATTCAAAACGTCGGATAAGGGTTGCGCCTTCTCGAAGTTCCGTCAATTGCCCATTGGCATCCACCGTATAGGTCAAAAGCTGACGCGGTTGGTTAGCCTCTACAGTGGGCAATCCCAAGCTGTTCAAATTGCCATTCGTATCGTAACCAAAGGTCACATCTGCCAAGGTGGGAAAAATGACGCGGGTGATTTGATAATAACTGTTGTATTCGTATTCAGTGATATTCCCCGATGGGTCACTGATTTGGCGCAGATTGCCGACTCTATCATAAGTGTACGACCAAACACTTGCCGTTGGGTCTACATAGCGCACCCGCCGATTTAGAGCATCATAGGCAAGATTAATCACTGCGGGGGTATCAGCTACATTGGGTAGGGTGATACTGATGAGATTGCCAGCATCATCGTAGGCATAGCTATATTCAATTTTTTCATCTACAGCAACCGGTTGGTCACAGGCAGTTGGTTCAGGAGTAAGCCGAATTTCGACGCGGCGTAGTTTATCTAAGATGTAAAAATAACATGTCCGTAGCCCATTCGGGTCATCTTTTTGGAGTAGTTGCCCCTGTCCATTATACGCAAACTGATAAGCCGTTTCGACCTCTGTTCCCACTGCCAAAACCGCCCCTATCAACGAATTATCGCTTCCATAAGCATAGGTATGGATAACGCCAGCAGGCGACGTATAGCGAATGATATTGCCATTGTGGTCGTATTCATACGTTTCGATCATCTGGAAGGTTGTATCGGCATAGCGTATGACTTCGGTAATTTGCCCCGTCGCGTTGTAGGTGTAGCGGGTGATACTGCCGATAGGATCTATAATGGCGGTACGGCGTCCTAATACGTCGTATTCAAAACGCCATTCGCTGCCCAGTGGGTCTATGTATTGCAGCAACTGCCCGCTGCTATCGTATTCATAACGGTAGCGCAAAGCAGCAGTATTCAGGTTGCTGACACTGGATGGGCGAACAATAATATCGGTCAAATACCCATCGGGTGAATAAACAAAATCTGAATTGCGGATAGTCGGGTTTTCGCCCGTATTATCAGTGATGCGCGTTAGGCGTCCAAAATCATCATAGGTATAGGTATAGCTATTATTTTCAGCATCGGTGTAGGCTGCGAGGCGATTGTTACGCCATGTATATTGTTGTGTGTTGCCGAGGGTGTCAACGATTTGGCTGAGTTGGTCAGTGTTATTATAACTATATCCTGTGGTATGCCCTTTGGGGTCGGTGGCACTGGTCAGCCGTTGGAGAGCATCATAATTATACAGAGTACGAAATTGCCCCGGCGTGATATTCGAGGCAATGATGTTGTCCTCAATATCATAACTCAGGAGCAAAGTCCGCCCTTGTATCGTAAAGCCTTCGGGCTGGGTGACGGATAATAAGCGCCCGACGGCATCATATTCATATTTGCTCTGATAGAGGGGCGCATTCACTGTTACTACCCGGTCAAGCGCGTCATATTCCCAAGTGCGCTCCTGTCCCATTGGGTCAATGATTTGAATGAGATTCCCGCGCACATCGTAGCTGAAGCGCGTTTCATTACCTGCCGCATCGGTACTCGTGGTTAATTGGTTGAGCGCATCATAAAGATATTCGGTGATTAACCCGGCAGCATCAGTTTTAGCGAGTAAATTGCCTTCAGCATCATAAACTAGGCTGAGGTTAGTTGTGCCATCCGCATTATCCACGCGATTCACATTGCCCAAGACATCATAATGTATAGTCAAAACATGATTCTCTGGAGTTGTGATGGTGATGATATTGCCCGCTAAATCATAATCATAGCGGGTCGTGAAACCGGCAATTGTGGTTTCGGTGAGCCAACCCGCCGCATTGTAGCGCAGCAGCAGGGTACGCCCGGTAAAACTAGAGCGAATTTCGCTTGGTAAGCCTGCGGGGTTGTAATTTATCGCAAAATCTTGTTCTGTAGCATTCTCGCGGATAACCACATTTCGGATACGATTTAAGGCATCATAACGCCATAAAATTTCCCGACCATTGGGCAGAAAAGTCTGATAATCGGTGCGCGTATTGCCGATGTCTACCAAGGTGGTGTAAGTGGTCACAAGCCCACCGGGGGAAGTCATGGTTTCAAGCTGATTCAGCACGTCATAGGCATAGCGGGTTGTCCGCCCGATTGGGTCGGTCATAGCCATCAGATGATGAGCCGCATTGTACTGATAACTTGTGGTTGCGCCTGTGGCATCGGTCAGGCTTGTTATCTGGTCGAACGCATCATATTGATATTCTGTTACTTGCCCGCGGTCATCTTGCTGAATGATGTTGCCGCGCAAATCATATTGATAGTGTAATTGAACCCCGTGAGGCGCATTGATTTCGCGCAATTTGCCAGTAACGGTCTCATAATTCAGTGTGAATAAATTGCCCTGCCCATCGGTCACGGCGCGTAATTGCCCCAACACATCATGCTGGAAACGGATAATGCGCTGCGCCCGGTCAGGGGTAATTTCTGCATGAGTTTCTTCTGGGTTTACCAGAATTCCTTGCCACATCTCGGCGGCATACCCAAAGGCATCATAAAGATAGACCGTGCCAATTCCGGTTGTGGCATCTTGCCCCGGCGCAACACTAAAAATGAGCCGTCCCCAATCGTCGTATTCGTAGCGACTTTCTTGATAAATTGGCTCAATTCTGGCGACGCGATTACCGGGTTGAACCAGACGACGGTGGGTTTGCAATTGTGGTGGTGTATCGGATGTATAGCTCAATAATTCCTCAGCATCGCCCGGATATTCCAGACGAGTCAATAAACTAATGTCGCCGCGCTGTTCATAGATGAGGTTAAATTCATCATTATCGCTGCTGACCAACGGGTCACGCATCTGGATGAGGTTGCCAAGCATATCAAAACGGAATTGATACAAGGCGCGGGTCAAGGTGCGATACCCGGCAAAAACACCATTATCATCATAGATAAATTCTTCGTAGAGATTGTCATCCCCCGGCAAGCGGCGGAAACTAAGTTGCCAGCGATTGTTATATTCCCAAACCCACTGGCGATCTATGCCTTCTATTGTTTGGTTCCGGCGCGTGATGAGGGAATTATTTGCATTATATTCATAACGTTGTTCCTGCTCACTCTGTGGCGGGTTTTCAACATAAATAATGACTCGTGAGCGTCCATCATAGCCCACCCGCCCGTTTTGGGCATACGGGCTGCGAACATCATCAAAAGTTTCTAGGAGTTCAACTTCGTTATACGTATAACGGGCGGTGTAATCCGGGTGGATATATTGCACTTGGGTTAAATAATCTTTTTCATAAGCATAAGAAATTTCGCGCAGCAAATTATCGCGTACACTCTCAATTCTGCCGGATGCCCCCACTTGAATTTCCAAACGGCGACCATAAGGCTCAGTCACAAAAAAGCCGCTGTTGTCGCCGGCATAAGCAGCCGGGATTGGCACAAATGTAAGGCTGCGTTGGGGTGTTTCGGCAATTCGTTGTAAGCGTCCGGCACGGTCAAAATGATACTGGATGCCATCGGTGCGCGTGGCTTGCCATGTCCCTAGAGTCCCGCCTAGCCGGTCAATCACCCATGCAGATAATGTGCGCGATACAAACCGAGTGCTAGCAGGTGCTTGAGCCGTAAACTGATGTCGCGCTCCATCCGGCAAAATCAGGGTAATGACATCTAGGGGCGCAGTTGTAATATCCAATTCATATTGATAGCTATGCCGCCAACCTTTGCCCAATTGTTGCAGCAAATACCCTTGGGGCGCCGTCAACATATAATCCGGCGTTAGCGCAGTTCCGGCAGCGGCAGCATCCAAACTGTTGTAATAACGTGTCCATTGCAGCGCCAAAGTATGCGATGGGATAGCAAAATCGGTAACGGCATAATGGAAGTTGCCATTTGCTGGATTCACGGGCAATTCTGTTAGCGTTTTTTCCAAACACGCGCATAGGGATAGTGGTTGCGTCCCGAGATTATTGAAGCCCTGCGGCGTATAACCGACTTCATGGGGTAGTGCCAATTCTACAGAATTGGTGGGGGCTGGCATTTCAATCTCGGTGCCATCCGGTAAAGATAAACGAAAAATATTCGGGGTATCGGCGCGGGCAATTCGTATCCCAGCTTGTTCAATCAATAAATCGCGGGTTGTCGCCAAACGTTCTGAAATGCGTCGTCCATCTAAGGGTGCAAGCGTAATATCATTTTCACCGATGCGAATATCGCCCATGCCTGCTAAATCGTAGGTTATGGACAATAGCTCATTGCGAATTGGATTTCGCATGGCGACATTGTAAAACTGCGGATTCACCGGATTTTGTATCAGCGACTCAATTTCGACAACATCGCTGATAAAACGCATATCTGCGCCATACAATACTCGTAGCTGCCCATCCAAATAGCCGATTGTATCCATGCCGCGCAAATCAGTATTGATATAGCGCCCTTCCTCAAGCTGAATTTCGGTGATGGGGGCTTCGCTGCTAGGTTGAATGGCACGGCGGCGAATATCCATTAAGCGACCGTCAAAAATTGCTTTTTGCTGGACATCCCCTTGCTGCACAAAGATGACCACCACATAATTTTGCAGCGCCAAGATAGCTTCTATCCGGTCAAAATCAGTGATAATGGTTTGCTCGTTGGCTAGGCGAAATGTCCATACGCGGTTAGGCGAATCATAGGCAATTTCAAAATTTTGGTCGGCAAAGAATAACGGGCGGCGATTTTCTAGTCGGTCATTGCGTACCAGTGCGCCAATGCCATTTGGCAAGAAACTGACCGCCTCTAAAACTGGATTCACCGGGCTAGGGCTGGCGTTTTGAATCACAACCTCTTGCGTTCTTAAAGTCAGCGTGAATCGATTTGGTTGTAAGCGAGCATTGGGTCGCTCTAAGATGGCGTCACCATAAATAGGGATTTCCAACACATTGTCGCTGTTGGGGGGACTGAGCAATAGTTCAGGGATAGATGTGTTGATAATGTTCGGAAGAGGCAGTGCCAAACCCTCGTCTATGTTGGCTTTGCGCTGCCCGGTTTTCAGCAGCGTAACAGCATACTCATCGGGGTTATCTACGGAATTCGTCAGCAAATTTTCGCCGCTGATCCGCAGAAAAAATTCCCCGTCTGCGGGTAATCCAGCAGAAAAAATCAGTTCGGCGGTGTCAAGAAAAATATTCTCCGGGCTGACTGCCAATTCTTGACCATCAGCGCCCAATAAAGCCACTGCTGGGATAAATTGCCCGGAAATACGCTGCACCCGAATCGTGATAATATCGCGGTTTGCGCCAGTCAATTGCCAAATGTGCGGGGCGACATCTTCAAAAATGGCGCTTTGGGTTTCTCCATAGGCAATCATCGGAGTCGCTGATTGCGCCCATAGAGGGGCAACAACCCATGAGGCAAGGATAACAACCAGCAAAAATGGCAGCAGTTTAACGAGTTGCAAACGAATGTTCAGCATAAAGCGCCCGGATTTTCCGTCATGGATGGGATGATAGCCCCGATTGTAACAAAAACTTGGCATTTTGTTAGAAAACGGACGTTAGAAATACTATGATTTAACGTTTGTGCTGGGCTAACATCGGTTACTTCCTCCCCAACTCATCACTATCCAGAATGATGGTGACGGGCCCATCGTTGTGAATTTCGACGCGCATCATCGCGCCAAAAACACCTTTGGCGATTTTTTGAATGCCTTCTTTTTGCAAACACGCAGCATAATAATCCACCAGTGGCGCAGCAATATCGGGCTTGGCGGCATCAATAAAATCGGGGCGGCGTCCGCGCCGGGCATCGGCATATAGCGTAAATTGCGAAATCACCAGAATGCCTGCCCCGGCATCCAATGGCGACACATTCATTTTGCCATCGGCATCTTCAAACACGCGCAGATGTGCCGTTTTTTTCGCCAAGAGTTTGGCTTCTATGGGTGTATCTTTGTGCGTTACACCCACTAATGCCACGAAGCCGCTGTCAATCTGCCCAACGATTTGCCCTTCGACAGTGACACTGCCATAAGTAACACGCTGTAAAATCACACGCATCGGCATTTCTTTCTGGAAATCAATAAATCCAGTTTAGCATTATGGGTGAATTTTTCATCGCTCATCTATGAGCATATATCCCAAATTCGTTTGCCTATATCCCAAATTTGCGCTGACGACAAACACCATTCTGCGGTATCCTTATAGTCCGTGTTGCTGCGAGGTCTCTTGCGAGAGTGGGCAGGGCGCGTACAATTGTAAAACACAATCCGGTATCCCCCGGCTGCACAGACACAGGATAATGCCCGATGGCGGACAGCCTATTCGATAACCGCTACCGTTATGATTATATCTACCCTCGTGGACGCTCTGGCGAGACGTTGCGGGCTGTAGATACACAGGACAACAATCGCCGCGTCGTGATTAAACGCCCGGCGCCTGGCGATGCGCCCCCGATTCGTGCTGGGCAGGAAGTGAGCATCGTCAATGAACGGCGGGCGCTGCGGCGCTTGGTCGGGCATCCCGTTCTCACAGAACTGCTCGGTGAGGGTAGTTTTAATGTGGGCGGCATGGTACATCAATACATCGTCATGGAACGCGCCGAAGGGCTTATCATTGGCGATTTGGTGGGCGAATTAGCAGCATCCGGCGAGCGCATGGCAGAACTGGAAATGCTAGTGGTGCTGGATAATATGTTGGATTTACTCCGCACCGCCCATGCCAAAGATATTGTATATAACGATGTGGATGCCCGGCACTTATTCTGGAATCGAGATACTTATCGCCTCAAGATGATTGATTGGGGCAATGCTGTCTTTCTGGAAGGCGATTCGATGACACCACAAGGTGTCAGCCGCCAGACAGATATTTTCCAAGTGGGCGAACTGCTCTTTTTCGTGCTAACCGGCGGCAGACGTGCCGATATTCCGCGTGATGCTGGCAGCGATTTTGCGGTGGATTTTGGCGATGATTCGCGCCGCGTTCACAGTCGCTTGCAGGAAATTGTCAGCCGGGCGTTGCACCCCAATTTGCGCTTACGCTATCCTACGCTGAATGAATTACGCACGGATTTAGCAAAATACCGCGCTCCCTTGGAGCAGCAGCGTAACGCGGCAGTGGCTATCGTTGTTGACCGTTTGCGCCAAACGCAACTGAATCGCAGTGAATTACGCGATTTGCTGGTGACATTAGAACCTGCCTTGGCACAAGATGCGGGCTATCCCCCTGCCCGCAATGCCTATGATGACATCATTAATCGGTTGCGCGATTTGAGTGTTTCTGCCGATTTGGATGCTGTGCGGATTTATATGACGGGCGGAAATTGGCTGCGGGCTGGTGAATTGCTGCGTGAATTACAAGATAAAACGGGACCCCGCACGGTTGGCTTGGTGGGGCTGCTGCTGGATGTATGTATCCTCCTGAATGAAAGCCCGGTTCAACCCGCGCCCGAAACTGTGATGCAAGCCATTACCATGATGTTTGATGGTCAATCGCCGGGTGCAGCAACGATGCTGTTATTGGATGCCCCGGATGATAATGCTGCCAGAATTTTGCATTGGCAAATTGCCGAGCGCGTTTCAGCACATATTGCCGAAGTCATGCTGCTGCGCCCCAATTTGTATCGCCTGCAAACAGCGTTGCGTCAACTCGCTATTGAAGGTTATACCGTCACAGATTTCCGCGCATTGCTGGCAGACTGCGATAAATTGCTGGATAGTGTTGCCACTGCCAGTAATGTGACCCTAAGTTATCTCCGCGATAGTTTCCGTACTGTTGTCGAGCAGTTATCCGGTTTGAGTCCTGCATTGCAACGCTTCGCTGCCGGACAGCAAATCTCGGAAAATCGTTTGCCGTTATCTTCGCTGGATAGGGCGCTGAATGCGGCAATGGCATTGGCAGATAACACCCACGTTATTGGCAAACAAGCCACCGCTGACCCCCGCGATGCGATGAATGCGCTTGATTTAAGCCGGGCGGTTGACCCCCCGAATCCAGTTTGGGATGAACTGGAAAACTTTTTAGATAGTTTGTATGACTATCAACATACTGCCCATGATTATATTCCAGCGGCAGATGGCACAGATTTGGATGAATGGCTCAAACGCATGGTAGCGGCGCTGACGCCGTTTACGCAGCGGCTTTTTGATGACACTCTCACGACCAGCGTCAAAAATTTGGATAAAGCGCGTGCTGCTTGGCAAACGTACCGTGATGTCATCATTCAGGGTGATAAAGATACTGCGGTGGAAGCCTTACAAAGCGCGGCTGAAAATGTTGTTCCCCTTAGCCCGACCTTGGGCAATTGGTTCAATCAACTGAAAACAGTGGTGAATGGTGCCCAATATCCAGAACGGCATTCTGTTCCCGGTGGCTTGGGACGGGCATTGGCAGATGGCTGGCAAGCCTTTGATAACAGCCGCCTGAGCGATGCCGAGCGTTTGGGACAGCAGGCGTATGAAACCGCCCGGTCAGAATCCGAGCGATTTGCTGCCCGCCGTTTACAAGATGTATCGCGGTTAATGCATGAATGGGTTGAACGCGGCGGTGTGATGAGTCAGAGCCGTACCAAAGCTGTGCTAGATGCAATCGAACAATTGCTCACACCCGATGAAAAAACCACGCTGGATAACTTCAATACGCAGATGCCTTCGATTGAAACCTATCTGAAAGCAATGAGTCGCGGTTTAGTGACCGTTTTTGCGCGGCGCAGTACCGCCGGGTTACGTTTGCTGATGATTCATTATTTGATGCAAAGTTCGTTGGATGCCAGCAGTGGCTTATTAGAAGATTCCACATTCTGGCGCGAAGCCGGGCTAAAGACTATGCCCGAAATTGGTGAGCAGCACATCATCACCCGCACGCTGGATGCCTATATCGCTCGCAGCTATGATTTGATTGCCGCCAATGCCTTATTTGCTCAAGTTAATGGCAAAGAAGCTATCCCTAATCTGGCGACTATCCGGCAAGAACTGGAAACCAATGCCCAAGCCCGCATTTTGCAGCCCG
This sequence comes from Anaerolineae bacterium, assembly GCA_022842885.1. Lineage (GTDB taxonomy): Bacteria > Chloroflexota > Anaerolineae > Aggregatilineales > Phototrophicaceae > JALHOR01. Next base: position 16,966 of record JALHOR010000025.1, read on the forward strand.
GCATTAACAGCCTACGTGAAGTCGAAAATGCCCTGCATGATTGGTCGGAAGCTGAATTTCGTAGTGCCGGATTAAAATTGGAAAATGCTATTCGCGGCGTGGATGAAGTCGAACAGGCAGCGGGCATCACACTGACGCCGTATCGGGCATGGCTGATGGATTTAATTGCGGCGGCAGCAGAGTTGCATGTGCAGTTTCGGGAAATCAAACAACGCATTGAGGCGTATCCCGCCGAACCCGATGAATGGATTGGGCGCGGGCATCATTACCTCGTCGAAGTGACAGAGCAGCAAGTCGGCACGCCATATAGCACAACATTACGCCAATGGCGCGATACTTATGATGGCTTTGCCGGCACTTTTGGTAATGAAGAACGTCGTTCTAAGCGCCTAGAACGCTTTAATGAATTATTCCGGGTGATGTTTATTGACCGTCATCCCGCCTATGCACTCTATCGGCATTGGTATAGCACCTTGGAAGGTGCCTCCGAATTTCCAGCTCCGGCTACCCAAGACCCGATGCCGCGTATTGAACCCTATGTGATTGCCGAAGAAGAATATCGCGGCAACCGGTATCGGGACGAGTCGCAGTCTGCTTCACGCTTGCCACGCGGTGTCCTAATCGGCGGGGCAGTATTTGGAACGTTGGTGTTGGCAATTCTGTTGATTGGTATTTTTAGCAATCGCCCATCTGATAATATTGCGTTGACCATCACGGCGACTCCTAATAGTGTTGCAACCCGCGATGCCGCAGCCCTCATCGCTACCGAAGAAATTGCTCTTACCAATACGAGCATCCCAACCGTTGAAATTGGGGATATTCAGACTCAAAATTCGATTACCGTTGTCCCGGTGGTGTTTGCCACCAACACAACCCCGATTGTGTTAAATACGCCCACTGTAATTCCACCCACAGCCACGGCTACCTTTACCAACACACCATCGGTCACGCCGACTTTGCCAACCGAAACACCAACGCCAACGCTGACCCCAACTGAAACACTCACGCCGACCATTACCAATACCCCAACGTTGACTTATACACCTTCTATCACGCCATCCCCCACCTTAACGCCGCTGCCACCACAAGGCGTTCAAGGCGAGCAAGATTTATTGGTACTGCTGAATCGCACGGCGAATTTGCCCTATAACCCGGATATTTTCGCGCCTGCTGATGAAGGCTGGCGCTTAGGCGTCGGCTCGGAAACACCGGGAGATATTTTATATATCAGCCTGCCGCCGGATTTGCTGGAAGCTGCTTATGGCAATAATGCTGCCAGCCGTATTCGGCGCGTAGAAGTGGCTATCCGCTTACGCACCTTTAACCCCGCCGTTGTTTCCAACGAAGATATTTTCTTTGGGGTGCTGCTCCAAAGTATCAACGATGGCAATAATGCCGGAGTTCGTTTGCAGGTGATAGATACCAGCGTTATCAATTTGGCACGGATGATTAACAACAGCGCCACCTTTTTGAATCAACGCTCAGTCAACGAAATCGTAGCACGTTTACGCATTGACCGTGACGTGAATACAGGTGAATTGAGTTTGTATTTTAATGATATTCCGATGGGGTCTGCCTTTAGCTTTTTGCCGCCGGATACACCATTACAGCCGGTGATATTCGTGCGCGATGGCGGTGTTGTGGTAGGCATCACCGATTGGAAAGTGACGCTGCGATAGTGATGATAATGTGATTTATAATAAGTGGGACGCTAGAGAAAGTATCGTGCGATGATTAACATGATTAATTTATTCCAGACCATTGATGAAATGTCATTAGATGAGCTAAAACAGCTTATTCGCTATGCCAAGCAACGTGAAGAAAATGTTGCTAAGATGCCAAAATTTGTATCAGAGGCTACCAACTTGTCGGAGCGTATTCCCGGATTATTTGTAGGTGGTTGGATGAGCGACGATTTTGATGATGAATTGCCGGATTCATTCTGGTTGGGCGAGGATGAAGAATGAATTATCTTTTGGATACACATGCTTTTGTTTGGTGGAATATTGACCCTTCAAAATTATCACCATTAGTTCTTCAACTCTATAAAAACAAATCTAACCAATTATTTCTTAGCAAGGCAAGCATCTGGGAAATGCAAATTAAATTAAATTTAGGCAAACTAACACTCCCTGCTTCTCTCAGTACAATTATTAGAGTGCAAAGACGTAGAAACTCTATCTTTATAATGCCGATTAAACTATCACATATCTACAATCTTGCCACTTTACCCAATCATCATAAAGACCCCTTTGACCGCTTGTTGATTTCGCAGGCATTGGTCGAAAATTTACCACTGATTACTAGCGATGCAGATATTGCCAAATATGCGGTGCAAACCGTGTGGTAAATGCTTCTATGTCCTCTGACTCCCATCATTTGCTCTCATTCACCACTTTGCGCTTGGCACTGGCAACCCCGTGGAAAGCCCGTAACGAAATTGAACGCTTGCTACTTATTCCATTGGCATGGCTGAGTCTTGCAGGTTCAGGCATCAAAATGGATACAGGTTGGAAATTTTATGGCTTGCCCATTTTCCAGAAGCACCGCGATAGCACCATCATCATTGGCAAAAATTGCAACTTGCGCTCTACACGCCGCAGCAATCCATTAGCGCCACAGCATCCCTGCGTTCTTAGCACGCGCCGTCCAGATGCCATTTTGACGATTGGCACTGATTTTGGTATGACCGGGGGTGTGATTGTCTGCGAAGAAAAAATCGCGATTGGGCAGCGGGTGACAATGGGTGCAAACAGCATCATCGCCGATACCGATTTTCATCCGATTGACCCTGTGTTGCGCTATCATCATCCTGCGGATGGCAAAACTGCACCTGTCATCATTGAAGATGATGTATTTATTGGGATGCAAACGCTTATTTTAAAAGGCGTTACCATCGGCAAAAATAGTGTAATTGGTGCAGGCAGTGTCGTCACAAAATCTATTCCAGCGGGCGTGATTGCGGCAGGCAATCCAGCGCGGGTGATTCGAGAACTTTAGGCTATGCAACAACTTTTGAATATGCTGAAAACTTATAAACTCCTGCTGCTTATTGGGTTAGCAATCGGTATCCGCCTCATATTTTTAGCGGTGTTTCCCACAATTTTTATGTTTGAGCAAACGGGCGCGATTCATGGCTCAACCGCGTATGACACTTATGCTCAAAATTTACTCGCAACAGGTGTTTATGGGCGTGTGCCGGGCATAGACGATTCGATTTTGCCGCCGCTTTATAGTGCTTTGTTGGCAGTAGTGTATGGCATTTTCGGGCGGGGCGGCTGGCAAGTGGGTATTTTTCATACGCTGTTGGATGTCGGCTCAATCCTATTTTTGTATCATATTGGGCGCTTATTGTTCAAAAATGCTGCGCCCTTCGGCAAAAAAGAATGGTTTGCGATGCCCATCGGTGAATGGGTTGGCATTCTGGCAGCATTATTTTACGCGCTGTATCCCTATCTGATATTTCAAAATCTTAGTCTGAATGACACGGCACTGTTCATGCTGCTGCTGCACGCTTTTGTATGGTGCATGACACTTCTGCGCGAAACGCCAAATACAAAAAATGCCATCGGCATGAGTATCTTGGGCGGCGTGATTTTGGGTGCCTCCATGTTGACACGGGCATTGCTGCCACCGCTGGCATTGTTAGTTGCCGCATGGTTTTTGTTTCGATTGTCGTTCTGGCAAATTCTGCTGCGTTTGTTACCCGTTGCCATTGTTGGCATTGTTATCACGCTGCCTTGGGTTATGCGTGGTTCAGCGATTCATGGTGGATTTGTGGCGATTGCATTGAACAGCGGCGAAAATATTTTTCAGGGGGCAAATGACCAAACATTGCCCTTATTCAAAGCGGGCTATGATGTGCAATGGTCAGACCCGCCGCCGAGTGTTGAAAATATCACTGACCCGTACCAACGGAATGCGTTGTTGATGCAAGCCGGACTGGCTTGGCTGCGCGATAATCCTGCAAAAATTCCAGAATTATTGTGGGTGAAATTTCTCGTGCATTGGAGCATAGAGATTGCCCCACGCAAAAATCCACTCCCCGGTGAAGATTTTCAATGGGATGCGGCGGGCAATTTATGGGTCATTCCCAACACCGATGTAGAAAAACAGGATATTGCGGTCATCGCTGAATACAGCGGCGGCTTGTTTGATACGGTCGGGCGTCCGGTACATATTGTATATTTTGGTGGTTTGCTGCTGTTGGCGTTGTTGGGTGTGATTGCATCGGCGCGGTTGTGGCGTGATGTGGCGCTCTTGTGGTTTGTCCAACTAAGCATGACACTGATTTATATGGTCTTTCATCCCTCCACGCGCTACCGAGTGCCAAGTGACCCATTGCTCTTTTTGTTTTCGGCGTATGCGCTGGTGTGGCTGATAATAGGGTGGCAGGGTTATCAAAATAGCAGGCATCGGCTCAAAACCGACGCCTAAAGTTGAAAATATCGATTCATTCGCAGGTATGTTTTTTCTGCACCTCTGTGGTGAATTCTATTATCCCGCTTCATTCTTGCGTTTGGGTTTGCGTCGCCGCCAGCGTAACACCAGTGAGAGTGCGCTGCTGATGCTAACTATCGCCAATACCCCGCCGCCAATCGTCGCAAGTTGCCAATAATTGGGGTGCGACGGCAGTTTAAGCTCTTGCAGATGAAAAATCATATCAGGATTTTCCAAGCTATTTTCGGCGGCAATCCATTCCGGTAGATAGCCAAACTGCTTGCCAATGCTGCTGAGGGTATCCTGATGATTCACCACATAAACACCCTCATCATTCAATGACCCCGCACTGTTCATCAAATCATTGATATACTGCTTATATTCAACTATATTCATCGTCAGCAATGCACAATCCCGGTCATAATTTTGCGGCAGCACCCAATAGCCATATGGACGCACCTCATAGCTATAGTCCTGACTGTTTAACGTAACCAAATCATTTATATCCATTTTGAAGCAAGCGGCAACCTGACTCATCGTATCATACGGGCGAATGCGATAGGCGGTGATGGGTTCGTTTTCGTAAATGACGGTGGTTGCCCAATTGCCGCGCTCATAACAGAAATTGTCTTTAACATCCAGTGCAACAGGCGAAATCATTGGCTCATGCCCGGTATAATCCGTAACAAAATCAATGGCTTGGGCATAACACACATAGTCGCGTATTCGGTGTCCCGTATAGTAATCCCCAGAATAGGTCATCTCATAACACGGCGGGCGGTCTGGAATGAGAAGACTATCACCGGGTTTGGCATCAGCGATGTTGAATATCCAAGGATTAGCATCGGCGATTCGGTTGACACAAACATTAAAAAATTGGCTGACGGTGGTAAAATTTTCGCCTTCTGCTAACTTGTGACGATAGGGGCGATTGCACGGTGGTGCATCCGGGATAAACAACACTTTAGGCGGACGAATCTGGTTGGCGTCAATAAAAGGATTCGCGGCGACTAAATCCGCAACACAGACATCGTATTGTTCAGCAATATCTACTAAAAATTCGCCCGGCTGCGTTTCGTGGACGGCTTTATCATCATGATTCAGCCGATTGCCGTTTTTGTCGTAACAAGGCGGGGCATCTTGTGGGATAGCAATGGTAGTGTCAACATATTCTGTCCAAGTATCGAGCCAAAATATTTGAACATTCTTGATGATTTCTATACAGATATTCAACTCACGGGAAACCTCATACAAGGTTTGGATATTGCCATTATCTAAAGTGATAAAATCACAAGACCGTGCATCATTTTTGATAAAAACCTGTGCTGGATTAATCCAGATAAGATCCGCAGGACATAAATCCATTTTTTGTGCGAATTCATCAATATTTTTTACCTGCTCTTGAGGAGAATTGACTGTATAGACTTGCATATCAGTGTATTCTTCAACAAATTGCCACTCTCCATCCTTAAAGACATTCTGATAGTAAAGTCGCTGTCCTTCATCATTGAAACAGGGGAGTGCATTTAGAGGAACAAATAAATCTAAACCTAAGTGTCTTAATGGAGTGTTATGTTCGCTCCATATAATTGACTTGCCCTGTATAGTCCACAGCATTGCTTCTGGGCAAATATTATATTGTTCTGAAACATCTAATAATGAATCACCCGACATAACGAAAATTTGTTCATAACATTCCGGTGCGTCGGTTGGGATTTTGATTTCGGCACTTGGCAGCGGGTCATGTCGCCCACCAAAAATCAAGTCAGGGTTCGCGGCTTTAATTTGGTCAATGCAGACATTGTGTTGCAGCGAGAGCGAGAGCAAATATTCGCCGGGCTGTACCTGATGGGTGAAAGTATCATTGGTATCTTGGGCAGCGGCAGTAGCAGCGAAAAAACTAAATAGTGTAACGAGGAGCGTCCATAACAAAAGTGTTTTACGCATAAATGTCTCCTTGAAAATAGTGCTGAGTGTTGAGGACTAAGTGTTGAATCGAAACAGAATGTCACCTAGTCATCAATCAAATGACCGATTTTCGTCCCTGATGCGTGCGTCTAGTGTAACCGATTTTCGGCAATCCATTCTATACAATGGCTTAAAACGTAGGCTAACCGGTGGTTATGTATTGTGCAAATATGAGCATATTTTTGAGGAAAAGGCAGTAAAAATTATCATTAAATGAATATGCGCCATCCTTACGAAATCCGCTTGTATGTGGATTTCTAAAATCATGTTCAAATTACCCTGATTGCTAGTTAGTGAACATGGTGTACCTGCGGCAGAATTGAAGGTCTCGACACCTTTTCTGAGGGGAGGAATATCATGGACGAGACCTATATTGTGCCACCAAGCGCGAAAAGCTCTTTGGCTGATACGCGCATTTAGTATGTACTACGCACGGGAATACAAGCAGCTACACACCCGTACCCAAACTGGATTAGAGTTAAAACTCTTTGCTAGCTTGCTTGCCCTCACTTTTACCAATTTCTTTGACTAGCAATTAGGCAGGCAATTTTAATCTAATATAGCGGGTTACTGTTGCTGTTTTTGCCGCACCGGGAACTGAATCTCGGTGACAAATTTGGTTTGGTCGCCGCCGCGTTCATACTCTAAATTGATTTCGCAGTTGGGTCCAACAATTTCATACTGATTGGTGTCAATCCATTTTAAGAGGGCGTTATAGGCATTTTCCAGCGTGGCAAATGTTCCATGATGTACGATACATGCTGCCTGCTCAATGGCGGGCATCTCATAGACCTGAACATGGTCATTGCCAGATAATGCGCCTTCAATGCCAAAAGCAGCTTCAACATGGATTTCTTTATCCATCGCATGATATAACGTCACACCGCATTCTTCCTGGCGTGGCGATTGCTTTGCCCCATGCTGATGAATATAAGCGGCAACCGTATCAAAGGCATGGTCAAGTGTGCTACCTAGTTGGTTCATATCAGCAGCGACGGCACGCACGGATGCTGCCCGGAACGATGGTACGGGTTTGAGAATCACTTCGTAAGTAGACATGCTGTTCTCCTCTTCAATTTGTTTAAGTTTTGCCTCCACATAGAGCAATCGCTGTTGTTCTTCCTCCAGCCGTTGCTGAATCTCTGCCCGCTTCAGCCGCAGCATCCCACGAATCTGCTCTGCCGAAAGTGCCTCATCCAACACATCTTTGATTTGCTCCAAGGAGAGACCCAGTGCCTTGAGCGCCAGAATACGATTCAAGCGCGGTAATTGTTCTGCCGAGTAATACCGATACCCGGTGAACTGATCCACTTGGGCAGGCTTCAATAGGTCAATCTCATCGTAGTACCGTAATGTTTTGATGGGCAGCCGCGTCAGCCGCGAGAATTCGCTGATTTTGAGCATGAACAATGACTTTCTCTATGCTTATAGACAGAATAAACGTTCCAGTCGGTGGAGAGTCAAGCAGCAAAATCGGGCAAACTTGCGCGATTTTTTAAACTCGTTTTAAACGCTATTGTATGAAACTGTGGCATGGTTAGGCGATTGTTCATCATCAGAAAGCGAGAATATATGACCTTGCCCTTGATTGGCGCGGCGCTGCCATCACAGTATTTGCCGCAGTATCGGGAGTGGCTGATTGCCGACCAGCGCGATTTGGAAATCCAAGATTTTGTGATGCCCAGCGTGGTAGATGGCGACTGGCGTAGTTTGGTTCAAGATATTAAGGCACAGTTGGATGGTTATACCGGACGGATGGGTATTCATGGGCTGTTTTTGGGGATGACGATTGCTGCCTATGACCCCAAAATTCGCGCGGCTGTGATTGACCGCCTGAAGCAAACCCTCGAAATTTGCGGCGAATTGGGCGCAACCCACATGGTTGTTCACAGTCCGTTTGAACATTTGGGGATGCCCAACCACACGGAACGCCCGAATGATGAAGATAAGCAATATTATGATTTGGTGCATCTGACATTATCAGAGGTAGTGCCAATGGCAGAAGCCATCGGTTGCACCTTGGTGATTGAAAATATCTTCGATAAAGTCCCGGCACTGCTAACCGGATTGGTTGAATCGTTTAACTCGCCTGCCGTGCGCCAAAGCCTAGATACTGGACACGCCTATATCAATTTTATGCAGGGTGCGCCCGCGCCGGATGCATGGGTCGAAACAGCGGGTGAATTGCTGGCGCATGTGCATGTCCAAGATACTGATGGGCAGGCAGACTGGCATTGGTTGCCGGGCGAAGGCAAAATTAATTGGGGGGCATTATTCGCGGCGCTCAATACGCTGCCGCAGCAACCGCGTTTGGTATTAGAATTGCGCGATGCCACAGCGATTGGTCGTGCAGCCCAATGGCTGGCTGACCAAGGTTATGCGCGTTAAATAGGTGTATTCGGGGATTGGTTGCGTCCTTTTTCTGGTATTTGCGTCTCTTATCACTAGAACGTCAAATATTCATGAAAAGGGGTCGTGAGATGTACTTGAATGTCGAGGCGGTTATCCAGCGTCAGCAGGATTTGCGGGTGGAAGCAGCGCAGGAAAGGGTGGCAAATGCTGTTATTGCTGTTGCTATCGAGAACGATGATTCTTCTGGTTGGCTCACACATGTGTTGAACTGGTTGGCGGTGAAATGGTCAAAACCCAAGCGCAGTTTTGCCCCCGTTATAGACCAACGCATACCATATAGTTGTTGAACAACCAGCAAAATAAGCAGACAATAGGCTTAGGAGTCTATTGTCCTGTTTTGAATCCAGCAGGAGCTTGTCGTAATGCAAAGAATTTCGGTAGAACATATCTGGGATGAGTTTCATATCCCTCTCAGCCGCTTTATTCGCCGCCGTGTGCCGGATGATGCTACCGCTGATGATGTGTTGCAGGATGTGTATGTGAAGATTAATCAACACCTGCATACTCTGCGGCAGGATGCTCAACTGCGGGCATGGGTGTATCAAATTGCCCGCAACGCTATTATTGATTTTTACCGCCACCAGAAACCCCAAGTTACTCTTGATGCTGTTCTGGATTTGCCAGATACGCCCGATGAAACCGATGATTTAACGCTCCGTTTGACGCACAGCATTCAAAATATGCTGAAGGTGCTGCCTGATGATTATCAACAAGCCTTAATCCTCACCGAGTATGAAGGCTTATCACAAAAAGAATTGGCAAACCGGCTAGGGTTATCCTTGTCGGGGGCAAAATCGCGGGTGCAACGAGCGCGAAAAATGCTGCGCGAACTGCTGCTGGCGTGCTGCCATTTTCACTTTGACCGTTATGGCACGGTGATTGATTTTCAGGGGCGGTGTACCTGCTGCGCCCAACCATCCTGTTGAGGCACTTTGCGTCTTTATAGGGAAAAGTCCGTCTGTACGGGAAACAACTTATACCAGCGAGGCATTTTCTCATGACCATCCAAAATCTTAATGAAGCAACATCCGTAACGACTACCGCCGAAACCGCGTGCTGCGGTTCGGAGTGCTGTGGTGGCAACCGCACCAGCCATATCACTTTGCAGGAAGTAGCCCCGGTGACTATTCATGAAGTGGTGCAACAGCGTTACGGCGCAATTGCCAGCGGACAATCAGCATCGTGTTGCAGCGATGACTGCTGCAACGATACATCACAGCAGGTCGCCTTGTATGAAACGGCGATGCTGGCAAATCTGCCTGTAGATGTGACCGGATTATCGTTGGGCTGTGGCGACCCAGTGAGCATTGCCGAGCTAAAAATGGGCGAAACCGTGTTGGATTTAGGCAGTGGCGGTGGCATAGATTGTTTCCTAGCGGCAGAGCGTGTGGGCAGCACCGGCTATGTTATCGGCGTGGATATGACGCTTGCCATGCTTGAAAAAGCCAACGCCAATAAAGCCAAAATGGGTGTGAACAATGTCGAATTTCGTCGCGGCAATATTGAAACACTGCCGGTTGTGGATAACAGCGTGGATGTCGTGATGTCTAATTGCGTGATTAACCTCTCACCCGATAAACCCGCCGTGTTTGCCGGAGCCTTCCGCGTGTTAAAACCGGGCGGGCGCATCAGCATCAGTGATATTGTCACGGAAGGCGATTTTACATCCGAACTGCGTGCCGATATGTCGAAATGGGCAGAGTGTGTGACGGGCGCGATTGATACTGAGATATATACCGGCATGATGCGGGCTGCGGGTTTTACCCAGATTGCCATCGTAGATAAGACGGTTGCTGAGAAAATTGTTGCGCCCCAAGCTGGAATGCCACGCATTTACAGCGCCCGCATTACCGCCATAAAACCTGCCTAATGCTCACAACAAGAGACTGCCGCCAAAAAGCAGTCTCTTTTAAAGGCGGTTTCATATCTTTTGCCGTCCGTTCAGCAAAATAAGCATGACCACAGGCGCACCAAAAAAGGCAGTAACAGCGTTTAAGGGCAGCACCAATTCGCTGCCCGGCACTTCGGCAATGAGTGCTGCCAACAGCGCAGCAACAGCCCCTAAAAGTATCGCTGCCGGAATCAATGTGCGGTGGTCAGCGGTTTTAAACAGGATTCGGCATAAGTGCGGCACTGCCACCCCCAAAAAGCCAATGGGACCACAAAAAGCCGTCACCGTTCCCGCCAACAATCCCGCCGTGATGATAATGCCCAAGCGGGTTCGCGCCAGATTCAAGCCCATGCTGCGAGCATAGGTTTCGCCGGGCAACAACGCATTTAAGGATTTTGCCAACATCAATGCCAAAATTAATCCGAGGCTCACGGCGGGCATCAGGATGAGCATCTGTGTCCAAGTGACGCCGCTAAATGTGCCAGCGCCCCAATTGCTGAATGCCTGCAAGCGTTCTGGAATGCTGAAATACATCAAAAAACTGACAACTGCGCCTGTGGCATACCCGAACATCAGCCCCAGAATCAACAAGGTTGTGGAAGATGTGATGCGGCGGGCAACCACCAACACTAGCAGCATCGTCAACCCCGCGCCAATACTGGCAGCAGCGGCTAACCCAAAATCACCGATAAGTCCCAATCCAGCGAAGACCGCGCCGCCAATCGTTCCTGTAGATAAGACGACCAATGCCACGCCCAGACTCGCGCCGGAACTAATGCCCAACGTAAAAGGGTCTGCCAACGGATTGCGAAAAAATGTTTGCATCAACACACCGCTGACGCTGAGGGCTGCGCCTGCAAAAATCGCGGTCAGTGCTTTGGGTAAGCGAAACTTGAGGATAATATTTGTCCATGCCGGGCGGCTGGCTTCACCGCCGGATAACACGCGCACAATCTCATCCAACGGAATGCTGACTGAGCCAATGGCAAGACTCAACAAAAAAATGCTGATGAGCAGTATCAGCAAACTTGCCCATAATCCCCAGCGAAAACGTGGCATCATGAAAATAGTTGGTTGGGCAGGTTTGGCAGCCACCGCCAGCGGCGTCTGTAAAACAGATTGAGACACGGTATCACCTTTGTAGCTGTTCAGGGATTAGCGATTAGCTTTTAGCTATCAGCGGTCAGCTTTCAGCTTTTAACTGCTTTGTTGCAAAGTTCGATTATCAATGCGTCATGCCGCCAGAAACTAAAGTTTCCGGCAGCCAAACTGACAAGTCTGCTAAAGAGACTGCTTCAAAAACGCCTGAATCGCAGTCGCAAGGGGCGATAGTGCGTGATGCCCTGTCGCAAGGTGGGCTGGTTTTGTTTAGCCCCACGACTTTAGTCTGGGGCAACTTTATCCCCAGCCCTAAAAGCTAAGGACTAAGGACTGACAACTAGGGACTTTTATTCCAACGGCATAAAGAAATAAAACTCATGCTCTGGCAGCAAATCTGGGTAAAAGAGGGCAATCAAATCTGCCAAAATCCAGTGGGGATTCGCCAAGCCCGATTCGTAATAATCGTTGAAGCCGATGGCATTCAAGCGCAGTCCATTGGTATACACCTGCCCATTTTGCAGCGCAGCAAAATCAGCATAGCGTTCATCTTGCGCCAGCAAATCCGCCAGCGTCGTCACACCAAATGACCCCGGAATCCAAATGTCCGCATTGAGTCCAGCATCATAAACCGTCTCAAAATCGAACATAACGCTGCTGGCTTGCCCTTGCACCAAATCCGAGTCTTCCAAAACATAACGTGCGCCCGCATCCTGCAAGAATTGTGCAGAAAAACTGTCGCTACCGGGGATGAACCAACCGCCGCCAAATGCCGTAAAACTATCCCATAACACCAACGGTTTTTCATCGCTGGCAATATCAGCGGTGAGCGCCACTAAATCATTATAAGCGGCTTCTTTTTCGGCAAAGAGGTCTTCGGCGGCAGCTTCAGCGTTATAAAACAGCGCAGTGAATTTCAGCCATTCAGCACGTCCTAGCGGCGTCGCTTCCACATAATCAGCACTCAGCGCCACCGGAACGCCTGCTTCGATTAACACGGGATGCGTATCATATTCAGGAATACCGCTACCAAATGCCATCACCAAATCCGGTTCGGCATTCAACACACTTTCGATATTAATGGTTGCGCCGCTACCTACTTCCAGAAAATCCGGGTTTTCTGCCAGCGCCAAAACTTCGGCTGAACTAACATAATCCAATTCATCTACGCCGATGAGCGTATCGGCAACACCCAATTCAACCAAATGTGGCAAATACGATGTGGACAACGCCATGAGCCTATCAATCGGCACGGTAACAATTTGAGCATCGGGATAATCTTCGGGCGTGGGCGTGCCGCATTGCACCAACACATACTGGAAAGCATCGCTTTCGGCTGCGCCTGCCCAAGGCTGCGTGACGGTCACTAATTTATAGTGGTTAAAATAGTCCACTGTGAATGTTTGCGCGTATTCGATGCTGATTTTATCGGGGAAATAATCCGTGTCAGGGTCATATGCGCCTTCTGCCACACACGCGGCAACCGCCTCTTGTGCTGATACGGGTATCAGCAGCAGCAGTAACCCCATAAAAAAGATGAATCGTGAAATTTTGTGATACATAAGACAATATCTCCTATCCTTGAACGGTAGATAAAAAATTTATCTCCGACGGAAAGGACAAACTGAGGATGGGAATTGTGAGAAAAAGGGAGAAAAACGCAAAAACCCGCCATTGGCGGGAATCCCTGTTACACAGTCATTCCACGCTCGTTTCCCTTACACCGCGAAGGTAATTCCGAGCTAAAGTGGTGGCAGGCATTCGGGCTTCTGAAAAAATCAGTTACCGTTGCGCGACAGCGCCGGACTTACACCGGCTTCCCCTGAGAAATGCTCTGCATCCGGGCAGAACATACCAGCACTTTAGAGGTTAATGAGATGAGCATAACAGGATGCAGATAATTTGTCAATCATGCAGCGGCACTGGTGATAATGGCGGCTCTGCCGCAGCATCAAGAGGGATAGGAAAAAGTTAGGAGTGTCCTCAGAGTTGACTCTGGTTGTTCTATACTAGGAACATCGAATAACGGAGATGCGACTATGGACACTTTTAATAAGCAGCATATCAAAGGCTATGATTTACGCGAGCGCATTGGTGCGGGCGGTTTTGGGGCGGTGTATCGGGCGCATCAATCTACCGTCGGGCGCGAAGTAGCCATCAAAATTATCCTACCGGGCTTGGCGAATCAACCGGATTTTATCCGCCGTTTTGAGAGCGAAGCCCAACTTATTGCGCGGTTGGAGCATCCCCACATCACGCCGTTGTACGATTATTGGCGTGACCCAGAAGGTGCTTATCTCGTCATGCGCTGGCTACGTGGGGGCAGTTTGCGCGATGCCTTGCAAAATGGCGCGTTTGAACTGCGGGCGGCGGCATTGGTGCTAGACCAAATTGCCGGAGCATTATCGCTGGCACATCGTAACGGCGTGATTCACCGCGATATCAAACCTGCCAACATTCTCTTGGATGAAGATGGCAATGCCTACTTGACGGATTTCGGCATCGCCAAAGATTTGAATATCCAGAACAGCCACACGCAGCAAGACGCGATTGTGGGGTCATTGGATTACATTTCGCCGGAGCAAGCCCGCAGCGAACCCGTAACAGCCCGCACCGATATTTACAGCTTGGGCGTGACATTGTTTGAACTTATCACCGGGCATCACCCGTTTGAAAATATGTCTTCCGTCGAGCGTCTGTATAAGCATATCAATGACCCCCTGCCGGACATCACCACTGTTGAGTTGTCGCTCCAAGATGAGATTAATCGGGTCATTCAGAAGGCGACGGCAAAAAACCCAGAACAGCGTTACCCGGATGCGTTGGCATTCGCCGCTGATTTCCGCGAAGCCGTCGGTATGAATCGCACTTCGACCACGATGGAAGAATTGCTGACGCAGCGCGAACACGAAATTTTGCATCTCATCATTGACGGTTTATCCAACAAAGAAATCGCCCAAAAACTCACCGTCACGCTTGGTACGGTCAAATGGTATGTCAATCAGATTTATAACAAGTTGGGGGTACGCAGCCGCGTTCAAGCCATTGTTCGGGCGCGAGAATTGCATCTTATCGTAAAATCGGATGAAAAAATCGAAGCGGTGATGATTCCGACGGAAGATTTTCATCCCGAAAATCCGTACAAGGGTTTACGCGCTTTTCAAGCTGCCGATAATCAGGATTTCTTTGGGCGCGAAAAAATCACGGCAAAACTCATTAAACGCTTGGGCGAAAGTGGCGAAAGCGGACGCTTTTTGGCTGTCGTGGGTCCCAGCGGCAGCGGCAAATCGAGTCTTGTGAAAGCGGGTCTCATTCCGGCGGTATGGCGCGGCGAACTACCCGGTTCGGAAAAATGGTTCGTGGTTGAGATGCTGCCGGGGTCGCGCCCACTGGATGAATTGGAAATTGCCCTGACGAAAATCGCTGCCAATCAGGCAGGCAATTTGCATGAACACCTCAGCCGCGACGCATTTGGGCTGGCGCGGGTCGCTAGTTTGATTTTGCCCAACGACAACAGCGAATTGGTGATTGTGATTGACCAGTTTGAGGAAGTGTTTACGCTGTTGGACGATGAAAATTCTCGGCAGCATTTTCTCGATTTGCTCCATGCCGCTGTCACCGAACCGCGCAGCCGCATTCGTATCGTGATGACGCTACGTGCTGATTTTTATGACCGTCCATTGCATTATCCGCAGTTTGGCGAATTGGTGCGTACCCATCTCGAAACCATCATGCCCCTCTCTGCCGAAGAATTGGAACGGGCGATTGCTAAACCTGCCGAACAAGTGGGCGTGACCTTTGAACCCGGCTTGGTCAGTGCCATCATTGGCGACGTGAATTATCAGCCCGGCGCATTGCCCCTCCTGCAATATGCCCTCACCGAATTATTTGAACAACGCAAAGGACGACTTTTAACTCGTGAAGCCTATCAACAAATTGGCGGCACTATCGGCGCATTGGCGAAACGTGCCGAAGAAGTATTTTTGAATCTTGATGCCGACGCGCAAGCCATCACGCGCCAAATTTTCTTGCGTTTGGTCACGTTGGGCGAAGGCACAGAAGACACGCGCCGCCGCACAGCACGGTCAGAATTGCAGGCATTGGCAACCGACGGGGATATTTTGGAAGATGTGATAGATACCTTTGCCAGTTATCGCCTGTTTTCGCTGGATACTGACCCCGGCACACGCACGCCCACTGTTGAAGTCGCCCATGAAGCACTCTTGCGCGAATGGGAACGCCTGCGAAGTTGGCTGAATGAAAGCCGCGACGAAATCAAGATTCAGCGCCAGCTATCTGTTATGGCTGACGAATGGCATAAGGCAAAACAAGATAGCAGTTTTCTGGCACGCGGCTCACGTTTAGACCAATTCGAGACATGGGCAGCGCATACCCAATTATCCCTCACTGCCCGCGAAAAAGCCTATCTCGAAAAAAGCATCGTTCAACGGGATTTGGATGCTCAAGCTGAAAAAGAACGCCAAGCCCGCGAAAAACAATTGGAAAAACGCTCGCAGAATTTCTTACGCGGGTTGGTGGCGGTGTTTGCGGTAGCATTGGTGATTGCGATTGGATTGTCAACGATTGCTTTCCGTGAAAGTGACCGTGCCAACGATGCACTGATAGCCGAACAAGCGGCTCTCTCAGCAGAACAAGCAGCGCGGGCAACCAGCGAAGCGAATTTCAACCGTGCCGAACAACAGCGGCTTTACTTACAGGCTGATAATGCTATGGATAATGGCGCAACCGGCAATGTAGGGTTGGCGTTGGCAATTCGCAGCTTAGAGTACGGTTATACTGCGGGGGCAGATGCAACCTTGATGCGTGCCAGTCGCCAAGGGGTCGTGCGCCACATTTTGACCGGACATCAATTTGAGATTAATGGGTTAAATTATTCACCCGATGGCAAGTTGATTGCGACTTGCACCGAAGGCGGAACACGCATTTACGACGCCCTCACGGGGCAGGAATTGCGTTTGCTCGCGGAAGAGACGATTGTCAGAAGTGTGGTATTTTCACGAGATAGTGCTACCCTCTTAACGACCGGAATTGATGGAAATATTCGCCTGTGGGATGTCACCAGCGGCAGTATTATCCGTACTTATACCAATGGGACTACGCCCCGTTATGCTTGGTTCACGCCCGATGGCAGTCAAATGATTAGCTGGATGCCTGATCATTTTCAGGTGTGGGATTTAGCATCAGGCAATCCATTAGAACGCTATCCATTTGCGATAGATAATTCGCACACACTCCTTTTTGTCCCCCACAATAGCAGCGGCGATTTACTGTTTGCGATAGAGGATGCGGATAATCGGGTTTATTTAGAAGATGCGCGTACCGGAGAAGTGATTTGTACGCTATTGGAGGCAAATACTGCCAAGATGCAAAATCACTGGTGGACATCAAAATATGAGACACCGCATCGCCTTAGTTTCATTGTGACGGATGACTATATTGTCCATGCATGGGATACGACAACTTGTACACCTCTTGCTGAGTTTGCCGGGCATACCAGTTATGTCCACAATGCCGATTATGATTTAAATCGCGGCATGGTCGTAACCCTTGATGATGTAGGTACAGCTATTCATTGGTCTATCCACACGGGCAATGAAGTTGGGCGGTATATTGCCAATAATGGGGGGTATGCCCTCGATATATCGCCGGATGGCAAATCGTTAATCATGAGTGATTGGAATGAGGTTGCGGTCTGGGATATGGCATTTCCGCAGCAGCCGCAACGCTTTGTGACTAACCAATATGACCATACTCATTTCCCGCGTTTTTCGCCCGATGGCACTAGCTTATATATTGGCGGTTTTGGTGAATACTCTCGCTGGCAGTTTGATGGGGCGGGCGTTAGTCATCTCATCACATATAAGCAACCTATTCGCGTTATCGCTATTTCGCCCGATGAACAATATTTGTTCGCCCCCTTAGAAAATGATGGCAGTGTTGCTTATCTGATAGATGCCACCACTGGCGAAACTGTCCAAGAATTCAGGGGACATGAGGCTGTTATTAACTTTACCGACTATTCTAACGATGGCACACGAGTGGTAACAGGCAGTTTTGACCTGACTGCCCGCGTCTGGGATGTGGCAACGGGTGAGCCGCTACAGATTTTTGAAGGGCATACAGGCGTGGTCGCCTCTGCCAGTTTTTCGCCCGATGCTACCATGATTTTGACAACCAGCAGCGATAATACGGCTCGTATATGGGATACCCAGACGGGTGAGGAAATCCGGTCACTCAATAATCGCGCCCCCGTGCCGTATGGCATTTTTTCACCTGATGGCAAACTGGTGGCAACTGCCGATACCAATGGTTTTGGGCATGTGTGGGATGTAGCGACTGGCGCAGAATTGCACACGCTAGTGGGACATACCGATACCCTGTGGTCTATCCGATTTTCGATAGATGGCACGTTATTGGTAACAGCAAGTTGGGATGGTACAGCCCGCATTTGGGAGGTGGCAACGGGTCGTTTGGTGCGGGTACTGGATGCTGGCGACACTAAACAACTCTATTGGGCAGAATTTTCACCCGATGGAGAATATATTGTGACAGGCAGCGCCCAAAATGATGCTGTGAATCTGTGGCGCGTTGAGCTGGATGATGTCATTGCGGATTATTGCGCTCAAAATCCACTTGACTTGACTAAAAGACAACGGACGCAATATGGCATTCTTGATGAGCGCGATGTTTGCGCCGAACAATCGTAAATGATGTTAGATATAGGCGAGACCACCCGGTTTCGCCCTGTCTAGAATAAGTTCCCAACACGGTTTATCCGGGCAGAAAGGATGCTTCTGCCCCCATGTTACCCCGGTGGTGTACAGGCAGCGGCACTGCCCGCATCTAGGTACGCCACCAGCATCGCTTCTTGCATCGTGATAACCACAGCATTTTTCAGGCGTGGATTATACAGCAGCAAGCCATCATTCAATTCAAACAGCAGGCACAACGGCTCTGACCGCTGCTGATTTTCATCCAGTTCGATGCCGAGTGCTGTCAGATAAGCGTTATCCTGCATGACCACCTGCACCGCAGCGCGTGAACCGCCGCCTAATTCGTGCGGCAGGCGTCCGTATAAATCAATGCCATACAGCCAACCCGTGAGCAGCGTATAAAACAGCAGCACCAAAAACAGCCCCAATAGATTGCCTAAGCGCCCACTGCCGCGCATAAAGGCAGGTAATCGCCCCAATGTTACATCAAACAGATAAAACAGCGAAAACACCAACAGCAGCAGCATGACGCTGTTGTAAATCGTCACATTGCGCGACAGTATCGCCGGAATAATCAGCGGCAGCAGCATATACGAGACGGCATAATAGGGGAATTGCGTCAGCGTTTCAGTGGCATCAGTACGAATTAAATGCAATTTTCGCATCAAACTCAGCGCAGCCGGGGAAAGACGTTCTGCCATTTTCAGGCGTTTTTCTAACCAAGTTGCCGCATAGCCGAGCAGTAATATCAGCAGCCCAGAAACCAAGATAAACACCATCAAGCCTACACCTGCCCGCAAATAACGGGTTGGCGGGATGCTCTCTGGCATGATGGCGGTGTACTGGCGTAGATACACATGCACAATCACGAAGCCGCCGCCAGAAAGAAAAGCGCCCAATGCCAACACAAACGTCAGCACACTTTGGGCGTTTTCCATCACCATTTTGAGTCCCGACGATGTGCCGGAAGATGCGGTGTCTTGCGGGATTTCTACCATCCCTCACCTATGAAGCTAAATAGCCTAAGCCTTCACCGATGGGAACTGCCAGCAAATATAGGATAGACAGCAGCACAATCACCAGTGGCAGCGCCAACACTACAGCAAACAAGCGATTATCCGTGCGTAAATGCATATAAAAGATGATGACCAGCAGCGCCTTTAATACGGCAATTGCCAGCAGCGCCACAATTTTGACGAAGCCTTCTGGCAACCCGCCAATCAGCACTTCGATTAACGTCAGCACGCCAAGCACCACAAAAACAACCGTGTAAATCCCGCCCGGAACAGTAATCGTGCCTAAGACGGGCAGCGTTACGGTATCGCTATGGGCGTGGTCATCATGGGGTGTATCCGGCGCAACTGTGATTTGTGTTTCATGGGACATCGGAAATTGTCCTTTGTTGTTAGCTACTAGCTTTTGGCTATTAGCTATTAGCTTTTAGTATTTGTTAAATCCAATGTGATGATTGGTTGTGGGCGACCACATTGGGTC
The DNA here is from genome assembly GCA_022842885.1 of Anaerolineae bacterium. GTDB lineage: Bacteria > Chloroflexota > Anaerolineae > Aggregatilineales > Phototrophicaceae > JALHOR01. Next base: position 37,003 of record JALHOR010000025.1, read on the forward strand.
GCCCCTACGAACACAGTGAATTTTGCGTAGGGGATGACCTGTGTGTCATCCCACAAATCACCTCAATATTTTTTTATAGACACCCTCTTAGCCCTCCGCCCTTTTCTTTGGACTAGGGACTGGCTTACACCAAATAAATCAGCGTGAACAGGATAATCCACACCACATCTACAAAGTGCCAATATAGCCCGAAAATCTCAACGCCGATGGGATTATTATCATAATGCCCGCGTGAGCCGCGCCATAAGACCACCATTGCCCAAATGACGCCCACAATCACATGCGCCCCGTGAAAGGCTGTTGGAGCATAAAAACGCATCCCAAAGCCGCCAAACTGGTCACTGATGCCCGCCAGCGTGATTTCATGATGCGCCAACTCACGGTATTCAACCCACTGTCCACCGACGAAGATAATACCCAACACCACTGTTGCGCCAATCCACATCATGAATTGCTGGCGATTTTTCATCTGGATTGCCCGCAACCCCATGACCATCGCGTAACTGCTGGCAAGCAGCAAGAAGGTGTTCACCGTCACCAACACCAACCCCAAGGTTTGATGCACAGCTTTGACGCTGGCGGGATTATTTACCCGGAAAATGGCATAGCCCCCAATAAAAATCGAAAAAATCACCACTTCCGATGCCAAGTATAACCACATCGCCAGCTTTTGATTTTCGTTTGAAAGCCGGGTATGGTGGTCATCATGCCCATGCGCGGCGTGCTGCGGAACGGCTGCCTGTGCCATGCTTCCCCCTTATTTTTGTCCAAAGAATGCCGGAATACCGCTGCGTAAACCGCGTGCCACATTGCCCACAATCGCCGCCAAAACCTGATGCACCAAATTCCCTAAGCGCAGCGGCACATGCAAAAAGTATGACCACCAAGTCGTGTAATTCAGCGGGTCTTCAATCGTGGTTTTGGGTTGGGTGCGAACTTCAGCCACTTGTTGATTGAGACCATAAAAAAGCGCCCCCAAAAGCCCAGCAAATGCCATTACGGAAACCAACGTAAAAATCACGAACCCGATAAAGACGCTCAGTTCATCAGCTTGGAAAGTATTTCTGCCATCTGCCAAAGGCAGCCCCAACGGGGTCAACCACTCCACACCGGTTGCAAAATCAGCAGCAGACCCAAACTCATCGTTGGTTTGCCGCAACAACAACCCATGCGGGAACAATGCCAGCGCAAACAAAATCACCACCACCAGAATAGACAACGCCGACACTACCCAAATCTGGCTGGTCAAAATGCCTACGGGGTCGGGTTCAACATCTTCATGATGATCATGCACTTCAACTGGCACAATCGCCGTTTCCGACACTTCTTCCGGCGGGTGAGCATGGGCGCTCATGCGCGGGTCAAACCCGCCCATGCCCCAAATAAACGCCGCTGCGAAGAAAAAGGGCGTTGTCACCAATGCCACAGATGGATCCCATACGGGATCTAAATTTTGCAAGCCACGCAAAAAATAGACGAACAAGCACCCAAGTAAAAAGGTCAGGATTGCCGCTGGCACAGCACGATTCAAACCCGGTTTCGGTGCTTTGATGGTGATGCCACCGATGACACCAGCACCCCATAATGTACCCATCATACCGCCCGCCAGCATCATAAAAATATTCGCCGCGGGACTGGCGGTTGGCGCGACTACTGTTGGGTTTTGTGCTTTGACCAGCAAATCAGCGATAATCAAGCCGATAATCGCCCCAACAATGCTTGCCCAAACGGCACGCCAGAAGCCGGGGCTAAGAGGCTTAACAGGGGGGCTGCCGCGCAGGATATACGCAAAACCGCCTGTATTTGCCATCACCCCAACAAATGCACCAATGTTTACGCCAATCAGCGCCACTAATCCGTCGCCGGAGGGTATTAGCCCTTGTGCGCCACGCACAATAAATACCAACAGCAATCCGGCAATAGCACCGCCTATCGCGCCCATCAAAGCACGCATATATCCGGCTCGTGTTATGACCATAAACACCTCTTTAATGCGAAAATAGCGAAAAGACTTATATCAAATATAGCACGACAAAAAACATGACCCATGCCACAGTCACAAAATACCACAAGCGGGCGGTGGCTTCGACAACCCAATGATTGCCCGCATGATAATTCCCGTGTTGGCTATACCGAAAAACTTGCACCATCATCACGCCAATCACCAGCGCGTGCAACGCATGATACCCAATCATCGCCCGGTAGAGGTACACATATTGCGTTCCAGTGCCACCCGGCGGCAGCGAAAAGATTTGCTGAAACATAATTGCCAGAAAGACCGCGCCGAGTCCGGTAGCATATAACCACTGCTGCTGAAACGTTTGGACATGATCGGCTTTGACCATTTTGACTGCCGACCACGCAAAATAAGTGCTGGCAAGCAAGGCGATGGTCGCTACAATCGGCAAAATGATATTGGGTTTTTCTGTTGGACGCCAACCGGGAGTATACCCTAACTGCCAGTTGACGATAATCAGGCAAACAAACACCAAAATCCATGATGCCTGAAAAATGGTGATGCCTAATTTATTATTCTTCAAACGTATAGCGGCTTCTTTTTCTGCCCGTAGCCGCGCTTTTTCTTCTCTAGTTAAGATTGATGATGGTTGCATCTAGTTCTCATTCTAACACTTAACGATAAAACCGTCGCATCTATGATGATAAGGTAAAGGTTTTAGGTGTGGCGTGCCAAACCCCCTAATCCAATAGTATCCATATTGATGTTATTCGGGCGCGATATATCGCGCCCCTACAATATAGGCAGAATAAAATTTAATTTCTGCACCTGTAGGGGAGCGCCTACGTGCGCTCCCACTGGTGGGCGAACACATAGGTTCGCCCCTACCCATAACCCGATTTTTTGTTGGTTGAATTAACCAATTTGCCTATGTTATTCATCGTTAAAAGCTAATAGCCAAGAGCCAAAAGCTAATCATTAATCACCTGATGGCGCTGATGCCACGCGCAACGCACCGCCGCGTTCCGGTGTTTCGTCTGGCACACCAAAAGTACGGTCAATGGCGTTCAGATAATCGGTAGCAGCTTGCGTGCCATATCCATAGGGGTCTTCAAACGGCACGGGGTCTTCATCAAAATTCCAAGCAGGCGGCGGCGATGAAGTTGCCCATTCCAGCGTTAATGCCCGCCAAGGATTTGCCCCGGCGACACGCCCACGCGATAAACTCACCATGATGTTATACACTAAAATTAACGTCGAGAACCCTAGCACAAATGCCGCAAGACTGATAAGCACATTCCAAGATTGGAATTGCGGGTCGTACACCGCCACGCGGCGCGGCATCCCCAACATCCCGACCATATGCATCGGGAAAAACGTGAAGAAAAAGCCAAAATAGGTCAGTGCGAAGTGCAATTTACCCATGCGCTCATCCAACATACGTCCCGTCATTTTGGGGAACCAGTGATAAATGCCAGAATAAATGGCAAATACGCTGCCGCCAAACATCACAAAATGGAAATGCGATACCACAAAATAGGTATCATGCACCTGATAATCAAAGGGCACATTTGCCAGCATCACGCCCGTGATACCACCAATCACAAACATGGACAAAAAGCCCAAGCTGAACAACATGGCGCTGGTGAAGCGAATTTTGCCGCCCCATAATGTACCGAGCCAACCAAACATTTTGATGCCTGTCGGCACAGCGATAATCATGGTGCTAATCATGAACGGAATACGCAGTTCCGGTTGCAAGCTGGTGAACATGTGATGCGCCCACACGGTAAACCCAATTAGCGCAATCGCCATGCTGGAAAGGGCAATCATGCGATAGCCAAAAATCGGCTTGCGGCTGTGGATGCTCAAGACTTCGCTCAACATCCCCATGCCGGGCAATACCATGATATACACCGCTGGATGGCTGTAGAACCAGAAGATATTCTGCCACAGAAGCACATCCCCGCCATTTGCCGGATTAAAGAAGGAGGTACCCCCCACTCTATCCAGCAGCAGCAGCGTTAATGCGCCTGCCAAAAATGGTGTTGCCATCACCACGATGATGCTGGTTGCCAGTGTCGCCCAGCAGAACAGCGGCATTTTCCACAGGGTCATGCCTTCTGGGCGCATATTTAAAATCGTCACGATAAAATTAATCGCGCCTAAAATGGACGAAATCCCCAACAAGTGAAGGGACATCGCCCACATGGTTTGTCCATCATTGCCAAAAAGCGTACTCAGCGGCGGGTAACTTGTCCAGCCCGCTTCGGCTTGCCCCATGAAATAACCCATGAGCATGAAAATTCCTGCCGGGGGAATGAGCCAAAACGCAAAGGCGTTCAACCACGGGAACGCCATATCTTTCGCGCCTAATTGCAGCGGCACAAGATAATTCCCGAACCCGGCGAACATTGGCACAATCCACAGGAATAACATCACTGTGCCATGAATGCTGAATAAGCTGTTATACGCTGTGCCATCTTGCATCACATCCAGCGTGGGCGTCATGAGTTCCCAACGAATCATGAGTGCCAGCGTCCCCCCAATCAAGAAGAAGACAAACGCTGCCACCATGTATTGCATACCAATAATTTTGTGGTCAACAGTCCAGCGCAGCATATCCGCCAACGCTGGCATTCGGGTTTTGGGTTGTCGCTGCCCGATAGGAACTGAAATTGTTGCCATACCAGAACCTTTCCAGATAAAACCGTGAAATTTTATGATAATTGAAACTGTTCATTGTGGCGGGGAACATTGCCCCGCCGCGCCCCGGCTGAGTATTGGTTATTCGTTTGCTTCATATTTATCATCATACACATCGGCAAATGCTTTGATGAATATATTGGCAGAATCCACATCCACCAACGCGCCATCATCGCCAAATTGTAATCCGCAGGTATTGTCTTGCGGGTTGCCGCTGGCAGTTTGCGTACACAAGTAACCGATGATACCAATTAAATCGGCTTCCGACATCTGATTATAGGGAATTTGCCCAGCGGGAGCAGTCTCATCATAACCAAAGTGCGGCATTTGCCCGGCAGCATAACCCGGCACCAGATAAGCATTTGGCTCATGAATTGTCGCCAGCAAATATTCAACGGCATTTAAACCCGATACACGGCTACCGGCTCTATCAGCGATGCCATTTAACGCCGGTCCTGTGATACCCGCCCAACCGAGCGAATCCAACACATGACAATTGGCACACGGATATTTGCCACTTTCCAAAATTTGCTGCCCCAAAATCACCGGGTCTTTGGGCGGTTCAAACCGTTTTTGGACTTCTTGGTTATACCACCCCATGAAGGCTTCTTCGCTGTCATGGATATGAATCCATGCAAACATTTCGCCATGTCCACCGCCGCACAATTCGGCGCAGACGATGCGATATTTGTTATAGAATGTTCCCAAAGCATCGGTCGGAATCCAGCCTGTGCGCTTGACTTCATCGTTAATATGCAGCGTCACATTCACCCAAGCGCCACTCTCGTCGTAGCCCAAAATTTGCGTTTCGATATTATCGCCATCTTCTACGAAAAACACGATACGCTCATCTTGGGGTTCTTCGGCAGCGGGTTCAGTCATGGCTTCCGGTGTCGCTTCGGCAGTGGCTTCCGGTGCAGCAGTCGCTTCAGCAGTTGCTTCCGGTGCTGTAGTTGCTTCGGCTGTGGCTTCGGCAATAGGCGTTTCCGGCTCAGGCGTCGGCAGCGGAATATCTACACCCGGCTCTGAAACCAAATACAGCGGACCCGTCACCTGCGTGTATTCATAATAATTGCTATCGTTAGCGGGTTTAAAGCGAATGGATGTTAAACGTCCAGGGATGACATCTTGCTTAATCCGCATGGCAGGCACCCAAAAAGAGTGAATCACATCCACCGGATTTAAATCCACTTTGACATCTTGCCCGACATAAGTATGCAATTCTTTGGAATTGATAACAATCGGCTCGCTATTGATATTCGTTTCGTTGGTCAGATATTCAAATGACCACGCATAACGCTGTCCGGTGGCATTAATCGTAATTTTTTGTCCATCCACCAGATTTTCATTCTCAGAGACGGCGTTATTGGTGTTCCATACGACAACAGACAGCACCGCCAGCACTATCACTACCACCGTTGGAATAATTGTCCACACAATTTCCAAGAGAGCATTCCCATGGAAGTTTGGACCATCGCTGACATCATTGGGCTTCGCCCGGAAGCGAACCACCGAATACAGCAGCAGCCCTTGTATCAAGAAAAAGACCATGCTGCCGATGCCAAGTAGCACATAAAACAAATCATCGGTTCTTTTTGCCTGTTCCGATGCTTGGACAGGCAAAACTGGTAAAACGCCATTGCGTGCCAACAGCGCGACACCAATGCCCGCCACCAACACAAAAACACCAAAGATGACCATAAAACCGATACTGGGTATCGGCATACTTTCGCCCGTGGTGTTGCTATTCCGATTTTGTATATCCATAAATTTGACCTTTGAAGATGCCTTTAATTCTGTTGACAGCTCAATCAGCCGGAATCCCAGTGCCATGACTAGGGAAAATAAACGTCATTTACCTGATGTTTGGATATTCGATTGTCTTGTGAGCAGTGGTGTTTGTTCTTTTTTACACAATGTATTGCCCCATGTTACCAGAAAGCCCCTTGATGCACAAGCAATTCGTCTTGTTTTTAATCTAGGCGCAGCATGATTTTAACCATGAAATTGTTTTTTTCAGTACCATCCTAGTGGGTTTGGGATATAATAAAAGACAATTTGTGATTTTAGCTGATTTAGGAGTAAGTTGCGATGATACCGGGTGCAGTTGCCGTCATGGGAATTATTATTGTGCTGAGTTTTTTGATTGTGGTTGCCGTCATGTATTTTGGTACACGCAGCGATAACAGCCATGCGGCGCATGAAGGGTCGCCGGCTGTGGCGTATTGGACAGCGCGGGCAGAAAAAATTGAAGCGCGTTTGTCTCCGGCAGCAGTCGTTGCAACCGAGGGTTCAGCAGCAGGGGTGGCGGATGACGAAGAAGAAAAACGCCGCAAACGCGAAGAAGCACTGGCACGCAAAGCCGCCCGTGCCGCTAAACAACCATCTTCCGGCGAATAAATGTAAGATTTGCTTTCATTATTCATTCTAAATTAAGTGAACGACAACCCTTGTCACGATGCGGTGTGGACTGCATCGTTTTCTATGTTCCTGAAAGCAAGTACATCATGACTGAACTGACTCAAATCGAACTGGCATATCAGGCATTGGTGCATGGTAGCCCCGAAGAACGCGCTAAAGCCATTGAAATGATGGGTGAATTTGCCTATGCGCCCGCCGTGCCTCATCTCATTGAACTGGTACGCGATGGCGACCCCGGCACACGCTATCTGGCGGCAACAGCCTTAGGGCGCATCGGGGATGAAGCCGAAAATGCCGTCGAAGTGCTGCTGACGGCACTGCGCTATGATGATATGTTCCTGCGGATGGCGATTACTGGGGCGTTAATCAGCATTGGGCAGCCTTCTGTTCCCGGTTTGGTGAAAGCATTGTTCGACCAAAATCGGGCGGTGCGCCGCGCCTCGGCAATGGCACTTGGCAAAATTGGCAATAAACGTGCCATTAAGCCGCTGCAAGTGGCATTGAAAGATAGTGACCCCGGCGTGCGTAAATTATCCGCGCAGGCATTAGAGCGTCTGGAAGCGTCGTAAATCCTTATGCAACGCAGTCTCACACATCGTATTTTGGGCGGGGTCTGTGGCGGGTTGGCTGCCCGGACTCCGCTATCTCCCCCAGTTTGGCGGTTGATATTCATTTTATTAACTGGATGGAATATCACTGCCGGAATCGCCCTCTATTTGCTCTTGTGGTGGTTACTACCGCCCGCAGCGTTAGGGCGGCGGCGTGCCAGCCCGGCGCTCAATACACTATTGGCGCTGCTGTTTGGGGCGTTAATTTTATTCGGTGCAGCAATGCCCGGCACATTTCGCACGGCATCCGGCGCGGATTTGTACCTGCCGATTGTGGCGCTAGTATTGGCATTGGTGTTTTTGTTTCGTCAAGTGCAAAGTGGCGCGACGAGCAACATCCTCATTGGGATTGTTGCCATCGTGATTCCGGCTGTGTTTACTGCGGGCAGCCTTGAGATTATCCCATTTGGCATTTTTGATGTCATCCTGCGCGGGTTGCCATCGGTCTTAATTTTTGCGGGTGGGGCGCTGCTGCTGCGACAACGTGTGCCATATGGCGGCGTTATCGCGCTTATCATCAGCGTGGCATTGGTGGGTGGCATCGCCAGTTATGCTTTCTCATCGCGGGTAGATAATGTCCTCACGGCGAATCAAACCACATTGACAGAAACCGTGTCCGCGAGTGTGACCACTGTCCAAATCAATGTAGAAGCATTGGCGACAGAGGTGCAATTTTTCAGTTTAGCACCGGGCAGCCGCGACATTAAGGTGTCTTTTTCGGGCAGCACGGGCAACGAATTGGAACATACTTACGAAGAATATGGCGACGGACTTGCCACATTTACGGTGCGTGAACGCCAAAAATCGCCCTATCCCCTGTTAGAAGAAATTGGGCGCGGCACGATGCAGGTGGAACTCCCCCAAGATATTGCCATCTCAGTGGCATTTGCTGGCGTTGATGGCAATGGGACATTTGATATGGGCAGTCTGGATTTGGAACGTTTAAATCTGGATATTCAGCGGGGTGATGCTTTGGTGACGCTGCCCGCGTATCAACCATTATCGCCGGGCGTGGCACAAAATCCGGGGGAATTTTTTGTGCGAGCAGGCAATTTGCGCTTGCTCATCCCCGATGCTGCCGCTGGACGCTTCGTGCTGGATAAAAGCCTGAATCAATTTCCTACTCGTGACGAATCACTGTATGCAGTGGAAGACACGGGAACACAGTGGATTCTCGTCTCGCGCCGCTACGATACCAGTGCCATTCAAATCCAATATCGGCTGACAGTGCCACGCGGCGAAATTCGGCTGGAAATTGGTGCAGAATAGCAATAGAAGGCATTGCACCGATTAAATAGTGGCAATGCCCTCCACACTTCTTAACACCCGGCGGTTGCCAGCGTGTAACTCACCCCACTCACATTATCGCCTTCGTTGGTTTCGGCGACAGCATTGCCCGAATCCACAATGGCGGTGATGGTATGGCTTTCTTCAAAAAATGTATTGACCGTTAAATTCATCACCGACAAGAAATTGCCGCCTGCGGATAATGGTGGGACAGTGGCACTGGTTGAGCCAGCAGTAGTGCCACTGGCGCTGTGCCTATCAGCGAGTGACATTGTAAATCCAGTAGGCGATGTGCCGGTGCCTGTGTTGGTGATGTTCACAAAAATTTGGAACGTTTCCCCACAGCGCGGCTGAACAGGTTCTAAACGAAAACCGGAAATCACAAGGTTGACTGTGCCACCTGTTCCCGGTGCCGGGGTGGCGACAACAGTAGATTGGGTTGCCACCGCTGTTTGGAAAGGCGTAAAAGTGGGCGGCGCGGCGGGGACAGGCGGTGGCACGATGGGCGTTAAAGTGCTGATATTGCCTTCAATACGCACCACACTCGGCGCGACAAATCCTCTTGCGCCATCCGGCAGTTGAACATAATACCAACCGGATCCCAAGCTGCTGATGCCTAAAATGGTGGCGCTTTCGCCGGTTTGCAATGACCCCACACGCGGATAAAGTACACTATCGCCTAAACGTACATTGGCATTGGCAACCGCAATGGCTACGGGTGTCGTGCTGCTCAGTCCGGTGGGCGATGGGCGCGGCGTCGGTTGGGCGGGCGCATTGCCGGGCAGTGCCGTCGGTGTTGGAATCAGCGTCGGGCGGGCGGGTGGTTGCAAGGTGGGTGTGCTGCTGGCATCCGGTTGTGCCACAAAATCCGGCGGTTTATTCTCAATCCGCAGCGGACTCACCCGGAAAAACTGAGGCTCGTCGCCCACAATATTGACGGTTAAGCGCAGTTCATACAAGCCATCGGGCGCTGTGATGGTATTCCAATTGCCCAAAACAGCGTCTTGAATTGCTTGCGCGGCGGGCAGCGATGCCGGGAACCACGGACGCGATTTCTCGGTTTCGTCACTTTCATCTTCGTCAGTGGTGGGGTCATCTACCACTAAAGGACGAAATTCCAGAAAATAATTTGCCATCTGCTCAACATCAGCAGTACCACGAATATCCACACTCCCACGCAGCACATAAACGGGCGGCGGAAAACTAATCTGGATAGTGCTATCTTCGGAGGGAGTTAGGGGTGTGAGAATATCTTGGGCAGCCACACTCCAAACCACCAACCCTGCTACAAGAATCATCCATAGCCACAAGGCACGACGACGCATGGCGCTTCTCCTCTATATTGAATTTTCCATCATCATAACGCATTCTGCGATGGGTGTAAGCTACGGTTGCCCTGTGACATCACCGCTATTAGCTCGGCATCTTGTCCAAAACCTCTTGGATTTGCTTCAGATGGGCTTGGCAATGGTTAGAATATATTTCGACCAGTTTTGCCGGCGTCATCGTGCCAGATTCCGTATGCGTGCCAATGCGTCCCCATTGTTCATCCGTGAGCGATTCATATACCTGTACCAAACGCGCATGTAAACCGCGCAGCAGCAATAACGATACGCCCACATCGGCATGATTAGCGTCTGGCAAGTTTGCCCAATCCGCTTGGCGATAGGCTTTTAGCGGCGGGTTTTCTTCGGTCAAAATTAATTTTAGGCGGATAAAACTGTTCATATGCGAATCGGCGACATGATGCACATTTTGGGCAATTGTCCATTCAGGGGCATTATATGCCGTCGTCAGTTCTTCGGGGGTCAGCCCATCTATGAGACTTTCTAGGGCATCGGGGAAGTCGCGTAAGGTTTGGATCTGGGTTGTATATATAGACATAGGATTTTTCCTTGTGGCATGATAGAGTAAGCAAACTGGTATCAACATAACATATCTATCCCAATGACTCTATAGCCAGCAAAGGACATTTTCTTCATGGGGCATAAAGAAGATGGCGCAAAATTCTTAGATGAAAACAAGCGCCAACCGGGTGTCAAAACAACTGCCAGCGGCTTGCAATATAAAATAATTGTCGAAGGTACCGGGGCTACCCCCAAAGCCAGCGACAGCGTGGAAGTCCATTATCGCGGGACATTCTTGGATGGTAAGGAATTTGATAGCTCGTATAAACGCAACGAGACCATCACTTTCCCATTAAAAGGTGTGATTCGCGGTTGGACAGAAGGCTTGCAACTGATGAAAATCGGCGGCAAAACCATTTTTTACATTCCGTCGCATTTGGCATATGGGGAACGTGGTGCGCCGGGGGTGATTCCGCCGGATGCCACGCTGATTTTTGAAGTCGAATTGGTGGACATTGTATAAGGATTGCCCAAGCGCATTTCAGGATTGACCCGCTGCCACCACCATGTTATGATGTTTTTGTCTATGCCATACTCGGATGTGGAGAGATGGCCGAGTGGTTGATGGCAGCGGTCTTGAAAACCGCCATACGTGCAAGCGTATCGAGGGTTCGAATCCCTCTTTCTCCGCCTGAAACAAGATTTTTAACATGCAGTACATAAGGGGAGGTGCCAGAGTGGACGATTGGGGCCGCCTGCTAAGCGGTTATGCGCCAAAAGCGCATCGAAGGTTCGAATCCTTTCCTTCCCGAAAAATAATATATTAATAAATAAAAGTCGCTGAAAAGCGACTTTTTTGATTCTACCTAAGCTATCTTCGTCCCCAAGCGCCAACACCAACGCCAATATTGCCACAGTGTTTCCAGTTGCAGCATCACAACCACATATTCAGCCATGTCTTCAAGCAAGGCGGGTGGCTGCCATTCCAAAAACACATACCGCGCATGATGCGACGCATTACAATTCTGACATGCCAATATCAAATTCCACCAACAATTTGAACCGCCACGATGTATCGGGATGATATGATCTACGGTGAATTTTTGGTTGCGCGGCGCACTCCGATTAATAATGCGGTTAATCATCGTTTTGCCACACCAGCAGCAGCGCCCCTCTTGCAATGCATACAGTGCGGCGATATGGCTACTGTGGTATCTACCGCCTGTTTTTTTCATTTGCGCCCGTCGTTTATGCCTGCGCTGAACACTTTTTTCACGATTTTCGCGGTCATAAATTCGTTTTTCTGCTAGCAATCGTACATGATTAGCTCGCCGATACTCACGTTTATGTTCTGCAATATACTCCTGATTTTCTTCTCGATATTGCTGCTTATAGGCTTGTCTTTCTTCGCGTCGTTCTTCTTCATAGCGACGCATATAGTCAGCCATTTCTTCTTTATGAGCGTGTTTGTATTGGTTGTTGTACTGATGACAACAGGGTTTACACCAATAATGCAGTCCCATATTGCCTTTTTTATCTCTTGCAAAATACTCGGTTGTGGCGGGCAAACACTCACCACATTTGCGGCACTGCTTCATCCCATCTGGGCAAACCGATACTTGTTCCGATTCAGTTTGTTGTTTAAAGGCGCGGCGGGTATCGCGCCGGGATTGATTGGCACAGGCTTTACAATCGTAACGTAGCCCGTCTTTTTTGCCTTTATCTCGTGCAAAATATTCGGTGGTGGCGGGCAACCACGCGCCACATTTGCTGCACTGTTTCATCCCATCTCCGCAATCCGCAGCATCGTTGGAATCCGGTATAATCCCCATAGTAGACCTCCTAGGGTTACTGTTTTACTGGTTTCCGCGTTGTTAGTTGCAACGCGGAAACGCTTAACCTCAATACGATACCCTGAGTGTAACACGCCTTTGCCGCACTGCCAAATCAAAATAGCATCTCAATTCATGATTGACAAAACTCCCAAATGAGATAAAATAGTCTCAAAAGAGGAGACAAGTACTCATGCATGATACTGATACATCCCTTAAAGATGCCCGCCGGATTGAGTTGCTGAATATGGCAAGTGAATTACTCGCCACCAAACCTACGGCATCGTTAGCCGAAATCGCCGAGTACGCCGGTATCGGCAAAGCCACTTTGCATCGTTATTTTGCCAGCCGAGAAGCCTTGATTTTGGCATTGGGCTATCGGGCATTGGCACTGGTAACGCAGGCAATTTCAGCCAGTCAGCCAGAGCAAGGCAGCGCCACGGAGGCTTTAAAACGCATTATTGAGGCGCTTGTTCCGTTAGGGGACAAATTGTATTTTCTGCTGCGCGAACCCTTATTGGAAACCCATGCGGATTTTGTGGCGGCAGAAAGTGCGTCCCAATTGCCCATCTTGGCATTGATTCAGCGCGGGCAAGCCAGTGGCGAATTTAAACACGATTTATCGGCTGAGTGGATCGTGCATTATCTGGATTATGCGCTGTTTGCCACATGGCAAAGTCTTTATGATGGCAATCTTGCCCGGCGTGATGCCGCCCGCGTGTTGATAACAACCCTCTTTGGAGGCATTGTTACCTCACCAAGTTAATTCTTAAACATCGTTTACTTCACTCAACTCTATCCATTGCGAAATAACAAGCGAGACCTTGCTTGTGATGTGTTTCATATTGTTTTGGCTCAGGAGGAGTCGGCATGACAACAAATTCAGTTCAACCTGTTCAAGAACGAATCGTGGTTTTGGATGTGCTGCGCGGCTTTGCACTTTTTGGTGTGTTACTCGTGAATATGTTGGATTTTAGCGGTTCAGCACTGCGGGCAGGCACATTGGGGATGCGTGGCAGTGAGCTTGACCAACTGGTGGATATTGGCATTGCCTTTTTCGCCGTGACCAAATTTTATTTGCTGTTTAGCTTTTTATTTGGTGTGGGCTTTGCTGTGCAAATGCGCCGCATGGAAAGCAGTGGACGCCCCTTTGTGGGCTTTTATCTGCGGCGGTTATTGGTGCTATTTAGTATCGGCATGGCACACGCGATTTTGTTGTGGGATGGCGATATTTTGCGCTTATATGCTGTCGCCGGGGTGCTGCTGCTGTTAGTCCGGCGCTTGTCTAATCGGGTGTTATTAGGCTTGGCAGTCGTTATTGCTGCCAGTGGTCTCATTTATTTTGGTATCGTGGGCGATACGAGCCAAATGAGCGACATGATGAGCGCAGAAACCATTGCTTTATACACGCAAGGCACTTATGCCGATTTGGTGAGTCATCGGGCAAATCAGCAAGTTATCCTCGATATTCAAATTCCGATGGTGCTGGTGATGTTTTTATTGGGCTTGGTGATTGGGCGCAACGGGTTTCTGGATAAACCAGAGCATTATCAACCGTTTTTGCGCCGTTGGTGGAAAGGGGCGCTGGTAGTGGGCTTGATAGGCAATGGGCTATTATTGGCAGGCTATAGCGCCAGCGATAGTTGGTTGGTGAGTATCGGCGTGCATGTGGGCGCACCTGCCCTTAGCTTTGCCTATGCCTGTTTTGTACTGCTCAATGCCGAAAAATTGGCTTGGCTTGCGCCCGTCGGACAGATGGCACTCAGCAATTATTTGTCGCATTCGTTGGTCTGTACAACGCTGTTTTATGGGTATGGCTTGGGATTATATGACCAGTTAGCGCCCACCGTCATGTTTGGTGTCGTCATATTGATTTTTGGCACTCAAATTGTGATAAGCCGGGCTTGGATGACATATTTCCGGTTTGGGGTGATGGAATGGCTCTGGCGGTCTTTGACCTATGGGCAATTTCAGCCGATACGACGAGCCGCATAAAAATAACATTGGGCGGATTTGTGTTCCGCCCACCAGCCTGATATTTATGGCGCTGTCAAAATCGTCAGTGTTTCTTCAATCACTTCCATGCGTCCAGCGGCATTCAATGCTACCGTTACATCCCGTCCGGGGCGCATCTGTACAGAAATAGAGGCTTGTTCGCGGCTGCCGGGACCCGTGCCAGCCAAATAAGCGATAAACGCAGTAGAACGACTCGGTAAGGTAAAATATTCGGTGGTCGTTCCCGGCGCAAAATTATCCACCAATAAATTATTGCCGGGGCGATAATACAAGGCGACACTCTCTGCCCGCTGATTGACGAACCGAATGCGCGTCAAATCCTGCTCGCTCATCAGAACCATGAGTTTTGCTGTAACGCCACTGGTGCCGCCGCCGATAATAAAGAGTGTATACGTCGTATTGGCAGCAAAATCCAGCGCGACCGGTTCACTATAGGCATTCCCCTCAGCAGTCACAATTTGGAGTTGATAGCTGCCGGGCGTGGCATTGGTATCTTGTGTTCCCACATACGATAACCCTCTAGCGAAGCGTGTGCCATCGCTGGCTTCGACACCCAAACGAACTCCCGGAATCATGTTCACCACGCGCACCCGCGCTGAATCGTTATATTCATTGCGCGTGACGGAAATCGGCTCGACTAAAAACGAAAAGTTGCTCTGCAAGCCAATCGCCAACATAATCCACGAACTATTGGCAGTGAAGCCCCGCCGATCACGTACCAGTTCCGCGCCCAATTCTGACCGAATAATAAATGTTTCTTGGTCAGAGTTCATCAGAACAAAATCGGTTGCTTCGCCAAAATCCAACCCGGCAACCAGCGGCGTATTGCCCATCGATTCCATAAAAATATCAATAGGTCCTGTATCCGCCGATGTGTGCGCGAACCGCACGAAAGCAATGCCTTTGGTGGGGTCTATTTGCGGCGCATTCACCGTATATGGGGCGCTGCTATCGCTAGAAGTTGCCACCGTTTCAGTCGGCACGGGCGCAGCCGTATTTTCGGCAGGTGCGGCAGGCAGGGGCGTGGCTGTTGCTGGCTGCGCAGACTCAGGGGCTGTTGCTTCCGCTGGCGTGCTTAATTCGCACAGGCTCATCAACGTTTGAGCAGCATTGATGAGGGCAACGGCAGTCGCTGAATTGCCCGCTTCCAACGCCACTCGCGCTTGGTCAAGCGTGGCGCTAGCATCTTTGACCGCCTGCAAACAATCCACACTTTGCGCTTGTACCACCGAAAACGGCAGCACAAGACAGATGATTAAAAACAACATCAAACGTTGCATATGATTATCCTTTGTGAATATATCTTTAATAGAAAACCGCTGCTTCTCATCGAATGTGGCAATTTTTCTTACGTTGCTATTCGTAAATTCTGTTTGTAGTGTCGAGGCATGCCTCGACACTACAAAAAACTTGTTTTCGGATAAGGGCTACGTCACAGGTTTTTTGACAAGCTGTGGCTCAATCCATATCAACGCCAACAGCGCACTCAGCCAGCTTAAACCAGTAGCAATCCACATCATGATACGAAATGTTGCCACAAAAGAGGTGTCTATGGCATTGTGTGCCTGTACAGTCATCTCGGCATCGGTCATGTCTGGAACAACCGTCTCCGCTAAGTTGCCAGCATCCGCCAACATGGCGGCTTTTATATCGTCCGGCAATGCCAAAGTATCGAGTTGAGTTGCCAATGTACTTGCAAAAATAACCAACGCTAGCCCGCCCATAATTGCCGTCGCCAGAACGCCTGCGGCACGCGAAATTGCGTTATTAATGCCAGACGCGACCCCGGCATTGTGCGATGGCAAGGCGCTCATCACGGTGGTTGTTAAGGGTGCGACCAAAATGCCCAAGCCAAGCCCCATAAGCAGCACGCCGGGAAAATAGGTTGTCCAATAGTCTGCCATGCCTTGCGTTACACCCGGCAGCGATAATGCCGCAAAACCACAGCCAACAATGACTGGACCCACTGTGAGGGGCAAGCGTGCGCCATACTTGCCAATCAAGCCACCTGCCCACCGCGAGAGCAAAATTAACAACAGCGAAATAGGCAAAAATGCTGCGCCTGCTGCCGCCGCCGAATAACCTTGCACTTGCACCAGATTTAACGGCACAAAAAATAACGCCGCCCCCAACGCGCCATACAAAAATAACGTCAGCAAATTGGCACCGCCAAACGTGCGTGACCGAAATAGCGTCAATGGCATCATCGGATGCGAACTGCGGGCTTCGACAAAGACAAACAGCACCGAGAAAACAACGCCCGCGATGAGTGCCACTAAACCCATGCCACCAAATTCGCTCGTGCGTCCAATTTCGGTTGCGCCATACACAATGCCCGCCAAGCCCAACGTAATCAAAATCGCGCCGGGATAATCCAAGTCCCGTGGCGCTTCTTCATCGCGGCTTTCTGGCACCACCCGCAGCGTCCATAATGCGATTGCCGCTAAGGGCAGCACCAACAAGAAAATCGCCCGCCATAAGCCATTATCCGCGAAAAAGCCGCCTAATGTGGGTCCAATCACTGAGGTCATCGTCGTAAATGCTGACCATGTGCCGATAGCTTTGCCCCGCGCTTCGCCTTCAAAATAAGCGGCAATAATCGCCAGACTGCCCGGCACCATCAGCGCCCCGCCCACGCCCTGCACTGCTCGCGCTGCAATGAGTAAATTGGTGGACGGCGCAAGCCCACAGGCTACGGACGCCGCCGTAAAAATGAGGATGCCTATCATAAAAATGCGCTTGCGCCCATAATGATCGCCCAATGAACCGCCGACCAGAATTAACGCGCCCAACAGCAGTTGAAAGCTATTCACAATCCACAGCAAATCCACTCCGGTTGCGTTTAAATCACCTTGGATAGCCGGCAGTGCGGCATTCAATGACCCTTGCATAATAAAAGCCATGCTGGATGCACAAATGGTCGCAACCAACACATAGAACCCAACGCTGTCCCCTCTTTTGGGTTTCGCCATACTGCCTCAATGGTCTGATGTGGTTTGATAACGATGGCTGTAAATATGCCATCGGGGGTTATAATAGCGGTTTCTTGATGTCATCACAACTTGCGAGGCTTTATGACACACTTTGATTTTGATACAGTGATTCCGCGCCGCGCTACCCACAGCGCCAAATGGGCTTATTTTGATGAAGATGTGCTGCCGATGTGGGTTGCCGATATGGATTTTATGTCACCGCCTGCCGTGCTGGAACATGTTCATGAGCGCATCAATCATGGCATTTTTGGCTATACGCTGGATTATCCTGAACTCCGTGAAACCATCGCTAGCCGGATGCAGCGACTTTATCAATGGGATGTTAAACCGGAAGACATTGTATTTGTGCCGGGCATGGTCACGGCATTAAATCTATTTGCCCGCACTTATGGCAAAAATGGCGATGGCATTTTGATGCAAACACCGGTTTATGGGCCCTTTTTAACCGTGCCACCGAATAATGGACGCTTTGCTGTCATGGCAGATTTGCGATCTGTGCCAACCGGCGATTGTACGTTTACATATGAGATAGATTTTGACGTTTTTGAAAAAGCCATCACCCCACAAACAACCTCGTTTTTTCTGTGTAATCCGCATAATCCGGGCGGGCGGGCTTTCACTGAAAGCGAGTTACAGCAAATTGCTAATATTTGCCTCAAACACAAATTGCTCATTTGCGCGGATGAAATCCACAGCGATTTATTATTAAATGGCACTAAACATATTCCGATAGCGTCGTTATCGCCGGAAATCGCGCAGAATACCGTCACGCTCATCGCCCCTAGCAAAACTTATAATATGCCGGGCTTATCCTGTTCGATTGCGATTATCCAAAACAAAGAGTTACGCCACCAATTTGAGATGGCAAATCGCAACATGGGGCTGCATGTCAATATTGTGGGGTTAGTGGGGGCAACTGCCGCGTATCAACATGGTGATGAATGGTTGGCGGCACTGCTGGATTATCTGAGCGCAAACCGCGACATATTGGTGGCATACGTTCAAGACCATTTGCCGATGTTGAAAACCACTGTCCCCGACGCAACCTATCTGGCATGGCTGGATTGCAGTGCCTTGGCATTGCCGGAGAACATGGGCGCATCCGAATATTTTGTCAAAGAAGGGCGATTAGCGTTGAATCCCGGTACTTTTTTTGGCACAGGTTATGACCGTTTTGTGCGCTTGAATTTTGGCTGTCCGCGCTCATTATTGATGGATGGCTTGGAACGCCTGAAAACTGCCATTGAAAAAACCAGTGTGGCGGTTGGTTCTGGACAAATGTGAAAATGCTCCTACAATGTGAACTATGATACATTTCAATGGCACATCACTTCTCTCCTTTGTTTTGATGACATGCACCTTGGGCGTTCCTATTTCACGCGCCCGATAGCTATTAGTCAATCACTTTCTAAAGTCTTAGTGAGTTCACAATCAAAAACGGGCGCAGTTGCCCGTTTTTGCGTTCTGTTTATTTTCATGTCACGCACGGGTGATTTGCGCCTTATCGAATTATCGAAAGGGAAACACCATGCACATCATTCATCTGCACCATGTTACGGTCAATTATACAGGGCGTGACATCTTCAAAGATTTGACGCTAGTTATTGGCAGCCGTGACCGCACGGGGCTTGTGGGTCCCAATGGCGCGGGCAAATCTTCAATTTTGCGACTCATTACGGGCGCTATCAAACCGGATAGTGGGCAAATTATCATCCAAAATGGCATTCATATTGGCTATTTGCAGCAAGATGTCGAACTGACGGCGGGCAATACGCTGTATCAGGAAGCGATGCTGCTGCCGCCACAACTTGCCGCTTTGGAACAAGAACTCCAAGCCATTGAACAGCACATCGCCAACCCGGATGTTTACAGCGATTCAGTCACATTATCAACGGCGCTGGAAAAACAGGATGCTTTGCTGAAACAATATGACCGACTGAATGGCACACGGCACACAGCGCAAGTCAAAAAATTGTTAGCGCAGTTGGGCTTTTGCGAAGATGATTACGAGTTGCCTGTGGAGGCACTCAGCGGGGGACAGAAAAAATTGCTGGCGTTGGTACGCTTGGCGGTGGCTGCTCCTGATGTATTGCTCTTGGATGAACCGGATAATCATCTGGATATGATTGGAAAACAACATTTGGAACGCTTCATCCATGCGTATCCCGGTGCCGTCTGGATTGTCTCGCATGACCGCTATTTGCTGGATGAAGTGGCGACACAAATTCTGGAACTGGAAAATGGCAAAATCACCACCTATCACGGCAACTATACGGCGTATACCACGCAGCGCGAACTAGGACGTTTGCGCCAACAGCAGCAATATGTGGCACAGCAAAAAGAGATTGCTCGCATTGAAGCCGCCATTGCCCGCTTTGAATTATGGGCAAGCATGGTGGTGGATGAACGCCATATCAAACAGGCACGCTCACGCCGCAAAATGTTAGACCGCATGGAAGAACGTGGCGACATCATTGAAAAAGTGACTGATGCCAAAAAACTCGGTTTTGAGCTTTCCGGCTGGCGTGGCAGCAGCAAAGTCTTAGACATGCATAATGTGGCGATGGCATTTGACGATGAGTTGTTGTTCTGCGATGTCAATTTCACGATTCGGCATGGTGAGCGTATTGGCTTAGTGGGTGCGAATGGCGCGGGTAAATCGGTCTTATTCAAGCTGATTCTGGAAGAATATACACCCTACGAAGGGCTTATCAAAGTGGGTCCCAGCGTCAAAATTGGCTATTATTCGCAGGAGCATCAAACACTGACAGCATGGCTGGATAAGACGCCATTAGATTTGGTGATTAAACACAAAGACGGCGGCGAAGGGCAGGCGGTCTCCTTCCTGATGAAAATGCTGTTTAAATATGACCAAGTGCGCCAACCGATTCGGACGCTGAGTGGTGGGGAAC
>JALHOR010000026.1 GCA_022842885.1 Anaerolineae bacterium
AGCGCAGGTTGCACCGCTGTCCAAATGCCTTGTAAAATACCAATGAAGGTTTCAAATATGCCTTGCACGGTCTGAATAGCCGTTTGGATGGCGGGAATTCCCGAAGTGCTGAACCAGTCGAGCAAGCTGCCCAATGCCCCACTCACCAAATCCCAAACGCCGCCAATGAAGTTGAAGAAATCCTCAACAATCGGCTGAACCGTAGTGGTGATATTGTTGGCGATAGCAGGTAATCCAGTGACGGTAAACCAATCTAGCAACGCCGATAGCGCAGGCTGAATCAGTGTCCACACCGAGCCAATAAAATTGAAGAAACTTTCGACCACAGGCACAACCGATGTTGTGATAAAGGCAATCACGCCGGGCAATGCTGTGATGGTGAACCAATCTAAAAATGATTGCAGCGCAGGGGCAATGGCAGTCCATACGCCTGCGATAAAATTAAAGAAGTCTTGAATAATAGGCGTGACAGACGTGTTGAGGAAATTAACAATGCCCGGTAAGCCTGTCGTCACAAACCAATCGTAGAGTGCCGATAACGCAGGTTGTACCGCTGTCCAAATTTGAGACAGCGCATTCTTGAAAAATTCAATGACAGGCATTGCCACCAGCAGCACCCCGCCGATAATCGCAGGCAATCCGCTGTTGACAAACCAGTCCAGCAATTGCAGCAAAAATGGCGATACATCCGTCCAGACACGGGTAAGCGCCTGAATGAATGTTTCAATGCCCGGAATAACTGTGTCGGAGATAAACGTCATAATGCCGGGTAAAGCGGTGGTGGTGAACCACTCCACCAAAGACGAAAGCGCCGGAGCTACAATCGCCCAAATGCCAGCTAAAAAGCCGACAAATGCCCCTAATGCGGGCAAAACAGCGGTGGTAATTAGCCCGACAATCGCGGGCAACGCGCCGTTTAAAAACCAGTCTGCTAAAGCCTGCAAGCCCGGTTGTGCATTTGTCCATATTTGGGATAGCGTGCTGCCAATATTGCTAAACAACGGGAGAACGGTAGTTTGCACAAACGCAACCACGCCGTTAAACGCACCCGCTACCGCATCTACCAGCGCCGCGCCGTTAAACGCTGCTTTAAATGCATCTAGCACCCCGCCGCCGCTGTTTAGTGTGGCGAAGAAACGAGTAACGCCCCCGGCGATGCTCTCAAAAATGCCCAAGAAATCAACGTTAAAAGCCCGCAGAATTGTGAGGACAATCCCCACCGGATTTGTGAGTGATAGCAGAGTTTGGGCAACCTGAAAAATTGTTGTCAGGAATGAGCCTATACCGCTGGTATCAATCTCCCCGAATGCCAATCCGATAGCCGACATGGCATTACGAATAAACGTGCCGATTTCGGCAAACATGGGTGTCAATGACCCTGTTATGCGCCCAAAGGTGGCTTGAAGGTTACTAATAAAAGAATTGATGTTGCTTAAAATTGCGTCGGTTGTTTCTGGACTAACGCCTAAACTTTCCGTAAAAAAATCTTGTAATGTGGACGCATAATCGCTGCGACCCAACAAACTTTGTATGGCGCTGCCAATGCCCGCCGCGTTAAATGTAAACCGAAAGTCGCTGGCTAGGGATGCTAGTGTTGCAAAAATACCACGTATGCGACGCGCTGCTGTATCTACCCCGCCTACCAACCCCGTAAACGCCGTTTGCGCGTTATCAGCAAACTTTTGAGGCAACCCTAGCGATACCAAAATATCATCTACAAATGAGCCAAAACTGTATCGAATGGCATCAAAAGCGCCTGTGCTGCGTTCCATTGCAGCGCGTGTAGCATTAAACGCCCGCTGAATCCACTCAAAGGAATCGCTCAGGCGGCGTGCGGCGGCTGCCAATTCGCCCCTAAATAGGTAAGCAAGCCCCGCCCCCGCTGCCAACACCAATGCAAACGGGGATGTTAAAACCCCCGCGGCGATGGCTACCCCCCCTAACGCTGTACCTGCAAACGATATACCCGCGCCCATTGCGACCAACGCGGGACCTAACGTTGCCAACACGCCCAAGACGGTCACAATGGCAGAAGTCAAGGCGGGATGAGCCTTTGCCCATGCGGTCACTTTGTTGATAGCTTCTGTCATCCAACCAATCAACGGCACGAGGACGTTGTTCATAAACGGAGTCATGACTTCAATTTGCAATGTTTGGAATGACCCCATCAGGCTATCCACACGCATTTTGAAGGTCTGCATCATTTTCCCGGCAATGTCGCTGGCGCTGTTTTGCTCGGACATGGTTTTTTGCATTGTTTCGATGCTTGTACCAGACCGTAGCGCAGATAAGCCGACAATGCCATAGCTGCCCGCCAGCTTTGCCATAATTTCATTTTGCTGTTCCACTGGCAGCGCGTCTAATGCAGTATCCAGTTCTGCAATGACAGTGTTCATGTTTCGCATGTTGCCTTGAGCGTCATACATGCTAACGCCCAAATTGCGCCACGTTTGCTGCACATCTTCTGTCGGGCGTGTCATGTTCATGAGCATGGATTTCAGTTGCGTTCCCGCTTCCGCGCCCGTAATCCCATTCTGAGCAAAAATACCCAGAACCGCCGCCGTCTCATCTACACTCATGCCAAATTGTCTTGCCAGTGGTCCCAAGTTCGCAAACCCTTGACCCAGTGAGCCAATGCTGGCTTTGGATGCCCCCGCTGCCCGCGCCAAACTGTCCACAACATTTTTAGCGTCCGTTGCTTGCAACCCAAAACTAGCAAGGATATTGGTCACAACATCTGCGCTTCCCCCCAAACTTTCGCCACTTGCCGCCGCCGCATCCAAAACAGCAGGCAGCGTGGCGAGTGCTTGCTCGGTGGTTTGACCGGATGCTAATAGTGTCAGGAAAGCGTCTGCCGCCTGCTGGCTTGAGAACGCGGTATCCGCGCCCATCTTCAGCGCGAATTGCCTCACTGTATCGAGGTCTTTGCCAACTAAACCCGTGCGGGCGCTAATTTCGGTCATCGCGGAGTCGAAATCAGAAGCCGCGTTTAAACCGCTGCTCCCTAATTTCATCAGCGGCTGCGTTGCCAGCGTAATTTGAGCGCCCATGCCCGATATAGACGACCCCCACGCTTGCAACGATTGTGACATGGTGGCAGTTCCCGCCTGCACTTGGCGCTGTGCTTCCTGCATAGCTTGAGCCACGTTGGTGGAAATCACCACCATGCCGTAAGCACTGCCTAAGTTGACCCCACCATCTCCCAAAACCATACCGAGTCGCTCATCTGTTCTTTTTCAGCGGCTAAAAAAAAGACGCTAACCGTCTTTGAATTTGACCCCACCTGTCATTTTTAACATGCCCACGTCTACAGGTTGCGCCTTAGACGCCTTGCCATCGGCAAGCAAACGCTCTAATTTGCGTTTACGCTCATCGTTATTTTTGCAGGCATCCAATTCCGTATCGACATGCCGCCCCCACAAAAACAATGCCTCATCAAACTGCCATGCCAGCAGTTTATTCGCCAGACTCAGCAGCGCCGACGGCAGTTGAGACATCTGTTTGCTGCGGTTGTACAGAATCCATGCTTGTTCCCTGTTTGAGAGGAAATCGGGCGGCATCGTTAAATGCTTGCGCTCCCCCTATCGCGTAATTCATCAGCGTAGTTTTGTCATCCAACGGAATAAACGATAACAAAATGCCTTTGCCAGCTTCCACTTCCTCTATCGTGTTTACGATACGAGGCTCAATGAGCATGAGGCGGCACATTCGATCCAGCAGCGGTGCCAGTTTCAGCATATCGCTGGCGGTCATTTCAACCTGCGTTGTTTTTTTATCGCCAAATAAATTGTTTATCAGTAGATTAGGCAAGGCATTTTCGCCGGACAGCATTGATAGCAAATCAACCTGACGCACACGGACGACCTTGCGTGAATTTGGCAGCGTTATTTCATCGCCCTGCTCCAACCATTCAGAAAGTGTGGAAGTTGCCATGTAGTCTCCTTATGCAAAGAATGTCTTGAATTCAGCGCCAGTCGTCGGGCGCGTCCAATTGGCTTGCCAAACTTGCAACACCATCACGTCTTTGGCTGGATTAGCGGACGCATACCCTTCAGTTTCCGACGTGCTAAATTTAACTTCTTGCCCGTTCATCATCGCTTTCGGAAAGGTGTTGAGCATCGCTTTAGGTAAACCCACCAGAACCTTGCTGCCATCGGTGGCTTCTGCTTCGCCAATCGCGCCAAAATAACCCATCCCGCGCCCGCTACCTTTGACCTTCATCGTACGTTTTTGATTAGGGTCAGTGCCACTGATGACCTCAGCAAACCCCGACAAAATAGCCACAACGCTGTAATCGTACCCCCCTGTGCTAAATTTCAATTTAGCACCTTTAATAACTGCCAGTGTTTCCACGATAGCACCGTACTCCCGCAGTTGATCCGTGTCGGCTTCCGGCTCAACATCTAAAGTTTGTCCGCCGCTAACGAGCGCAGGCGTTCCGTATGTGTCTGCTGTCGGGTTGTAGCTTGCAACCAATAACCCCGACATGGTGTACATCACCTCACCGAATGCGAATGCCATTGTTAATCACTCCTTAGATAATCTACGCTGTAACGACTCATAAGGCTGGCAACATTGCCAAATTCAGGTGCAGGGACTTCGCCCCTGTCTTGCTGCCAGTTAAAAAAGGCGTAGCGGTTAGCATCATCTACCGCCAACAACTTCACTTGATGCAGGATGCTCTTGACACGCCGTAGCGCGGTTTCAATCGTCACATAACCCGCGTCCTGATAAAAATACAATTCCAATGTTCGTCGCTGGCTGATTGCAATAATTTCCTTCGGCGTTGTCACTCGCCAGCGGCACACCGCAAAGGGCTTAATTCTGACACCATCGTTTTGCAGGGGTATATCACTGAGACTGCCACCATCTAGCGGCAAATCTTCGGCATCTAGCACCCCCCCGGTCAGTAGCGCCGCAAGCGTGGCGTCGGCTAACAAGTGCGTTTTTAACGCCTGTCGTACTGCTGCCATCAGTCAAAAATCCCCTGTAGCATTTTGCGAATTTCGAGCAAATGACTTTCAATCGTGTCCCAAATAATGGCGTAACGCCCGGCATATTTGGTTTCGAGATACACCCCGTAATCAACGCCATGCGACAAATACAAGCTAACCACATCCTGCGACACTTCAACCCATGCGTGCAAGCTCTGGCGGGCATTCGCAGTGCGGTCTTGCCATGGGGCTTCTTGTTTGGCACTTTGTTCAAGCACTACCGCGAAGTAATTGCACACTTGCTGAATGGCAAACAGCACCCGCCCCTGATAGCTGTTCATATTCGCCACCATTTGCGGCACGCCTGTCCATTGCACCTGTACGCTCATACTGTGACCTCACTCATACCAATGCCTCACACTGCGCCTGAATCTCGCCTGTCTGAAAGACAACATGCACTACTTTGTATTGAACGCCCGACACTGCGAAGCGGTCATCGCGTTTTAAATCTGTATTGGCAACGGTTGGATGACCCGTGACACCAAACACAACTACGTCTAAACGCGCACTGCTGCCATCGCCTTCCCCCTTCACTTCTGTCGGGTTAGATGTGGTTTCAATGCGAACCGTTTGCGCCGCCAATGTGGTGTTTTTGCCGCGTATGACAACAATGCTGCTCGGTTTGTCTTGAATTCTCGACCATGCATCCACCGCCCGATTTTCACCTATAGGCGAAAGATAATTGGGTATATTAGGCATTGGGTTTACTCCGCGTGCGTGGCGCAACATATAGCCCCGCGATACCCACCTGCCGTTTTTGCGTACCTTCAGCAGTTTCTTCGGCTACCTTTTCTGCCCAGATTGCCCGCGTTTTCCGCAGGTTTTCAAACACCTGCGATTTCTTTTCTTGCGTGTCGTTCTGGGTGTAATCCGTGAACTTTGCTGTATTGGCAATCAATTGTTCAAACGCCATCAGCACGGCGCGGGTATATGTACCTGCACGCGCATAAAGCCGCTGCAATTCCGCGTCGCTAAACGCGGGTGAGGCACTAGCATCGCCTATGTCAGCGCGAAAATCAGTTAATTGTTCTGCGGTGAGGTCTGCCATCCGGCATACTCCTCAAACAACGTCATTAAATTCTTTGCCGTATGCGCCCAAGTCTGGTTCTCGCGCAACCACTTAGCGCCAGCTAACCCAATGGCGCGGGCAGCATCGCGGTTTTCGTAGCACCAACGCAATTTTTCCGCGACATGTCGAACATCCGGTTTTGCCCACCTGCCCCCTTGCGGCAGCATAGATTGGCTCATCGCATATTCCGTCAACGGAATACCCCAATGCTCTAACCCGACTTTTGTCCCACTCCATGCGGTTGCGATGACTGGCAAGCCCATCATCGCAGCTTCACGCGGTGGCATTCCCCACCCATCGCCATACGCCGGATATAAAAACACATCGGCTTGGGCGTAAACGTCTGCCATGCTGTCTACATCATCCAACCACCACGACAAGCGTGGTTGATTGATAAACGCGCCGCGCATTTCTGCTCCGATAAAATCAGGACGCGCTTTTATTAGCAGGCGCACATCCCTTTCGCTTGGGAATGCTTGGAAAAAAGCCCCCAACGATGTTTCAATTCCCTTGCGAACACCCCTGTCTGCTAAACACACAACGGTATAGGCGCGATCATGGCAAACAACAGGCAGCAGCGGAAATTCCTGCGGGCATGTGCCACCATGCACAACATGAATAGGGACAATGACGCCGCATTTTTCAAACGCTTCAAAATTTTGTTCGCATGGCACAATAAGCCGTTCCGCGTGGTTGTTAATATTTTCAACCCAATCACGCGGAATTTTGGTGTCTTCGGTCATGCTAAGAACCCACTGGCGTCCGGGAATGCCGCGCACGTACTCGCCGGGCGCAATCGTCAACGTTAAATTGCCGAAGTCGCGTCCCTGCATACGTTGTATCCAACTCGGATAATCCAATTCTTCCAGCAAGCCGGGATGTACCTGCAACCCCAGCAGCGAAAGCTGACGGATGATGTGCGTGTTAAAACGCCCGTATCCGTCTCGTTTATCCAATGTTTGAACAACTATGTTTATGCGCTGCATGGTCGCCCCTTACAGCAGGTTCGTGTCAGTTGGTTCCAGGTAGCTCGTGCCGCCTGTGGCGATTTGTGCCGCCACGCCGTTGGTGCGGTCATTGACGTTCACGCCATGTTCTGCTTCAAACAAAATGCTTTCCAGTGACGGATTGATGCTTCTGTCAATCTGCGGATTCATCATCAAGCCAAAGCCCATATCCGACTGCACACGAATTGCCAGCGGGTTACGCATGTCCTGTGCGCCATACGTTTTACCCATCCACAGATGTCCCGCGGCAGTTGAGCCATCCGGCAGCAGCACCGGAACGCGGTCATGCTTACGCACTTCAACCAACCCGTTTTTCGTTTGCACATAACACACAATCTCGCCCGGCACACCTTCGATTTGACCGGGCTGATAAGACACTGGGGCGGCTGCGTTTCCAGAAAGCACAATAAAATCGGGATTGATGAAATTTGCGACTTTCTTATCCGCGCTGGTGAGCAATGCATCTGCCACATTGTCGCCCACGTAACACAATTTGTTACCCGTGTGACCGTGATGTGCCAAGTGTTCAGCCATCGTTTCAATCGTGCTAACCGCGTTGGCAGACGACAGCGCCGCATTGATACGAATAAAATGTGAATGCGAGGCAGCATGGACTTTGCTGCGCCACTGAGGCGGCAAGTAAGACACGCTGCCATCCGTGCCGTTTACCCATGGCACCGATTTACCCACCGTCCCCACCGCGATTTCAGATTTACGAAACAAGGCGCTGAAAATGTCATAATCAATGCGGTCATACCACGCGGTTTTTTTCATTTCCACATCTGCCCGCAAATCTTCGGGCATGGCATGTTGCAGCCGCTTCCGCGACCATTCTGTTTTATCTGAATATCCACGAATAAACAGCATGTGACCAATATTTTCAGTGGTTGACCCCGGCGGTTGCGAAAATTCAGTTGCTAATGGGGTCATGCGCCGCGTGCCAGTGCCTTGAGCATACGTGGCGTAAAGCCGTTCCGTGAGATAAAACAAGCCGCCATACTGTGCAGCGGCATACTGATTCGCTTCGCCAATGACGACGGCTGCCATAGATAAAACATCAACGGGGTTCATGCCCCGCTGCATCGAAAAACGGTAAATATATCCCGCGTCTACGCCTGTGGGGATAACATTTTGAATGAGCGTGTTTGCACCTAAAATAATCGGCATGGTCGTCTCCTAACTCGTTGCCGGTGCCATACCGGAATCCCAGAAAAATAACGTGTTGGTGAGAGGCGCTCCCACGCGGCGGGTCACTGTGCCAGCAGCATCAGCAATGCGTCCCGCGTCATCGCTGACAAAATAGTTCTTGGTCACATCAAGACTGGCAGATTCGCCCATCTCGACGGGTCCGAACCACAGCACATCAACAGCTTCCCCAACCGCAATCGCGCCCGTTGGGTCAGCGTATGCGCCAGAAACAATCATGCCAATGCGCCCGATGACACCCGGAGACGTAGAGGCGTCGGCATGAGCCACTTTATCGCCGACGCCAGTTGCCCGGACAGAGTAACCAATTTGAGAGACTTCGGTCATAACGTGGGTTCTGGTGATCGACCCCACTTGCGGTTTAATATATTTCGGAGTAACGGTAATGTTTGCCATTAGTTAATCCCCCAATCTTGTTTGAAGCGTTTCAGGGCGTCACCGCTTTCCAAATCAATCCGATTATTGGATTGCTGTCCAACGGCATTATGCTTAGGCATTACAAGCGCCCCGGGACCCGCTAAATCACGCTGAACCGATTCGGCAATCGGCTGGAACTGTTGTTCCCACAACTGCCGTGCAAATATTTTGACTTGTTCGGCGGTACGCGCATCGGCGGGCATCATCAGCAATGGCGCACGCATCAAGTTATGCAGAGCCTCCACTTTTTGTTTCGCTGCTTCGCTGGTGACATGCCAATTTTCGGTATACGCAGCGATGGTTGTTTCCACCAATGCTTTAAATTCTGTTTCGCGGTGTTCAGCAATTTGTTTTAACGCTGATTCGTTGACAGCGGTTAATTCAGCAATCCGGCGGTCTTTTTCAATGGCTGAGTCCATCAACTTCTTTGTTTCAGCCGCAGCGGTTTCTCGCGCTTGCTGCAATTCCGTCAATTTCGTTTCCAGTTCGGCAACCCGCTTCACATCGCTGACGAGTTGCGCTTCTTTAATAATCTGTTCTTTCACCGACGCGGGTACATCGGTGATGGTGATAGCGGTCATAGCATTGTCCTGTGTAGGGCGGATAGTTTCGGATGTAATAATGGGTACTCCGCTTTGGTGGTTTCTTAGCGCACTCCCCTCGGCAGGCGCAAAGTCGAGCCGCGACAAACTGAAATCTTTGAGCCGATACTGCCCCGTCGGTTCGCCCGTTTCAGCCAACACCGGAATTTCCACGCCTGCGCCTTGCAATGAAGTTCGTATTTGTCCGCCGCGTTTCACAATGCGATGGACAAAATTACGATTCTCGCCGGGGGGAATATAGGCTTTGGCATAAATCGTGTCCCCGACACGAATATGCCCAATCCAATCAGCCGCTTCAATTGGGAATGCGGTATCGGCGTCCCACGCCTTCACATGACCAAAAATGCCGCCTTTGCCGGGAAGCTGCTCAAGCAACGTGTTCACAAATTCTTCGTCATAAACCAAACCGTTCTCGCTGGTGACGTTATAAACAAATACATCCAGCACAACGTTAAACGGTTCGCTCCCCTCTTTTTCCAATTCGTATAAACCTTCACGGTCAACACCCGGATACAGAGGAATAGACGCTCCAAATTCGCGCCACGTTTTGAACCCCAATGGAGGCATACCCCCCAATTGGTGATTCCGAAATTCCCGAATGAATTTTTTCTCAGCCATACTCGCACCTGATATGCAAAATGGCGGAAAACACAGCATTTAAACTGTGCCTTCCGCCACGCGGATACCCTATTAAATTGATACACTTAAATTAGCACAATAGTTCTAAATTGTCAAACGTGCGTGCTTTTCACTAGAATGAATGTGCTATACTAAAAGAAATAACGAGGAATGAGATATGAAACAAAAACGTGATGTTTCGCGGTTTACACACTGGCTTGCGTTGCTTTTGGTTTTAATTATGCTGGCGGGGTTGTTAGCGCCGCACATTTTTAGCGTTCCTGCGCGGAATTACGCGCCCGGCTTATATGTCGTTGGCAGCCTTTTAGAAGCGGGGCGCTGGTACGATATAGCAACAGTGGGGGCTTATCGGTTTCCGGCGTGTGCGCTGGTGGTGAGCGATGGCTATACTTATCTCACGATTGACCCGGATATGACACAGCATTGCGAGGAACGCTGATGTGGATATGGCTACCCATTCAAGCCGTGATTGATTTGAACAAACGTTTATCGGCGGCGATTGCCGCCAATGATAGACGGTTGGAAGAACTGCAACCTTTACAAGACCAATACCAGAAAGCGATTGACACACTCTATGACCATCGAAAAAATTGATATGGCTCAATTCATCCAAGCCCTTACCGATTCCCTTTTACCCGTGCTGAAAGCCTTTCAGCAATTGTCGCGCAATTTAAGCGAACTTTATCAAGTTGACCCTGAATTTCGCAAAGCTGTCCGCTGGCGGGGATATATCCGGTTGGTGATTAGTCTGCGCTCTCCCCATCGTGCCTATCGCATGACAGCGATTAAGCCACAACGCAAACAGTTCGGAGTGCGCTCATGTCGCAAACCAATGTGAACAATTTTGCGGGAATTATGCGTGAATGTTTAATCGTGCTGATGAATCGCGTACCGCAAGAAGTCCCGCGCAGCGATGCATTTTGGCAAGCGCAAGCGCAGGTGGTTCAACTACGGCAGTATTGCGAGAAAACCTATCAGCAGCAACTAAAGAAAGTATTGGCGCACAAAGCCAATGCCATCCATGAGATTGCCGCTGATGTGTTGAAGCAGCTTGAAGCGGGTGTTGGTTTGGATGTTATTTTGAGCGAGAAAGAGTCTGACAATGCCTGATAAATCCAAAACGCCTTCACGGTTGTCGCTGTTTTTCTTGGTCGTGGGGATACTGCTGATTCGCCTTAACGATACGAACTTCCATTTGGAAACCTTCGTTGGCATTTTTATCTTTGCTGCGGGTTGGTTTTGTGGTGGCTTGATGCTATCGGCACAGCACGAGCAGCGGAATGAACTAAAAAATAAATAGTCAATAACTGAAATCTGCCGACACCGATATTTATAAGCGCGATTGGGCGCTGTAGAGCGCCCGTGTGCCGCCGATGAAACTCATGCTGTGACCCCTAACTGGCTAATGATGCGCCAAGAGCAGTCGCATACCACGCGCTCTTTTTGGCTAAATTAACGTCCCAGAGTAATGCTGAATTTTTGCGACCTAACCAACTGGTTGTGTCGTGAACGCCCCAGATGCCAGCGTAGTAGAGTTTCGACACGCACTGCTTCATCAGTGCAAACCAATGAGCGTCTGTTCCAATATTTATGCTGTGACCGTCCCACGCATCGCCTATGGCGCGGTCAAGCGTGACAGTTGTGGAGTTGGTGTAACCTGTGATTACCGCGTGAGCATTGTTTGTTTTATTCCAAACGCACATACCGACCATACCAGCGTTAAAACTGGCTGCCGTTGTGACTAATGTTGAGCCTGTTGACGATGCCGACACAGTAGCATCAACGCTGGCATATAACGCCAGTTCGTGACCATCCCATGCATCGCCTATGGCAGTTGTAAGCGTGACTTGTGTGCCGCTGACAACAGTGGCGATTTTTCGTGTTTCGCCATTTGTCAGATTATTAATTGTCCACCCCGCTTCGCGCCCGTCTGCCGAAAACCAATCATGGTCAACATTCAGCGTTGTGCCTGTTGACGACGCTAACGCAAATCCGGTTGTTGTCGCAGATGCTTTTGAATTTCTGACATCCATCTCCGTGAATGCCACTTCCATGCCAAGCGCCTTAATGCGGTCTATCTGTTCTACAATTTTTTCGCTAAACCAATAGGTTGCATTTGCCTTAAAGTGACATTGCATGTGTGCCGCTTTCAGGATATGCACGCCGCCAACGATTAACCGCGTATCGGCTCGTAGTTCCGCAATAAGGTTGTACCAAGCATCACCTTTGTTGCTGCTGGGACCAGCCTTCTCGACATTGAAATCGGCAATGGCGAGTTTTGTCTTCGGGAAATGCTTATTAGCGATAAGAAGCGCCTGCACAATAAAATCTTTTGTGCTGGCTACTGTGCCTGTGGTGGCACTGTTGTTAAATTTACGTGACCACCAGAATGATGTTTTTATGTTTCCGGTATCGTCATCAGTCATCAATTCGTTGATGACATCCATCGATACAGGGTCAGGTCTACCTAGAAACTCTAACCGCGCTTTAAGCGCGGCGCAGCGCCTATCCATTTCAGCAAGCGCCGCTTCGCGTGTATTTGCGATAGCACTTTGAATAACGCCATCATCACCCGCCCAAAATAAAACGTGGAAAATTGTCGGGATATTCGCGGCATATGCGGCATTGACGAATTGGTCAAAAGATGACCAACTTGGGCTGTTGATGCCGTTTTGGTATAAAGTTGAATACTTTACGGCATTTTCGCAAATTACTGCGCTTGCCTCTGCTGCCGCCAACGCTTTGACATTGGCGGGTTGACTGTCCCACGAGTTTGGAATTGCTACCCCAAACATACAGCCTTTATCGTTGAATATTTGCCGCATGGTTTGGTGCTTATATTTATACGCCGCGTCTGAACCCGTTAGCTCAATCGCAGTCGCATCAGGCAGCGCAGTCGGGTATACCGTTAGATTGGCAGCAAGACCGTTGAGCAAGGATTGATTGTTGTTGCCGACGCGGAACGATGTTGCCGACGCATCATTTGGTGCAGCAACGCTCGTGCCTGTCCATAGCAGCACGCCATCCAAAAAGAATTTAACTGTGGCAGTAACGGCTTGGTCAAACACAACCATCAATTTATGCCATGTATCGCCATTTGCGATGACTGGCACGGTGTTACTCTTGGTCACGCCGCCTGTTTTTGCGAACAGCGTTTGATTTGTGTTGAATGTACTCCAATAAATTTGGTTGTTTGACTCGAAGTATTGGAGAATAAAGCGACCAAGACCATCGTTCCAGTTAAAACCTTTGGAGCGAAACCACATCAATATAGACCAAGTATTGCTGTTGCCAATGACGGACAGTACATTGTTGTCCGTGCCAACGTTAATAAATTGGTCGGCAGCGGTGATACGCGGCGCTGGCGAGTTGTCAGGGAGAAGCTCATTGGCGTAACTAAGTGTTCCGCTTCCATTGGTCACAGTTGCGGCGGCTCTGGCGTTTGCTGAGCTATCTGGGAACGTGCCGGATGCTTCTTTAAACCGATACAACACTGATGGGGATCTGTCAGTGATATTTTTAACAATCCATGTGTCTAGGATATTGACCTTGATGACAGACGACGGTGTAAAAACGCCGCCGACCCGCACCCGCCATGTAAACGTTACAGCAGTTTTGTTGTTTTGCGCTGGCGTATAGGTGATTTTACCATCCACTGCCGCTACTGCTGTGCCATGCGCTGGCGGCGTGACAACTTCCAGTGTTGACCAATCCGGTGTGGTATTTTCAACATCGGCGACAACAGCTTGATTAGCTAGGTCAATGACCACAGCGTTATTCTCAAAAGTATCCGTTGCAAACAAATATGCCGCTGGTGCGTCGTCAACAGCCCCAATGGTCACATTGACAGTCGCAATGTTGCTTTGTGCGTCAAGCTCGTCATACGCTTGCACCGTAAACGAGTCAATGCCGTTTTCATTGGCGTTTGGTGTATACGTGATTGCGCCTGTCACCTGATTAATGGTCAAAACGCCTTTGGTTGGCGTTGAGCATACGATGCTGCCAGCGGTTGTGCGCCGCGCTGTATCGTCTGGGTGTTGCCAAATACTGTCAACATCAAAGATAACGGCAGTATCTTCATCGGTGCTGATTGAAACAGGAGTGGTCAATATCGGCACATCCACAACCGCGTTAATGGTCACGGTCATGGTTGCTGCTGCTGATTCAGCACCTAAATTGTCAGATACCGCGAGTGTGAACGTTACGTCAGCGTTGTTATTAGCAGCAGGTGAATATGTTACTTGTCCAGCAGCAGGTGTATTGAGTTGGACGCTGCCGTGTGCTGGTGGCGTGACCACACGCAAGCTCGACCAATTGATTGTACCGTCTACATCGGTAGCAGACAGTGTGATAACAGCATTATTGTCTTCGTTAATCGTGGTGCCGCCTGCGCTTAAAACAGGCACATCGTTGACAGCGGTAATGGTCACGCTAATCTCGGCAATGGTTGACCATGTGCCATTCGCATCTTTCACACGAACACTAAACGTATCTGCGCCTGTTTGGTTCAGCGACGGTGTGTACCGAATGCTGCCATTACTGGGCGTGTTGAGTTGCAGCGTGCCTTTGCCGGGCGATACAGTAGCTTCCAGTGTTGCCCAATCAGGCGAATCGGTTTCAATATCGCTGTACAGCGGAATGAGGTTAATATCCTGCGCGGTATCTTCGTTGGTGCTAAGGCTGCCATTGGCGAGAGTCGGCGCATCGTTGACCGATGTTACCGTGACCGCAATATTGAGCGTGTTTGACCAATTGCCTTCGGCGTCCTGTACGCGCACCTCAAATGAGGATGCGCCGAACCAATTTGCGGCAGGAGTAACACGAATTTGCCCGTTGCCGGGCGTGTTAAGCGCCAACGTCAAATTCCCGGCATTGTTGACTTCCTGCAATGTCGCCCAATTTGCGGCGTCGCTCTCTGGATCGCTATAGCCTAGCGTGACGGTGGTTGGCGTGTCCTCGTTAAACGTCATCGCTGAGGCGCTCAGGGTAGGCGCAAGATTTACAGATGGCACAGACGGCACATTGCCTGAGCCGCCCGATAGTATCAACAAATATCTACGTCGTCTAAATAACATTGATTGTCTCAAGCGAAAAATGGCGATAACAGAGTGCAAATGCGCCATGTTGCCGCCACGCGGTTAGAATATTGAATTATCTGAAAGATAGCACAAAAGTTCTACAGGGTCAAATTAAAATAAAGCCGCCTGTTGCGTTCTACCCAAAAGCGGCGCAAGCGATTGACCCAACATCTGTTCAATCATCGTATCCGCTAAAGCGGGAGTGATGCTTGGGGTAAATTCTGGTTGAGCCATCAAGTCTCGAAGCTGCTGCGTCACCACTTGCGGAGTATCCACCACCACCGTTTCAACACGGCACATATCATGCGGGTGAAATGGTGGCAGCGGCACACTGGACATAGCATAGAAAGGTCGAACCCGCGTGCCACTAATATCAATACTGGCATGTGTCGGACACACTTTGCAATTCCTGTCGCCATTGGCAGAACGCACAATGTCCATGCCCGCCACATACGGATTTAAATATGCTGATGTAAACGCGGCGTGATTAGCAGCGCGAGCAATCTCTGTCCTCGCCAAACGCATTGCTGCATACGCCGCACCATCCGGCATAAATCGCGCACCATACGGTTTGAGCGTCCGCTTGCCTGTTTCGGTTGGCACAAGATAAGCAGTGAGAGCCTCAGTGAGTTCCAGCGCCCCTTGCCCTAACGCCAGACCTTTAGCCAGCACCTCGTTAATCTTGCGGCGGGTTTCATCACTGGCTTGCCACACGCGATCCGATAGGCGATAGCCGCGCTCGTCTGTCCATTGATGCATTGTCACCCATTGGCGATTTGCATCCAATTCGGCTAAAGGGTTGGGATGAAAAATGCGGAGTTGTTCAATTAATCGCTGGCGATACGCCGCGTCACTCTCGCCGGGCTTCTGGGTATAGGGCGATACCGTTTCCGAAAATAGCAACCGCCGCGCAGGGCTACGCCGAAGATACCGAAAAACATCCTCTGGGAGATTGGCTTGCATCCACGCCTGATGTTTACGAACCACCTGCGACACAACCTGCACATATCGTTTATTGAGCAACTGAGTGTAATCAGATTGTGCAACCCCCTCATCGGTGAATGGCTGGCGAAGACTACCTACCATCAAACGCTCAATAACATCGCCGCAATCACGTTTCGCCGCACTTTGCCGATTTGTGGGTATTTTGCCGTTGGCATCTGCCGCCTGCAATAGCACGCCGCGCATTTCGCTAACCGCACGCGCCAACAACTCGCGCATATCCCCTTTCACGCGGTTCTGAATGCTGCCAATAATTTGTTTGGTGGCAATCGCTTTCACGCCGCATCCTCTAATGGTTCATTTTCTGGGGTTAGGGCGTTCTGGGCAGCATCAAACCCAAATGGGTCTTCCGCTTGCTGGCGCGAATTGGTTTCCGCCCGCGCCTTTTCAACTTCTTGTTTGGCGTCCTCCACCAATTCGGCTTGCCCTAACGCGGTGGCATCGGTCACAAGCCCGGCGCTATACGCCCATTGCGTCCACTTCATCTGTAGCTCTTTATCCATCGTCCCCAATTTTGACCATGTGATATTGAGTGTATCCACAACAATTCTTTTATCTACCAACGCCCGTGTTCGCAGCCATATATCAAACAATTGCTGCAAACCGCCAGTGGCTTCAACGCCTAATTCAGCGTCACGGCTAACACCTTCAAGCGCCGTGCGTCGCATCTCAATGTACATGAAAAATGTTTTCATTTGTTCGCCTGCGGTGGCGCGTGCTGACGATAACTCGCCGCCCCAAATAGCTTCAGGTATCCGCGTAAATTCCAGCATCAGCAAAAACAACACTTTGAGCATCGCACGAATATCAGAGGTAAACCCTGTGCCGGGTGAGGTAAATTTAAAACTCCCCCCCTCGCCAACAAATACGGCTCGCTGCTGTTGCCAATCCACCTTACGCTCTGCCACCAAATCCCCGCTGTCATCAACGCCCTGCTGCCCCGTGGCGACGGTGTTTGCCAGTATTGTTTCGTCCACGTCTTTCATACCCTCCCATGTCGGAATGGGGTCGGACAAAAACTCTGCGCCATCGAGGGCTTTTTCTAGGAGGTCGTCATACCGCGAGAACCAGCGATACATCGGCTCATAGATAGGGCGTCCGTTGGTTTCGTTGCCGCTGGCATCGTTGGGGAAATGCACCACAGGAATTGCGCCAATGAGGTTATCGTAAACATACGTTTGGGTAGGGCGCGTATCATGCCATTTGATTTCCACCGTGCGGGTTTCGGCGGTATAGCTGTCAGTCACGGTCACTTTTTCGAGTTTGGTCACAATCTTGTATGCCAGTATTTGCCGATAATCCAATTCGTCGCGCACAACCTCTACCGTATCGGGGGAAGGCAACGAAAATGAACCATCGGCATTCACG
The DNA here is from genome assembly GCA_022842885.1 of Anaerolineae bacterium. GTDB lineage: Bacteria > Chloroflexota > Anaerolineae > Aggregatilineales > Phototrophicaceae > JALHOR01. The sequence goes on from JALHOR010000026.1 coordinate 17,383, forward strand.
ATAACATACTGGTCGCCCAAGTGGTACAAATCCATAACCATGTTTAGCAGATTTGTGTGAACCCGCTTGGTCAGCTTGGATAACGCGCGATTGGTATAAGTGTAAGGGTCGTTTTCGTTATCAGGGTCGCCCGCCTGCGCCAATTGAATCTTGATTTCACTGCCAATCACCCACGATGCCAACACCTCGACAATCGGACGCGCCAGCAGCGCCGCCAACTCAAACCCGCGTTGCTTGCCCCGCCTGAACATATCCCACCACTGATAATCCGGCGTGGTGGTATCAATAGCCAACGTGGCTCCTGTTAAACGCAGCGTGCGAACCACCGCAACCGCTGTGCGCCCAATAATCTCCCTGACTTGGTTCGCGCCTCGCTGAACGCGCTCTTTCACAGTTGGCATACCCAATTTGCCTTAATATAAGAAAATTTGTTCTGATTGTATCACAAAAGTTATTTACTCCCTAATCCTTGATACCCCACACGCACGCTCTTTGCGCCGCCTTCGGTATGCTTATTAAACGCGGCGGCGGTGGCGTCGGCTTGGTCACGATACTTGCCGTTGGGGATAGCGACCATTTCTTCGATGTACGCATAATTCCAATCGCCAGCAACCAACCGCACATTACCCGCCTCTGCTTGTGCCGCGAAGGGTTCAAGCCGGGTGTCTTTGTCACCAGAGGGTCGGTCTTTATACACTTTAAACCCACTCAAATTCTTGATGGTATTTTCGGCGCTCTCTTTGCCGCCACTGCCAGGCTCTTGCTCCACATACACACTAACATGAGTTCGCCCGTAACGCTGTCCGTCCAGTTCGGCGGTTTGCTTGATAATGGTCTCGCGTTCCCCCGCGCTCCATTGCCCACGCACAACATTCTCAATATACGTGATCCCTTCCCATGTAAACAACAACACCCCCGCAGTGTACGCGCCGCCATCCTGAGTCCCACCTTTATCCCAATAGCGTGTGCGTTGCGCTTTGCGGGCTTCGGCTGGAACGGATGGCACAACCGAAAACCAATGGCGTTTTATCCGGTTGCCTTCCGGTGCTTTCGGGCGCTGCTGGTACAAAGCATTCCATGTATATGACCCCACTGACGCTCGTTGCCCACGCATAAACACTGCGTCAAACTCGCTTGCCCACAACGGCTCACCTTCTTGACGTGGGTCGTAATCAGGGATTGGCGCTTCGGCAATAGCGGGTAAATTCAGCACCACCCACTGATCGGCTTCGGGTTCGTTTTTTGCCAATTCCAACAAACGCCCGGCTAGGTCGTCCTCGTTCCAGCGGGTGAGTGTCAGGATAATGGCGGCGTCTTTCTGCTGGCGGGTTAAAAAGGCAGACTGATACCAAGCCCATAAATTGTCCCGATACGTTTGCGAATTGGCTTCCTTAGCGTCTTTAATCGGGTCATCTACCAAGCCCAAATCGAAGCCTAGCCCCGTGATGTACGAATTAACACCCGCACCTCGATAGCTGCCCTCGTAATCCACAATTTCAAACATATCGTTGTTGCGGACAAATGCGCCTTTGGCGTCGCTGCGAACATTTCTGCCAGATAGCGTCGTCTTTGGGAAAATCAGCTTGTATCTATCGCTGTCAATAATGCGCTGCACAGCGCGGTTAAAGGTTGCCGCAAATTCCGAGTTGTACGAGCCAGCAATGATTTTTATATTGGGGTTTATACCAAACGCATACGCGGGCAGCCGCCGCGACAAAAGTTCCGACTTGGTATGGCGCGGCGGGGTGAACACCATCAGGCGCTTAATTTCGCCACTCACCACGCGGTCAAAATGCGAACATATCAATTCGTGGTGCCAATTAACGCGAAACTCAGGGAAGGTGTACCGCGTGAAATCAAGAAGATTGCGTCTTGCGGCGCGGCGGCGTAACAACTCGGATGCCGCTGCCTGCGCTGGCAATTCGTTGTAATTCATCATCGCTCAATTGTTCCACGTTCTTATGTTCAACCCGGATGGATTGCGCTTCCGGCGCATTCAATCCTAGTAGCTTTGCCCGTTGCTCAGAGATTTTCAGCAGTGTATTTACAGCTTGAATATCTAAAGTTTTCACATGATTAAAAACTTCTTTACTCACCCGAAGATATAAAGCATCCAGTCGTTCTAACTCCAATTGACGGTTTTGCTCTGCGGATTGCGTGTTTTGCTGAATTGCCGCTTGGAGTGCGACTTTCAAGTCTTTATGGATAAGTTGGTGTGAATAGCCTAATGTTTCAGCGATAGCACGAATACTCGCCCCATTGCGCCGCAGTTCCAAGACCTGACGCCGCCGCTGCTGGATTCCAATCGCCTTCGCTGATGACTTTTTGCCTTGCCCCATGTCAACACCACTATAAGTCTATTTAAAGCGTCTAGGTCGGATTTGCGCCGCCGCCTCTCTGTTGGTAACAAAGCGGGCTACTATTACCCCATAGACGCACATATTAACGTTTTTCGCCGCGATACATCCCTGCGCCAATTTCCTGAATTTCGCTATACGGGATTTCTGGCACGGTTAATCTTGAACGATATGCCGGGTCAATAAAATAAATATAGCGCAACTGATAACCCTCTAAAGGCTTAAACCCCGCCTCAACAAATTGGCGCATAGACGCGCCGCCCGTTTCTTGAATATGATTACCTTTTGTGACACTAACACGGCTAATAGCAAGTTGCTTTTGATTTGTGCTGCGCCCGTCCGTGAGGGAGGTACGCGATTCTCGTGTACCTCCCTGAATTTTTCCTAACAAGCGTTGGCGCTCAGGACGGCGGGTGTCAGTCGCTACTATTCGGGTAGTAACCTCACCATCGGGCGCTACCCAAATTTGGGTATTTTTCTTTATGCCTGTCAACACAAACCCGCTTGCCCGGTAAATTGTGCCATCCCCGCACTGCGTAGCATCAGCGAAGGTGACTACCCATTTAATCTGCGGCGCATATTTTCTTATTAATTTCATGGCGATAGCGATTGCCCGCGATTCGCTATTGCGCGGCAAATTGTCTGTAAACGCCATTCGATTTAATTCAATAAATTCATGCCATTTTGTGTCAGACACAAGCCCTTGAATTTTACGCTTGTCTAGGGATGAGCCAAACTGCATAGCGCCCTCTAGCTTGCCTTGATAATACACTCCAAAATGAAGATTGCTATTTTGAACTATCTTGCCTGAATAATGCACGCGCTTAACCAATGTGTTTGCAGTGTCTCGGTCAACAGGCTTAATAACAATATCTTTAGCACTACCCATTTAAATAAGCCTCGCAAATAAGCGCCAGCGCATTGCCGTTGCTATTTTCGTTAACACTTGGGGCAATTTTCGATTGTTTTGCTTTTTCTAAAGCACGTTTGACAATTTCAACCTGTGTATCGTGCAAGGTAAATGTCATTTGTTGGAATGGGGCGCGGTCTGTATCAGGAACACCATCAAACACCTCATCCCACATTGCGGTATCAGGAAAGCTAATACCTAATACCTCCCCCATGCTGTCTATCATTGTTTGCAGCGCAGCATTTTCGCTATCAACTTGCTCAATTAAAGTTTGGGTTAATAACGTATCGTATCCCGCCATTTGCGTAATCCAGTCTTTTGACAGCAAAACTAACCGTTCTTCGCCCTCAGTTAGGTCTAGATATTCCACTGGAACACGCGATTCGCCGTTTCTAATAGCCGCAGATACCCGTAAATGACCATCCACAACATGCCCTGTGGTTAAATTGACTTGAACTTTATCAATCCAGCCAATTTCATCCAAGACGCCAACAAGCGCCTGCTCTTGCAATGCATTATGGATACGAGCGTTAAAGGGATTTGCGAGTAATTGTTCAGGCTCTTCAAAGCCTTCACGGACAATCCGATAACGCCATTTTCCTTCACTCATACCTTGCATCCTGAATAAATGAATTCACTATCTATCATAGCACAAATGTTTTTATTGCGGCAATAAATCAGGCAGCGCGAAGCGTTAGCGGGCTATTGGGCGTAACAAGTGTTACGGACATTTGTTCTACAGGCGGGCTAACTTTTGTTCTTATGTATCATGCCGGCAGCGATGCCTACAACAATGCCAGCGACGATGATAATAGCCATCAGGCAGTAAAACGCCAGTTGCAAATAATTGTCGTACATCGTGTCTCCTAATTTGCAAGCAAGGGCGCGGCATAGCGTCGGTCAATTCGGGGAAGGAAGGCATTACAATAAAAACGCGCCCCTGATGATGAAATACTAGCACAAAAGTTCTATCAAAGCAAACACGCTGATATAAGCGGGGTTAAATCCGCTTATTTATCTCGCTTGTTTTAAATCACGTAATGATTTATAATGAGAGTATCTAACGAATTGGAGGCGGCATTATGTTTAAACCATCCCCAGAGCAGCAAGCCATCTTTGATTATGTGCTTGCCATTCGCAGCAAATCCGGCAAGAAGGCGCTTGCCATTCGCGCTCTTGCTGGCACTGGCAAGACGACTTCTGTGGTCGAGATGACCAAACTCGTTCCCGGCATCAGCGGCGTGTATGTCGCCTTCAACCGCGATATTGTGACGGAAGTTGAACCCAAGCTGAAGGGGACAGGCATTGTTCCCAAGACATTTCACAGTTTGGGCAATGCGGCGCTGCGTAAAGCTGTTCCCGCCTGTGGCAGTCCCGATGGCAACAAGTACCGCAAGCTGGCTGAAGTGTGGTACGGCGAGAATGACCGTGTGCAAGAATTGGTCGCCAACCATGCGGCAGACGCGGCAGGCGAAGAAGACTTTGATGAACGTAACAAAATTCGCCGTGAACTCGAAAAAGCGGTTGTAACACTGATAAAGGATGTATGCGACTGTTTACGTCTGAAACTGGTCGGATGGGATGATGAAGAAGGCTTGGCGCATCTCATCAATTATAACCACCTTGCCGATGATGTCATTTATGACGATTTGGTAGCGGCGGTTATCCGGGATGTTCCGGTTGTCATGGCGAAAGCCGAGCAAAACCTGAAACAGCGCGGCGAACTGGACTTCACTGACATGATTTATTGGTGCGTGCGCTGGAAGCTGAATTTGCCCAAATATCAATGGGTGGTGGCAGATGAAGTCCAGGATATGTCCCCCATGCAGCGGGCAATGATTCAGATGTCTCTTGCGGAAAACAGTTTTCTCATCGCTGTGGGCGATGCTAAACAAGCGATTTATTCCTTCGCCGGTGCCGATAGCGACAGTTTTGACCTGACGGTGAAAGAATTTAACTGCCATGTGCTGCCGCTGACGGTCTCACGCCGCTGCGCTCGTGTGGTGACACACCACGCCCAGAGCCTTGTCCCAGATTTTACGGCAATCGAAACTGCGCCACGCGGCAAGATTGTCTGGTTAGATGCGCCATTGCTGGCGACTCATGCTCAACCTGGCGATTTAGTGGTTTCGCGGATTAAAGCGCCGCTGGTGGCAGCCTGTCTTGATTTACTGGCGGCGGGCAAAACCGCTACGATTCTAGGTAGCGATATTGGAAAATCCCTGATTAAGGTGCTGGATAAAATTCAAAATCGCAAGGGGTTCGCGTGGGCAGACTTCGATCTGCACTTGCAAGCCTTTGTCGCAGCCGAGCGCGAGAAACTGCTTAAGAAACACGATGAAGCCGCTGCCGATGCCATTTCCGACCAGTGCGAAGCGTTAAAAGTTGTTTATGAGCGCATTCAGCCTCCCCATGCGGATGCGCTGGTGCAGGAAATTGACCGCCTGTTTAAAGAAGGCGGCAAGGATGCGGTGAAGCTTTGCACTGCCCACAAGAGCAAAGGGCTGGAAGCCGAGCGCGTTTTCCTGCTGCGTCCAGAAAAATTCCCGCTGTACTACCCAACCATGACCCCCGAACAGCAACTTCAAGAGGGCAACCTCGAATATGTTGCCATCACGCGGGCAAAAACCACATTGGTCTATTTGGTGGATAAAGACTATCGCAAAAACCACTCCAAACCCGCTTACGTGCAGGATGGTACGTTTGATGACCTGACATGGGAGGATGAAACTCTTAATGCAGTGAAAGAGGTTTTAACGCCCGAAGCCCCGGCAGCCCCGAAACCCAAATACATCGTTGGTGACACGGTAAAAGCGTTTGGGCATCAGGGCGTGTACACCATCACCGAAGTAGACGACACCCGCCCACCATTTTTGTACTCTCTGGAAGACACAGACACTGACTCCGGCGTGCGAATAGTGATACCGATTATCCGCGAAGACCACATTGAAGCATTGGTATATTTGCCCAGCACAGTTTCGCCTATAGGCGAAAGCCCCACCGTAGGTATAGGCGAAAGCCCCACCGATGGCATGGATATTCGCATTCTGCCACCTAAAGAAACTGTGTTGCCGCCTAATCCGTTCCCCCCAACGGTGCTACCGCGCCCGGCGCTGGCAACCGACATGAGCAAGAATGCGGCGTTGTTAGTCGCTGCACTGGATGAGGAAGAAGACCCCGCGCCTGCGCCATTTAAGGCAACGGGCGACCTAAAAGCAGATTTTGCCGCTGCCAAACAGAATGCCAATGAGCGCATTTTTGCCTTACTGGGCAAGCTGACATTGCAACAGGCGATGACCTTGCGCGAACTGCTGGACGAGGTGATTACCGAATTGGAAGAAGCCAGCTAATGTACAACAGCATGAAAGCACGGCGGCGGCGTGACCGTCGCCGGAGGCAGCGCGGTTGGCGCTATGCGATTCCGGCTGATGCTCTTAAACGAAAATGCAAACCCTTTTATGCCGTTCCGGTGATTACTCGGCGGCATCCTGTGAGGACACGATGAACACCATACCTGAAACAATCCGTGAGCGTTTACTCAAAATCAAGGCGTTGTATGAGCGTGGCGCTACAGAACATGAACGCGCTACCGCTTCTCACCAGTTGGAAAAGTTGCTCAAAAAGCACGGCTTAAAACTCGATGATTTGCAGCAAACCCCTTCTTTCAAAAAATATCGTTTTCATTTTAGAAACGAATGGGAAAAGTCGCTGCTCAATCAATTAGCAGGGTATGTCAGTGGTTGGCGTACTGGTGGTGTTTATTGGAAGGAGGGCAAAAAACGCACGTCTATTTTGATTGAACTCGCCCCCACCGAATATGCCGACTTGATTATGCTTTACGACTACTACCGCAAAGCATGGGCAACTGACCTGAAAAATTTCTTCGGGGCATGGCTTGAAGCGCAAGGCTTGGCACGTCCCGTCAGTGCCAAGCCCGATACTCCTGAACTCAGCGCAGAAGCCATTGCTAAACTCTTATTACGCTATCAATTGAAACAAGCCATCGTCAGATTGCCCGCCCCATTGAAACAGTTGGAAGCAGGTCATTAGCATGTTCACAGCAGCTTCGTTTTTCAGCGGTGTCGGCGCTATGGATTACGCCGCTTATGCCGGATTTGGTGGCAACTTGGATATTCGCCATTTGTGCGAAATTAACCCGTATCGGCGCGAAGTGCTGAAAAAGCATCGTTGGCTTGCACCAAACGCCGTTATTTACCACGACATTCAGCAGGTTACAGCGAAGGATATTGGTTATGTTGACATCATCTATGGTGGATTCCCGTGTCAAGACATTAGCTATGCTGGTAACGGCGAAGGTTTATCAGGCGCAAAATCGGGCTTATTCTTTGACCTTTGGCGACTCATTGGCGAGATTAGACCCCGCTGCATTGTGTTGGAGAACGTACCAGCAATCGCTGTTCGCGGCGGAACCACCATCACTGCCGCAATTGCCACCAGCGGGTATGATGGCGTCTGGTTGCCTGTATCCGCTGTTGATTTCGGCAGTCCGCAGTATCGGGAGCGGTGGCTATTTGTGGGTTACACCAACCGCATCGGACTCGAGAGTGCGGAGTGTGGGCAAGTATGTAATTCGGTCATCGGGACACATTGCTCAACACAATCAGTACCTATCAGCGATGCGAATCAGTCAGCATGTCAAAGCAGTCGAAATAGCGCATGGCAAGTTCATAGAGGGTTTAGAGCTAAATCCCGAATGGGAAGAAATGCTAATGGGGCTGCCCCGTGGCTGGACATCGTTAATCACAAATTCCCATCCGGCTCATGGTTGCCGCAGTCGCAATATGAACCGGATAGGCTTACGCCGCCAGGCACGGACTGGAAAAATCGCATACAGGCGTTAGGCGATACTGTGACGCCTCAGCAGCTTTTACCAGTGTTTGCGGCGGTCTACGAATGGCTTGAAAGCGCGGGGGATTAGCGATGGACACAATCGAACTCGAAATCATTACCACGCAGGACATGCTCGATGAACTCGTTGATTGGTGGGAAGTGGCAATGGATGACGATATGCCATCTCCTGATCATGTAGAGATATATCAGATTTTTGAAGGCGCAGACGCGGACGTTTTGCGGCACACACTCACCACTTCTGATAAGCCGATGTATCGGGCAGCAGCCGCAGCCGCGCTGGGGGCATTACAGGTGATAAATGCATTGCCTGACCTTGTGCAGGCACGCTACGACCAAAACGAGGATGTACGCAATTTTGCGAAATGGGCAGTTTGTTGGATTGATGCTTGGGGCGGGTGCTACGACCTGTGGGACTTTTTGTTTGCGGCGGCACGGTTAGCAATGACCATGCCCAGACAATTGAGGATGTTTTAATGCTGAACCTCGTCAATCGCGCTCCGCACAGCATTGTATCTGTGGTTGGTGAGCAGACCTATCGCCAGCAATGCGGTTTGCTCACCAGCGTTGGCAGCCGCCATCACCCGAACAATGCAATTGCGTATGGGGCGCGATGGGCGCTGGATAACGATTGTTTCAAAACCTATAAGCCACAGGCAATCTATCGCACATTGGCGCGGTATGCCGGATTGCCTAATTGCCTGTTTGCAGTTGTACCGGACGTGCCAAGAGACGCTGAGGCAACCGCGCTGCTTTTTAATGCATGGCTTGGCACATATCAGCGGTTTGGCTATCCAGTGGCATTTGTCGCACAGGATGGCATTGAGCATACACGGATACCATACGACAGTTTTGACGTGCTGTTTATCGGCGGGTCAAATCAGTTCAAATATAGCAAAGTGCTTCGGGATGTGGTGGCAGAAGCGAAGCGGCGCGGCAAGTGGGTTCATCACGGCAGAGTAAACACACGAGAGCGCATTGTGTATAGCACGCTCATTGGTTGCGATAGCTACGATGGAACACATTACACGATTGAACCTTCTGAGGTGAAAAAACATCTTGGTTACATTGGTTGGAAGCAACATTTGCTCTGGGAGGATACATGCGCCAGCTAACCCTGCTCGACATGCGTCCGGTTTGTCCCGGATGCAAAACCGCCGTGCCTGTTCTGGGGCAATGGTCACCCGGCGACAAATCGTATCTGTGCAAGAATTGCACGTTGCGGCATGGCGTTCCGATAGAGGTTTTTGCACCATCGGGTAACAGCGTCGGGGTTGGTCTAAATGCCAGCAGGGACTATGCACCGCAACGGGCGCGGTATCAGTCATTGGCGGAATCACTTATCCAGCTTCGGCGCGGGTGCGTGATGACGCTGGATACATGGACAGAGGAACACGGCTTGCCTTGCGAAAAAGACCGCCAATTGCGGCATGGGTGTAAACGCTGCCTGAACCTCGTGAAATACGATACGCGGGTCAAGATGGCGGCGGTTACATGGGCGCTGAACAATGGCACAGACCCGGCGTTAGCGGTGGCTCATGCCAATAGATACGATGTGATGATGGTACGCGCCACGCGCCCGGCGTTCAGTTTAGCATTCCCGCTGTGTCATCGCTGCGCCCAATTGCATGACCATAAATCGTTATCCGGTGATGCGCGGGTGTACTGCCAGCAGTGCGATGACGAGCTAGAGGTGGAAGCCTTCGTTAAAAATCGGGGGATATTCGAGAATCCAGACGATGATGAAGCAATTTTGGATAAGTTGTTCCGGTTGCGCCATGAGTTGTTTGAACGTGGCGTGTTGCCGGATTATTGGTATCAAGTGAAAAGGAGAGCAATATGAACGACACAGTTAAAAGCATTGAAGATGCATATTTGGCGGCGCATCACGCATGGGTTTTAGCTTTAAACGAATTTGGCGGTGCTGCGCCTGTTCTGTTTGAAATTGGCAAAGCGGCAATAATGCTGCGAACCGCTGCGAGAATGGCAGAATATCCCAATTTAAAGCTGCGTGCTTGCGTAGATATTGCTGGAACAATCCATGCTTATAGCGATACTGGCATTGGTGCTTTATGCCAATTGGCGACATACGATGAACGTTTGACGCCTGTCGGTGCAACGTTGCCGAATTGCCCGGCTTGTTTGACTATCATGCTGGAGAGGTCTAAATAAATGAAAACCACATCGCAATTCCCCTTGAACAGTTACACCGTCACGTATGCCAAAACTGGCAAACGGTTCACCTGCCGCATCCGTGATAAAAAGACGTTTGCTCTACTCGCCACAGGGGTCGCCAATACCCGCGCCGAAGCCTTATCAATCGCTCAAGCCGCGCTGCCAGAGTTACCCAAAATGCCCGCGTTGTTTCTGGGCGAAATGATGACTTGCCGCGTGTGTCTTCGGCAAGAACTGAGCCATCCCGATATTGAATCCGGCTGGACTGCGATACAGGCAGATAACCATTTGGCTTATATCTGCCCCGATTGCTGGCAAAAAATGACGGGTGTTGACCCGCGAGGATGACCGATGCCAGATACACCCGATAACGACGAGATTTGGGCGATTTCACCCTGTATTTGCTGCCCCGAATGTGGGCATGGTGATTTAGACAAGACTGACTGCCGTGAGCCGTGGTATTACTTTGTCCAATGCTGGGCATGTGGCGCAACATGGTACGAAAGCCATTGGGATGAGGACGACATGTCATGAGATACACCTATTTAGGCGACAGGCTGACGCCACCAGAACTGGTCAATATGCAGTGCAATCCGGTTTACAACGCACAAGACAAATGTATTGTCTCGCAGAAAATGGCAACGGCGCTGGTGGTTGATGCCAACGGCATTCGATATGTGGTACTACGGCGGCGGCTGCGGTTGAACGATAAGGCAGTGCAACCATGATGACACCCTGCGAGAACTGCGGCACATCTTATCTGCACAAATCAGGCGTCTTGCGCTGGTGCAAAGCATGTCGGGCGCTGCCAGACTATCGGCGGCATTATTTAAATCGCTATCGGCAGACATGGTATGCGGAGAACCGCGATAAAACACGCCAGTACCAAGCAGGCTATCGCAAGCGGCAAAAGGTTAATTATCTCAAGACCTTGCTGGAAGCCAATCGGAGGCAAATATGAACTACAGTTACATCGGGTGTAGACTGTGCGGGTGTTTGGTATGCGCCGGGATATTGCCCGCGAATTGCCCCGCTGGATAAAGGCGGGCTTGAAAGTGGGATAACTTGGGATATAGCGCCCGCTCCACCCGACTCCCCCACTGCTGGCGATAGGGTAGGGGGAAACAAAAACCCCTCGAAAATGAGGGGTTTGGCGTTTTGCACTACGTAGTGCAAATTACGATTTTGCGCGTTTTTTGAGTTCAACGAGCCACTTTTCCAGCAACGCAATGTCATCGTAATTAGGTATTGCATCGGTGTTGATTGCCTGCCAGACGCGGGTAAACGCACGCTTTGCTTCGCGCTGCTGCTGCTTTTTAACAGGCGCGGGTAAAGCCGCAATCCCTGCAATTTCCGACCGCAATCTAGCCACACTCCAACGGCGGCGGGTATCTGTTCCCGGTAACAGATCACCCTGAACAGCCTTCCGCAACCAATCAAATTGCAGGTCAGCGGATAACTTTGTAACCAAAACATGATGGTTATAATCCAAGTCCGCTTGTCTCAAATCGTAAGCAATGGCGCTGGAAGTGTATTTCCAGTTTTGCAATGTTCTAAAGCTGCGCCCATACTGTGCCGCAACCGACTGAATATCTGCCTCGCTGGTATACCCCATGGCATTCAGCCAGTCCCCGATAAGCCACTGAATGCTAGACTGAAGACGGAATAAAATCTCCCCAATGACTTCCACATCGGATACCGTAGCGGTGTCTGCAATCTGCAAACCAATAGGCGTCAGGCGGAATAAACCCAAATCAATCACCCCACTTGAAAAAGACAAGGCGCTTGCGCCCCCCTGAGTTTCAATCTGAGACTCTAGCTCCAGCACCCGTTCTCGCAATTGTTGAATTTCCGGGTTGGCGGGCTTAAATCCGGGTGCTTTTAAATGCGGATTAAATTCTTCCAGCGATAGGGCAAATGGGTTATCCCCCGTTTCCTGTTCATCGCTGAACGCTGAAGTTTGCCCAAGTACATTTTTACGAGCCATACGCCGCCATCCCCGCAAGTGCCTGTTCAACCAGCGCGTACCCTTGTGCAGCCTCGCGGCTGTCTGGGTCAAGACTGAAAATCATTTGCCCGTTTTTCGCGCATTCTTCCCAGAGTGTTGCCAGCATCACAGATTGCCAGATAAGACCCGGAAATTCTTTGGATAATTCTTCGCTGCTGCGCCGCTGCACGCGGGTGTTGTATCGGGTTTTGTTTGGCACAATTCCTAGAATTTGGGTTTCCCATGTGCGGTAGTTGCCGCTCTGTTTATTGAGGGTCTTCATTTCTCGCACAGATTCAGCAAGTCCGTCGAAAGACAAATGCGCCATTTCGGTCACGTATAGAAAATAGTTCGCAGCAAAGTTCACGCTGCCATCAAACATACTCGCTGTCGGACCCGTGTCCACAATAATAAAATCCAACCCCAACAATTCATCCATTGCATCTAACATCTGCCGGAATGCAAATGGGTTTTGGTTATCGGTGGGAATGCGAACCGTCAATTTATCCGAAGGAAGGATAAATAATGTTGGCTTGCCTTCATATCCCGGCGGGGCGTAACGCTCTTTCGGCACAACCCGTACAACATCCTGAAACGCGACTTCCTCCTCGCAGAGGATACGATACAAGCCATTTTCTTTCGGCATCCCAAACATTTTCGCAGAATGCCCCTGAGCATCGGTATCCACAATCGCCACCCGATACCCCGACAATGCCAGTCCAGAAGCAAGGTGAGTGGACACAGTAGATTTACCTACGCCGCCTTTACGGTTGTTCACCACAATAATCTTCATGATTGTTTCTCCTTATGGATAAGATATTGGTATTGTTTTTCAAGACGAACGCCTATTTCAACTGCATGACGCAGCATATCTGCCATAGTACGCGCTGCCTCAATGGTTGCCGGGCAATCATCGTTTGCATGATTGCTATAAATAGATGAAAAAGGTTGAGACCATGTGATTTTTACATTGCCGTTATCGCCAACCCGCACTAAAACATTGTGAAGTGATGTTTTAGATTCAATGATATATGTTTCAGTGGCTAAACCACCGTACTTTCGGTTGGATGCATACGCGGGGGAACTCTGCGGTCTCGCTAATTGATGCAGAATATCAGGGTTAAACGACAAAAGATGCTTTAGCTCCTCAACGTCTAACCGGAACCACTCGCCTTTAACCCGTTTATTGATAAATTTTCGATGCAGTTCTGTTTCCAGACTTACAGCGTCGCTACACGGGATAACCCGCACGATGGCAATATCGAAAGGCAGTTGTATCCCTAACTCGCTCATCCGGCGAACTGGCTTGTTAGTACGCCCAATCTTGCAAACCGAAGGCTCATCAGCGTTTTGAATAATATAGACGTACTGTGAATCAGGTAATTCAGGAAATTGCATAAACCACCCCTTATCTCTCATTTGACAATCTTACCCCGATGCGGCTAAAATCCCCACCGGATAGTTACCGAACTTCCGCTTTCCCAACGCCAATGTGCAATCATTGGCGTTTTGGCATTGTGTACCCCGCCAGTTGAGGGTGTTAGAAACCAGCGAGGGTTAGCGCCCGTTCAAAAGCACTTACGATAATTATAGCATAACAGCGCAGATGGAGCATCCTACTCCTGTTCCATGCGCGAAATAACGGCGCGGAATAATTCGGGCTTTTTCATTTTTACTTGGCTAGGGGCAATATAGATTCCCCCGGTTTCAATACACATTACATCCCGCAGTTTACCAATAGCGATAGAATATTCAGCGCCATATTCAGACACCGGAACACTGTGCCACTCCCCATCTTCCAATAATGTGTAAAGGGCGCGACAAATATCAAGCACGCTCATTGGTGCATCCGTTGTTGTTTCATCACTCATCAGTCATTCCCCCATCATCAAATCGCGTAACCACATCAGATCGCCTTCACTCAAAACCTGCTTTAACGACGCCAACGTTTTGACAGCATCCCCCCGATACACCGTCACCACCACCTGCTCAATAATCGGCTTGCCCGCGTCAATATCGGCTTGCCGTTTGGCTTCGGCTGCCTCTGCCATGTGCTGCGCTTGAGCTTCGGCATTGGCATTTTTTAAGTCGGTCATCGTAGCAAATTTGAGCGGCACATTGCCCAAGCAGCCCGTCGCCAGCAATGTTTCGAGTACATAACTGGTATCGCCTTTTTCTTCCCGATAGAGCATATTGCCGATGTCAGCGATAAGGTCAGCGCAGGTTAGCCCGTATTTTGCCATGAGTGCCATGATTTGCCCACGCTGGCGCGGTTTAAGTTTGTCTACAGCAGCAGTCATGGCGGTTGCCGTATCCGCGCTGATTTCCCCCCGGCGCTCCATTTGCCAAACGACCGCGTATTTGTTGGCACTGGCAGCCGCCTGTACGGTCTTAACCGCCGCCTGTGTATGCCGGAGCTCGACTGATGTGCCACCTTCGCTCATGGCAAGGTCTTTCGCCCGCTGGTATGCCTCTAATCGGGCAGCGGCGTCCGGCAGCGTTTTGAGTTCGCGGGCGTGAACTTCGGGGATGATAATGGTCGTATCATCCGGCGCAATCAGCAGCAGTTCGTTTTGCAGTTCTTCGGCACCAATCAGCCGATAGGCGTGTTGCCAACTGATACCAAATTCAGCTTGTGCCATCGCCCTGAAATTGGCATAGCCCAACACGCGCCATCCATCGGTATTTTTGAGCCGTAGCAGCTTGGCACGCGCCGATTGTTCGATACGCCCGATTTCCGCAATATCGGCGCGAATATCCGTGACCAACGCGCGGGCTTCGGTTTCGGTGAGCGGGGGAATGAGGGTGACTGTGGTCATTCTTTTTGTCCTTTGTCCGTTGCATCCTGCCACGTTTCGGGAATATCACCTTGCCACAACCGACACATGCAAGGGTGCAAGTACACACACCGTCCGCTTTTTACCATGCTGACGACTTGTTGCCCGCAATGCGGACATTCCTCCGATTCGCGTTTGGAGAATGCCGCCAACTTCTCAAAGAAGGCTTCAAGCAGCTTGGCTTGTGTTTCTTCGTCTTCAAATTTAGACATGCATCGCTTCCTTTTGCCCCATTTTCGCCCAACATTCAGCACAATAATACTGCTCGCCTTTCGCCCACATTTTACCACTGTGGGCTTGGCATACGTGGCACGCCAGCACCACCTTTTTCAATATCATGACCACTTCCGCTAGCACGTCGGCTAGAAAAGCGTCCCCATCATCATCGGCAATCAGTCCACACGCCTGCTCAAACGTGCAGGCATAATCCTGCACATCCAACCCAAAGACCGTCTTCCCGTGCCATAAATCTGCTGCCAGACGATGATGCCCATCCATCAGCAGAATATCATCGCTGCCTTTGAAGCGAATGCCGAAAGGCAACCGCCCGTCTTTGTCTTTTCGCATGGGGTTTGTGGTGGCGTATTCATGGACGAGCCAGCGATTAACTGCGCGTTGCGTGGGTAAAACTTGCGAAATTGGCACCGTTTTATAAGCCGCATTTTCGCCCGGCAACGTATACGAAACTGGCAAATCGCCTACGTCTACCACGTTAAGAGCGTGCCACGTCATCCGGCTGTACAAAAATTTCAGCAGATCGTCCCGTTCGGTACACAACAAAAACACCGAACACCGCTCTAAATACTGCCGCTGTTTTTCGCCTATAGGCGAATGGCTGTCCATCAGGATATAGTGCTTTTTGCCATCCTTCCAGCCACTCGAGACCCACACCTTGCCCGACTCGTCCAGCCATGGATAGGTATACTCCCATCGTTTCGGTGCGACTGGATCGGACGCAACCCCCGCACCTTTGGGGTTTAACCATTCGTGGCGGTCAAAGCCGTTGCCTGCAAACGCCCGCTGCACGGGCGGGGCTTCCGACGCTGGGGGTGGTGGAGGTAAACACGGTTGTACACCCCCCCACACATGCGCTTTGCTGTCCAGATATTTGCGATACGTTTCTTCGCTGCGCTGGCTCGCTGCGACAAACGGCATCCCAAACAGGCGATAAACGGTTTGCTCATCTGGCACACGCAACTTCTGGTCGCCATGCCAAAAATAACCGCCTTCAAGACGAAACGGCGCTTTGCCTTTGGCTTTTGTCGCCAGATACTCATTGGCAGGTGCCGAACCCGTCCGCAATAAATACTGATAGCCCCGGTTATCGGCATCGCACAGGAACAGGTCAAACTTGACCCCGCCAAACAGCAGCGCCCGGTATTTTTCGCCCCAGCGCGTGAACGGTTTGCCGTTTTTATCAATGCCTTGTGCTTTGGTAATTGCGCCCTCATCCAGCAACGCATCTAGCAGCCACCACAAGGCACTTTGCTCATTGATGATTTTGGGCGTTGCCACCAATTCGACATCCCCGACGAATTGGGTCCCCCGCCGCAAGCTGCCAGCAATCTGCAACCAGTCACACGCCGGCGCAAGCATCGCCGCCAGGCGTTGGGCGATGGGCAGCACGGTTTCGTAAGGGAGTTTTTCGCCGTTACTCATGGTTTATCCGATACATCTCCCGCAGTTGCGCCACCAATTCGGGGTCGTGGTGTTCCAGCAGGTCTAAACACAAACCAAAATGCCCGCGCATTTGCCGATAGGCGATGTTCAATGCCGCTACTTCTGACGCCTTTGTGTTTAATTCTTGCGCCATTTCGCGCAAGCCCGCGCCGTTAGCGCCGCGCTGGATGACATCCACTGGCACACCATCCAATGTATGTGTATGGACACCATCATAATCGTGCAATTCGTGTGCCTGCATTCGCGCTACATCCATAGGTAATCTCTTTCGCTCATTATATGCCAAAATGACGCATTTTTGTTCTGCTAGTAGACCCTTATTATAAATCACTTGATGATTTATAGCAAGCGGTCACAAAGCATCGTTTATATCAAATAACTTTCCATACCACGCCGTTTTCCCGCCAACCTCAGTCCCCACCAGCACGACAAATTGGCAGCGAGGGCGATACCTCTGCAACCAATGGTACAGGTTATCCCGCAGGGTAGGGGGGATAATTTTCTTTTCGTGCAGGCTATGGGTTGGAAAATAATCCACATAGGGCGTTTGGTGCGGATACACCCGAATCAGCACGAAGCCCCGTCCCAATTCGGCATAACTGGCTTGGGCGTAACTCAAATAATATCGCTGACGCTGTTGCACATCTCGCAATGCATCGTCAATCGTGTTGAGGGTAAAAGTGTGGGTCATCATGTGCTTTCTCCTAAAACATCTGTTTCATATCGGTTTAACTTCCTACAGGGTATAATCCGCGTCGGATAAATGTGAACCATTTATTTGCTGTATCGGTGTGGGTGATAACCATGCCGATACCTTACACAGTGGGGCAGCTTGCCCCTAGAACATGCTTTCGCCCCCAGTGGGGACGCTAACCCCCTAGCTCAAGCGGGCGAACACCAATTGCCAATCTGCTTGCTGCGAATTGACCTCGAATAACAGCACGCAATCCTCGCCAAATTTCAGGATATTCGTTTCACTGCTGCCGGGTTCGGTCAATAACGCGCCTTGGGGAAATCCGCAATCCCCGCTGATGGGCGTGATGACCACGCTGGCGACCTGCGCCTGACTGGTAAAATCCATCTGATACAACGTGCCACCAAGCACAACGGGACCAACAATCCCGTTAGGGTGGCTGACTTTGTTGAACGTACCGCCCGTGCATCTCGCCCGCAAGGTTTCGGTATAGGCATCCAGTAGCAGCAGCGTCAACGCCACGTCCTGCTCAGGGTCAACCAATTGCGCCGTCAGCGCGTCCAAATCGGTTTTGGCGGTCTGATAATCTATCGGCAAACACGCAAATTCTGGCAGTGTCATATCCTGCGCCAATAACCCGCCAGCCATCAGCACCAGTCCAAATAGCAGCAATCCTAGCTTGACTTTCATAACCGCCCACTCCTTAATTGTTGAATAAGCATTAAGGAGACTCTACCACCAATAGCGATGCTTACGCTATAGAATAAGCGTTCTTTCCTGAAACTGGTCGCGGGATTATGCTATTTTTCGCGCTCCACAATCAGCAAATCGGTTATGTCGCAATCGAAATATTGCATCAACTTTAGTAGCGTGTGCTTATCAAAGCGCGTAACAACATCGCGCTCCCAATTAGAGATTGTCCCCTGCGGAATCCCCGTAGCTTCTGCAAGCTGCGTTTGCTGCAACTTGCTTCCCAACGGGTTAATCTCACGCCCTTTCTTTTCCATCAGCGTTTTTAATCCTGAGCGTATATCTTTCACTTTACCCATCTCCTGTGTAATCCCTTTCTTGTGATTATATACATTTTTAATCATTACATCAAGATAGCTCAATCGGAATATTGCCTATTGCCTATCACGATAATTCATGAGATAATGAATACAGATAAGAAGTTACGTAGCTTAACATTAAAACAATGACAAACGACGCAATTGTTCTTAACTGTTTTCTTGTATAATACGATACGTATTGTTAAACAGGAGGGACAATGCAAGCCCTCGTAATATTTACCAGAGGGCGCTATCGGCAGATTTCCAGTCGAGATAGCGCCCATTCGCTTTTCAGCAAACGGATTAAACCCCGTTTGTATCTAGTATAAACCCGTTTTAGACGTATTCAATCGTTACATTAATTGTTTCAGGTGAAAACCTGCAAACAAAAACCCGCACAAGACGGCTGTCACCGTTGGCGGGTTAGTGATTAAAAATCATAGAGACGGAGAGCATACCATGTTCAACCAACAAAATCAACCGACATTTGAAATTGGGCAATTGGTCATCAAAGACGGCGTAATCGGCATCGTCAAAGGCATTTGGTGGCAAGAGTGGGTAGGTGCATGGCAGATGAGCGTCATCGTCGCCGGGCAACCTTATCCGCAGTTGTGGTGGTGCGAGACAGCAACGCCGCTGGAAATCACCGAACCACAGCAATACGGGTTATGCGTTTTACTGGACGACTACGGTTACGCACATCCGGCGCAAATCCTTTCCATCACCAGCGAGGAGCTTTACATTGCGCTGCTTGACCGCCCAGACTTAACACCCGATTGGATTGACCGTCGCTATTTGGTGACGCCCGACGCGGCGGGGGAGGTGGCAGCATGAGCAACATAATTGGTTACTCGCAATACATTGACCCTTACAGCTATGACCCGTACACCCGCTGCGAATGTGTGGCGTGCGGGCTGAGCCGCTACCTAGACGACTTAGACGCTGAGGGGCGCTGCGATAAATGCGCCGAAAAAGTGGCGGCAGAGCAGGCATGGCAAGACCTGCTGGAAACCCTTGATGATGAAAAACTCTGGTTCGGTGAATCAGCCGCCGAAGGCATAGACCGGAAATATGGCGGTGCAAGATGAAAAAGCGCCGCTACCCCTGCGAACAGTGCGGCGAACGCCACACGGAAAAATTCATGGATTGGCAACGCCCGGAATTATGTTGGCGCTGCGCTGAGGAACGCCGGGATGTCGAGACCGAACTCCATTTTTGCGAGTTCATCCCGGATGAGTATTTAGACCAAGACCAGCTATGGCGAAAGGAGGTGCAACCAAAATCCGAAAAACGTTCCAAATGTTCGCCCGCTGGACGAAAAAATGTTCTACGATAAAGAAAAATTTGGAGAGAACCCGCAATGGACACAAACAGTTACACCCTAACCCCGAACCCCGATAAACCGCTGGCGCATCATGTGGCGCTCTTGATTGCCCAATTGGGCGAATTGCTGGCAGAAGCCGCGAAAGATGCCGCCGAAGAAACGTATGGTGATCCATCGCCGTTTGATGTGGACAGCACCGCAGAAAATTTGTTGGCGGGGGTTAAGTATTATTTGGTTCACCACACCCCCGCACCGCACCAAATGACCATCCCCTACGCCGCGCACGGTGTCGGGGCAAAATGTGAGGCGAGCAAATGAACGACACGGCGATTATCCCATTTTCCGCGCCGCTGCACGTTGCAGATAGCGTACAGGCTGTAAAGAGCCTCATGCAGATTGTGGTTCAACTGCGCGAAAACATCCTTGTGGATGGCACGGATTACGGCACTATTCCCGGCACAGATAAACCGTCTTTGTTGTTGCCCGGCATGGAAAAAATCATGCGGGCATTGAACGCAGTGCCGCAGTATGTGGAACGTTGCGTGATACGTGATTATGAAAAGCCACTGTTCCACTATGAATACGAATGCCAATTGTTGGAAGCCGCCAGCGGTCAACCTATCCCCGGTGGTCGTGGTATCGGGTTATGCACATCTCACGAATCGGCGTTTCGCTGGCGATGGGTCGCTGAAACCGATTTACCCGCCACGCTGGATAAATCGGCGTTGCAAAAACGAGATGGGCGCAAGATTTTATCGGAATTTAAATTTGCCATCGAAAAAGCCGAAACAACGGGCAAATACGGCAAACCTGCTGAGTATTGGCAGCAATTCCGCGATGGCATTGCGAATGGCGCCGCCCGGCGCGTGTTGCGTCAAACGCAAAAAGGTGAGAGTGAGGCTTACGAACTGACGGTTGGGGTAGTGCAATATCGTGTTCCCAATCCCGATGTGTTTGACCAAATTAACGCCATCGCCAAACGCGCTCAAAAACGCGCTCTGGGCAGTGCGGTCAAAGGAGCGTCAGCGGTTAGCGAATTTTTCACGGTGGACTTGGAAGATTTTCAGGATATGCCCGCCTACGCGCCACCTGTGATTACCATTGAGCGCGAACCTAGCGATGGGCAGCAAGCAACGAAACCCGCCGCCGCCGCCGCAACACCGCCAACCGCCAAGCCAGAGGAAACCCCGCGGCATTGGTCAACCGTTTACATGGACGCTTTTGTACAGTCCATGCGGAAAGAAGGATTTATCACCGAGACGCAGGGCGAAGCAGATTTATTGGCAATCTTGGGAGAGACCGACTGGTTGAAATACCCAACAGGCGCAAACGCCGGGGGGAAAATCAAAGAAATCATGTCCGGGCGCGAAATCATGCGCGTTAGCCAATTTAAATACGATGGCAAGAAGTTTGCCTTTGCTGTTACAGGCGGTTGGGCGCATTTGTACAGTCGCAATAAATTCGCTGAACTCATCGCTGACGCCGATTATGTGCAGCGCCACAGCATCTTGACGCTCGAAGCCGCCGATGGCTTTTACAAATGTGAACCACTCATGGTCACGTACACGCAAAAAGGCAACACGCGGACAGTGGTAGGCTTACAAGCCGTTGAAACGCCACCAGTCACCGAAGCGCCCGCGAAAGCCGAACCGCCCAAGCCAGCAATTGACCCAAATAACATTGATGCTTTCCTGGCTGCCGACGCGCCAGCCGACAGCACGTTTGTTGACGAAAAAGATATGGACGACATTCCGTTTTAATCGCATCGGGACACGGTAGCCCGTGTCCCCCACCAGACGTTAATTTGAACACGACAAACACGGAGGATTTATCATGATTGACAACCAATTAGCAGCCGTCGTCACCAATCACATTGACCGTGATTTTCTGGCGCAGGCGCTTACGCAAGCCGCCGAAGAACGCGCCAAGCGCGAGACAGAAGACGCCGAACATCAAGAATCAGAACGCCAGCGGTGGAGCAATCTGACTGCCGAAAAACTGGCAAAGGTGGGGATTATTGTTGACCCGGCAACAGGGCGGTTTGACGGCGAAGAATACATTGAATTTGAAGTCGAGGGCTTGATTTTTAAAGCGCCCGGCAACCGTGTGTTTGTCCGCATTGCCCCTCAGCGTTTGCCAAACGTGTACGAATACACCATCACGAAACATTGGAAAAACATTGCCAGTGTCGCGTGCTTGGATAGTCCCACTGCCGCCGCAGATTTGGCGCTGGAAATCGCCAAACTTGAAGAAAATCTTGAACAGGGTTGGGAAAGCTATCGTGCAGCGCAAGCGAACCCCGTGCCGGAAGTAAAACCAGAACCAACGCCCGACCCGTTGTTTAAGTTCGTGGTGTGCAATGATATGACCCTCATCAAAAACCGCGAAGAATTTGAGCATGATTTAACCGCCGCGCTGAATGACGGTTGGCAGTTGTATGGCGAACCGCTGATGAGCGCCACTTCGTTTCTAGGCGATGTAGGCGAGTTCTACCGCACAGTTTATGTCCAGCGGTTGAAAAAAGCATCTGCAATCGTTGTTGACGGGACGAATTTTGCCAAGACGTTTGATTATGCCATAGCCACAGCCCAACGCGCTGGCTACGGCGACAGCGAATATCTTGGCGCAATTGATTATCTCGCTGATTATGTGAATGACATCGAAAGAGAACTCGAAGCCCACCTTGACTTTGAAATCGAAGAATACGATGACGAACCCGGCTTTGATGATTACGAAGACCCTGCTGGGAACGATGAAAACAATTATTGGGTGAATCCCGCCAACGGCTTGCCATTTTAATCAACCAATATCGGGCGGCGTTGACCGCCCAGAAAGCAAAACACACATGACCACCGAATTGCAACAACTGCACCGTGATTTAACCATCGCACTACTCGCCGCCCAAGATGCCGAAAAATTGGCGAAAAAAGTGCAGGCGCAATACGACGCCGAATTTGACATTTATCGCCAGCAATTTGAATCGGAACACGCCGAACTGGTGAAGCAGCACCAAATTTATCAGGACGCGCTCCAAGTCGCAAAAAAACGCGCTCAAACGTTTCGTGACCAAGCCACCGATGCATTGACTGGTACGCAAAAAGAGGGGTTGCCGGATGGCTTCAAGCAGACTCGTTTGCGTACACCGAAGTGGGACATGCTAGATGTGCGCGATTGGTGCTTGAAAAACATGCCGTTTATGCTCACGGTGAATGAGAAAATGTTCAACAGTTTCTTGTTGGACATGGCAGATGAAAATGGTGTACTGCCGGAATATTTTCACGGTACGCGGATTCCTGTTTACATCTCGTTGACCTACAAAGCCAGCATCAGCGACAAAACGCTGATTCAGAACGCGCCGGAAACCCGTTGGGCAGATAACACGGTGAACCTTTTGGCAGATAAAGAGCCAGAACCGGCAGCTAACGCCGGATTGGTGGCAGCGGGCAAGGCGCTCATCGAAGCGGTTACAGGCGAAACGGTTACGCCCGTGACAGCAGACGCTATCACGCTCCCTGACGACGATGATGATATTCCATTCTAGGGGGGAAGTTATGTCCGCATGGCATGAAAATCCTGTGCTGCTGTTAACCCGCCGCATCAGCCAGCTTGGGTTAGACGAAATGACCCACCTGAATCACATCGCGGTTCGGCGCATCGGGCAGCATGAATATCAGATTTTTGCTCATCGTCAGACACGGCTAATAAGTCGGGTTCGGTTGGTGGTTGAAGTATTGGTGGAAGACCGCAAGGGGCGGTTAAAAACGCGCAAGGTTTGCCAACCTGAAACGTTAGCCGCCTTGCAGCGCCGCGTGGCTGAAATCGCACTGACGATGCAGCCAGAAGCGGTGCTGATACCCGTCATCGAATATCGCTGCGGCGTGAAGCAACCGCCGTTATTTGCAGCAATTTAAGATTGCAATCTGACAGGCGACTCGGTATAATCTCTCTGTCTCATTAAACCCAAAAACCCCCGACGGCGAGAAGGGGGCAGGGCAAAATGAGACGGTGGAAAGTTTTTATTGAGAAGCCTGTCGGACAAACAGGCGCGATGGGGTTAGTGTACCACAGGCTTGCTTAGACGCAAGTCTAGTTTTTAACGCACTCCATCGCCAAAGAACACATGAGCTAAACAAATGTTCTATGCAATATTGTATTTGGGAGTGAGTTATGTCGGCTGAAACGATTGTGCGTGCCAATCACGGCAAAGCAAAAGCGTTTTTTATCATGACCCGCGACGCGGCTCAGAATAATGACTTGTCGTGGGAAGCGCGGGGGGTGTTGTCGTATCTTTTGAGTCGCCCTGACAACTGGGTTATTAAAATTGATGATTTGCGACGCGGTAAATGTGGGCGTGACCGCATTCGCCGAATTATAGACGAGCTTATCCAATTCGGTTATCTTGAACCCCGCCGCCGTTTTAAAAACAAAAAAGGGCAGTGGGAATACACCCCATACAAGCTGCACGAAACACCGCTTGTACACCCGTTTACTGGAAATCCGTTTACTGGAAATCCGTCAACGGATTTTCAGTCCATATTAGATAATACAGAGGGACAGAATACAGAATACAAAATAGAATCATCTATTAATCAACCTGTCTCTAAAGAATCTAATTCTTCAAATTCTTTGCCTCCCGATTTTTCGCCTATAGGCGAAAGTGGTGTTGTAGAAAAATCACCAGACGATTTAGCTCTTAAAAGATTAATTCAGGTCTATGAGCAAACTGCTAACAGAACCATCCCGGAGGCATCTAGAATCAAACTGGTTTCGTGGGTAAAGATTTACCCCGAAGACCGCATCGCCAATGCCATCCGTCAAAGCAAAACAACTGGCAAACCAGTCAGTGTCATTTTGGATGAGACTGATACCGAGTCTGTTCAAAGCAAAACGAGTGTCTCGAACACAGGTTCTAATATTCAAATAGAACCACCCACAGCCAAGAAATCTACAGGCGAAAAAGCAAAAATAACCCCTGTTGCCATAGAAGGTAGCTTAAAGACTAAAAAAACGCGCAAAACGCCCGTTAAAGCCGATAAGGACGACATGCCTGTTTATGACCATGCGGCGTTGGTAATCGCTATCCAAAAAACCTTTAACGTCTCCGGTGGTGTTGATTTACGGATACTGACGCTGCTGCGTGGCACAGCGAAGAAGGGGGAGTGGAAAGACATGCGGCTTGCGCCAGAACGGGTCATGGATGCAGACCAGCTTGAAAAGTGGGCAGTATGGTATAAGTTGACCTATCCAAATCAAAGCATTCCCCAACGCGCCGAAAGCATCTCGAAATATGTCAATCGTTGGTTTGACGCTGGTTGTCCGTCTTCGGGCGTGGTTGGGTCACATCAGCAGATTGGGCATCAACCCAACAAAACATACCATCCCGACGACCCTGTGTACCAAATCACAAATCCAGAACTATTAGCCATTTACGCACAAATAGATTGGAGTAAAGCCCCGTGAAACGCATAGGCAAATATGTTCGCAATTTCCGGTTTGAAGTTGACCCCCGTGCCGAGTCAGAGCCAGAGCCATGCGCCGTGTGTAGCAATCGTGGTTGGGTCTATGACCAGCATAAACAACCAACGCATTGCCCGGCGAATTGTGAGTCGTCGCAAGCCAACCGTAGACGCATTGCGGGAAAATACCAGCGCGATTCGCAGTTGCCCTCGCGCTATCAAGATTTTACGTTTGAGACGTGGCGGCAATTGCCTGCCAGTGACAAAACAGGCAAGGTGTTGGCGGGTCACGCCGCGCAAGCCTTCGCTCAAAACCCTCATAGTGTCAGCTTGCACAGCATGATAAAAGCTGTGCAGCAGTACGCCGCCATCCCCGCATGGATGCAAACTGCGTTGACCCAAGCGGACGTTGTTCGCCCCGGATATGTCTTGTCTGGGAGCGTCGGCACGGGCAAGACCGGGCTGTGCGTGGCGGCGATGAACGCGCTGCTGGCAGCCGGAACGCCTGTGCTGTATATGCGCGTGTTGGATGTGCTGAAAGCCCTCTCGCAGACATGGCAGAATGGCGGAGAAAAAGAATTGCTGGAACGGTTTAAAAATGCTTCTGTGCTGTTTTTGGATGATTTTGGCATGGATAGCGCCCCACTGGATTACCAAAAAGCCTATATGCAAATTATCGTTCGGCATCGGCACGGAAACGAACTGCCGACCATGGCAACCACCAATTTAACCCGCGACCAATTTACCGCCGCGTGGGGCGCACAAACCAGCGACGCGCTGTTTGAGTTGTGCCACTGGATACCTGTCGGCGGTGCCAAACTGCGTGATACCCACCAAGCCATCGAGGAGTTTTAACCATGCCTATCAATCCTCCCATGTTGGAAAATCCTGCCGCGCCCTACAGCCAAGAAGCTGAGGAGGCGGTCTTAGGGTCAATTCTGGTCAACGGCAAGGCGCTGGTGGAAGTCATGCCACTGGTCAACGCCGAAGATTTTTTTATGCTGCGTCACCAATATATTTATCAGGCGATGCAGCGCCTCTTTGAAGCGCATAAGCCGATTGACACACTGACTCTGGGTGAAGAATTGGCGAATTACGGGCAGTTGGATGATGTTGGTGGGCGTGTCTATCTTATCCGGCTCATCAATAACACGCCTACGTCCACTTATGCAGCGGTCTACGCGGAAATTGTGCAACGTGCAGCGGTGCGTCGCAAGCTACTGGCAGCCGCCGACAATATCCGCGTGCTGGCGCTGGACGAAGAAAAGAATATTGAGGCGGTCTTATCCGGTGTAACATCCACACTGGAAGTCGCCATGAATACCCGCAGCGCCGATACCGAGAAAATGATATGGGCAGCGGTTAGCACCTACTACGATGAATTTGAAGCACGGGCGCTTAATGGGGCAGTGCCGGGATTGCCAAGCGGGTTTCGGGATTTGGATGCGCTCTTAGGCGGGTATCAGCGTGGCGATTTTATCATCACCGCCGGGCGTCCGGGCATGGGCAAAAGCGCCCTGATTTTGACGATAGCAATGCATATGGCACAGCGCGGGAAACGAGTTGCCTTTTACACGCTTGAAATGCCAACCGCCCAGTTGGTGGAGCGCATGATTTCGATGACGGGCGGGATCAACGTGCAAAAACTTCGCGCTGGTAAATTATCGCCTGCTGAACAATCGCGCGTGGTGGATATTATGGCGGTAGTCAGCGAACTGCCGATGATGATTGATGATGGCAGCAGTTTAACGCCGAGTCAGTTGGCACGCCGTTTGCGCCGGATGCAATATCATTTTGGTTTGGATGCGGTGTTTGTAGATTATCTACAACTTATGGGCAGCGATGCCAAGTTGGGCAGCCGAGAACTTGAAATTTCGCACATTTCGCGCAGCTTAAAAGCCATTGCGAAAGACCTGAACATCCCTGTGTTTGCCGCCGCACAACTCAACCGCGACCTCGAAAAACGCCGCAACAAGCGCCCGCAGTTGAGCGACCTCAGAGAATCAGGGAGTCTGGAACAGGACACAGACATCGTGCAATTTATCTACCGTGATGAGGTCTACAACGACGACACCGAATATCCGGGGCAAGCTGAACTCATCGTCGAAAAACACCGCAACGGCGCAACCGGAACGGTGTCGCTGTACTTCGAGAAGTCGCTAACTAAATTTATGGACAGCAGTGTAAGCCGCATTGACCTGCACGATTTATAAGCTGGCGCGGTGTTTGCTGTCTTGTTTTAAATCACATCATGATTTATAATGGGATAAACGAAAGGGAGAATTATGACTGTTGCGCGAACTATTTTTGATGGTCGCACGCGGTATGCCCGTAGCCTCAAACCGCAAGTGGCGGCACTGATGGCGGTCACGCCCGTGCCTGCGAAGTTTGAGGTGGGGCAGGTAGTGGTCACGCCGGATGGCAAGCTGCCTATTCAGCGGCGGTATTATCTCAAGGGAGGCGGCTGGATGTATGTATTTTTGGTGCGTGTGCCGGGTTATATCCCGATGCAGCAGCGCCACTATCTCGAAGACATGTTACTGCCGCTGCAAATCGCCAATGTGCCACCCCCGCCGCCGCGTCCGCCGCTGGTTGTGGTTGCCGCTCCAGAGCCGGATGAACCGGATTGGGGTGCGGCGTTGACCGCGTGGGTGCGCGAATTGTTGGGGGTGTGATGGCTACCTACAAGGCTTTGACGGTGTACCAGCCGTGGGCAGATTTAATCGCTTACGGCTTAAAGCAATACGAAACACGGTCTTGGCAGACGCAGTATCGGGGCGTGTTGTTTATTCACGCAGGTAAACAGTTTGGCGAGGAAGAACGCGCCTATGCCAAGCGGTTTGCGCGGGAATACCCGGAAACCGATGCAGTGTTCTCCGGCAATGTGCCGCTGGGCTGCATTGTGGCGGCGGTTCGGTTAATTGCGTGTGTTCCGGTAGAAACGCTGCGCGATACATTAAGCCCAATGGAACGCGCTTTTGGAAACTATGATGATGGGCGCTACGCATGGCAAATGCAGGTGATTAAACGTCCGCTGGTGCCGATAGCTGCAAAAGGGCAACAGGGGGTTTGGGAATGGCAATACACGCCAGAAAGCGAGAGCGCAAGATGACTTATCTTCAAACCGCCCGTGAATTGTTGACCGACGCTGAACTTGACTTTTTGCGTTATGTGCGTGACCGTGCAGGCGCGGAATTGCTGTATTCGGATTTGACCGCTAACTCGAAGAAGTGTTATTTAGTGGTCAAGTCCTTTGAATTGGTGGCTAATACACTGTTTGTCGCCGTATCGCCGTTAGGCTTCGCCGTTTTGGACAACCTCGATACGATTATCCCGTTGACCGACGGCGAACTGACCACACTCGAAGAATTGATTGCGGGTTTACAATTGGCGCAAGTGTCCGCGCCTGCGCTGATTCGGCGCAAATTGGCGGCATTAGACGAACCGGACGAATACGGTAATCAGCTACGGCTCACCAATGCGGGCAAAGCGTTGATGGCTGACCATCCTCAACTTTTTTGGAGCAATGAAACTAAATTGCGCCACGAAGTCGAATTGCTGCGTGACCAACGCGACGCGGCGGTGAACGAATTGGCAGCGTTGCGGGCGAAATATGCGGCGCTGGTGGCGGCGTGCTTGCCAATCCTACAGGTGGTGCAGCAAACGGAATTAACGGGTATGGATTACCCCGGTGTAACACTTTGGGATGGAATAAAGCACAAATCGCCTACAGTAGGTGTGGGTGATGTTTTTGCTTTTTCACATCTCAAAGACATTTACAACCTGTTATATGGCAAGTAAACCGAAGGAGATAACCTGTGAATCTAGCTCAAATTATGGCAATGTTGTCCGAACAACCCGCCTTTAATCCAGCAACCGCGTTGCCACGTATCCCGGCAGAACGCGGCGGCAAGCATCGTGCCGGGCGGTTAAACAAATGCGCCCAGACGCGCCAGAAGCGGCGGGAGCAGAGGCGGGAACGCAAGCGGCGCAAGAATTAGCGGCGGGAACAGCGCCGGAAGGGACGATGAAAGATGAAATACGCATTTGAAATCCGAGTGAACTATAACACCGACGATGACACTTGTTACTATTTCGCCAAACTAATGCTGAACGCGAGATTGGCGTTTAGCGTCTCTGGCGAGGGTTACGAAGACACAGAATCGTCATACGCGGCAGGTCGCCAAGCACTGAAAAGCCTTGCGTTAAATATCATTGAGCGTATTGATGAGCGTGATTATGTGCCGGATAAAATAGACTTGTACCGGGACGGTTTTCTTCTGCTGGCGCTTGGCGCGGACGATGAATGCACGCTTGTGACTTATACACAAGCCTCGGCGTCAACGATTGCATTTGGCGAAAGCCGGACGGCAGTTGTTGACGAATTGACCCAAGCATTGCGTGCGACAATTGCTGATATTGAAAAGTTGAGTTAGCTTGACCGATAAGGACAATTCATGACCGATATTCAACCGCGTTTGCAGTTCGTGTGTGACACAGATTTGCAGGCTAAATTAGACGCCATCGTGTCCTACATCGAGAGCCTTGTGCCAACCCATGAGCCGCTGTTTCCCCCCAGCGTGATGTATCCGCATTGGGGCGATGGTAGTTATAACCTGAGTCTAACCGTGACTTGTTGTGTGGCGCTCATGCATCACATGGTCAAAGCTGGCACGTTTCCGCAAGCCTATTTGAGCCGCTATAGCAGCGATTATGCGCTGTTACAACGCAGTGGAGCGGCGATGAAGGCAATCATGCTGCCAGAAAGCGCCTTAGACCAACTGGATACGCTTTACGCCTATCTGGAAGGGCAAGGCGTGGAAATCAAGCCAGTGTCACGCAAGAGCAAGCCCAACCGCCGCCTGCCGCTGGTGTTCGCTATCTTCTGTGCCTACGATTATGTGAAAGGCAAGCAGGGATGAACACTTGTGCTAAAATAGTGTCATAATGATACTGAATTTGATACGGGCGTCAGTGGTGTACACTGCTGACGTTTTTGTTTTGATTGCAGATACTTCCTATTATACGCAATCATAAGAACAACTGTGCCGATTATGAGAATATCCAAAATTGGGGAAATTGGTGGCAAATTCTTGATTTTGGGTAGTTGACATCAGATGATAATCTGATGTATACTTTAATTATGAAGTGAGGCACTAGAGACCTCACGATAGAGAAAGACAAATCACGATGGAACAAATGCAAAAACGCATCATCCGTAATCCCGAAAAATGGGTTGGGCGCTATGTTCGCCACATGGCAAATTGGCAAGATTTTCAGTGGGGCGATACCAGCAAATACGCGGTTTGTGAATGGACTGGCAAACTGATGATTGCGAGTGAGGATTACAGCCCGTCGTTTGAAGAAAGAGAAATTTTAGGGCGCTTATACGATGAGTGCTACTACTACAGCAGCGCGGGGTTTGCGGATATGTATCGGTATGCGATGAAACACCCGGAACGTATTCATTAAGCGACAAATAAGCTAACGCAAAAAGCGCCTGCGGGAACAGGCGCTTTTACCAACCACAGATTATCCTCAGTGAATCGTCTGCTGAGGATAGCACAAAAATCAAAAACAAACTATCCGGGCTGCGACGCTGATACGCAGAGAAAAAACTAAAATGTACATGAATGGATATTGGAAACCAAGTGAAATTCACAATTTACATCAGCGCATAATTGATAAAAAAATCTCGCCCTACGAGGCGGGAATCGGTTACAAGGAATTGGAAAAAATTTCCGAGATGGTCAAGCGGGAAATGAAAAACAAAGCAGGTGGTTACACGCTGAATAGCGAGGAGCTAGATATTTATGCAGAGCAGCTTCTTGAAGAAGCCTGCATCAAAGACAAGTTTCCCAGTCATAAAAGATATGTTAAACCATTCCCGATTTTGCATATTTACCACGACGATGAATGCAGTATAGAAGGCATCGTTTACTTGCCGGGTCGCCGCGCTGAGGGTAAAACCTACAGCGTGACGTATCGGGGTAGTTACAGTGATGAATTTCGCGCCAATGCGTTGGCGTGGATGCAGGGATTTTTAGAAGCTGCCCGCGAAAATCCAATTCTGTTTTTCGCAGAAAATGAGGAATAATGGCAAAAACAACGAAAATCCAAACTCAGGTTGCCACTAGCGTATATGATGAACTACTCGCCCGCGCTGGTGGCACAAAACAATTGTCCGCCTACATTCGCCAGATATTGAACGACCATGTAGGTCAATCCGCCGCCGGCACTCAGGTGAAAAATGGCGGTACGCGGTGGCAGCGTCCCAAAGTTGGCGATGTCGTCACAATAAAACCAGAAGCGTGGCGGCTTTATGAAGCAGATGAAGCGCAGGATGTGCTACTCCTGTCAGGGAAACCAATCACGGTAGTACGTCTGACACGATATGGCGTAATCGTGACCGATGGCAAAATTAGTCAGCTTGTCAAGTTTGCTGATTTGGTACGTGGGAATGATGATACCGCCGATGTCGGTGTTCGGCACGACTATTTGCAGCGAAAAAACACACTGGAATAAGGAGCGGAGCAACGTGACCGGATTTGAAAAAAAGGTGGAAAATGAATATCGCCAGCAAAGCCATGAGATTCTGCTGGCGCATGCGGAAATTGTTTCAAAGCGCGTGCTAGATGACTGGCACGGCGCACCGGCAAACAAAACGCATGCAGCATATTTAGTGGAGCGGGAGGGGTTGTCGCTTGAATTGCAAAAAATGTGTTATCGGCGGCAAGGTTTTGAGGAGATGGTGGTAACAGGCGATTGGCGACGTGCCAAAAAGCCAGCGAAAGCGAGAGAAGTTAAGCCCGCGTGGATGTCAGAGTACCCACTGCTGGACGACCTGATTACAGACACCATCTGCCGGGTGTGCGGCTCAAGTCAATCCGCCGGGGCGATGTTTACTACGCTTCGCGGCGGCGACGTATGCGACGATTGTGTATAGATGAGGGCGAAAAAATAAGTAGGCTTTACAAACACCTCGTTACTAAAAAATGCCTTGTTTGCGAGACAGCATTTTCGACGAGAGTGATAGACAAAAAATATTTCTCACCAGCTTGCAAAAAGAAGATGCACAATCGCAGATACTATCAGTCGCACGTCAGCGAGATTATCCAGCGCGTGCTACACAATCGAAAAAATAAGGACTAATCCTTAATCACAAAGAGCGCCCGACGTGGCGCTTTTTGTTTGCCTATGAACAGCACGGATGAGCGAAAAAGCGTCACTCTGTGTCTGCCATATAAGGCGTGTTATACGACACGAGTAGTCTTTAAGCGCCATGACTAATTTCTATGGGTCACATCACCACAACAAAAAACGGGCATTACGCCCGTCTGATTTTATTCGCCTGTATCGCTACCCGGAGAGCCTGTATAAGCTGTAGGTTCTACTGTGTCGTAAGTAAAATTAATAGGTTTACCGCCAACAGGCACAGTAGCAGTCAAAGAATTTTCACCTATAGGCGAAAATTCTTTAGGGAACAGTGAATGGATGCCACCTTTTACAAGCTGCGCCAGCAAATCATCACGCAGCCCTTTGGTACTGACCGCATAGCGTTCATAATTGTCAGCCGCATCGCGCAGCATTTGCCCCACCTTATCCAGCGGTATCATATCTTCGAGTGCCTTAGCACGTTCTTCCAAACGCAGCGCCCATGCTTCCTGCTGTTTAGCGGCGTTGCGGGTGTGCATGACAAAGGCTGTGCCAAAAATCCCCAGAATCACTACCCCTGCAACCACGACGAGATTAACCGTATCGCGCAGGGCATTGTTGCTGCCAACGACCAAATCCAGCAGCAAAGCAACTTCATCGGGGATAACTTCAGTAAGGGAGGGGTTCTCCGGCGCAATATCCTGAGTAGCTACGGGTTCAATTGTTGCCACAGGTTCGGCGGTACTATCCTGTGCGAACACGGGCAGCGTCAGCAGCAGCAACAACAGTGCTACCAACAAAATACGTTTAACAGCCGTGCGTTTCATGCTCATCCTCCAAAAAGACCTTGAATAACTGTGAACAATGCTTGCGCCGCCGGATTTTCCGCCAATGCGCTTAAAAATACCGCGATGCCAGTGCCGCCGATTGCCCCTATTGCCAGCTTGCGCCCTTCAAAAGCGCCTTTAAAAATGGCTTTGAGCGTGGCGATTTGGTCATCATAAACTTTTTTACGTTCTTGCCGCGTCACCGCTTCGGCGTGCAGCACCCCCACCATTTCGTTGAGCTTGTCAAATTGTGCGGGTATGCCGATATGTCCACTGCCGCCAAAAATATAATCACGCACAGGTAACATGCGCGTGCTTAAATCCTCGATTATGACCGCATTGGCATTAATCGCCGCCGCCTGTTGGTCATCATGGTCTTCTAGTGCTGCTAATCGCTGCGCCTTACTATCCAACCGCTTACTCTGTGAGGATACACGGTCTCCTAGCGCCGCGACCAACGCCCGCATATCTGCCATACCGCTGGCGATGCTGGTCTGGATAGTGGCAACATTGCTCTGAATACTGCCCGTTGTCGCCTGAAACAACTCCTGCGCGGTCTGCAACAGTTGGCGCATTTGTTTGATGTCAGCGGCGTTACTACTGGCTGTTTTTTCCAACGCTTCCATTCGCCCGCGCAGATGAGCAATCTCTTGTTGCGCCGCGTTCAACTCCGTGCTGGTTTTGGCAAGCTCTTGGCGTAGCGCCGTGTCGCCGTCAATTTGTCGCCGTGTGGCTTCGCTCACTTCATCATGGGAAGCGAATGTTTCCATGAGGATACTAATTTCATGGCGCAGCGTATCGGCAACTATCTTCGGTAGCTGCTGCTTGATATCCTCGATGATTGCCCCAGTCATCGCTTCTGTCATGATGCCTGCTGTCATAGTCATTACTCGAATATTTGTTCTACTATATCACATCTTTTTTACAGGCGCAACTTTGTGTTACGCGCCAAACTTAAACGGTGTGATGGTCTCGTAAATATCACACACAAACAGCACTTCGCCTTGCCCCGCCGCGCACGATACGACGATATCATGCACGGTTCGGAAGCCGCCCGATTTATTGACAATCTGCTCTGTAATGTCAATGGTGGTGTTTAAGTCGCTACCCGTGCTGCCAATTGGCGACGGCGTGACAGATACCCCGTTGACCGTGATGCTAATGTTGCCGGGTCGTGTGTTGTCCTTGTAAATACCATACACCAGCGGCGCAGGCGGGATGTCATGGCTATGCGCCGGGATGTTGACATCGTGACTGTGATTGTCTGCTGCCGATTCGGTGTAGATGTTAGGACCCGGCGTATAGATACTGCCGCCTGTTACCCGTATGCCGCCAATCTGAAAAAAAGTGCCGCCCCCGCTATCAGCAGACACTTGATAAACCGCTTCGTCCAACCCCCCCGCCGAAATTTGACTGCCTCTCATCATTAAATGTCTATGTGAACCATTTGCATTGCTGGTGGCAGTGCTGCCACCGCCGCTCTGACTGGTGACTGACGACGCGGATTTTGCGGTAGATGTGAATGGTTGTGTTCGCACGCGCATCAACACGCGGTCAACGCTAAACGTGGCGTCGGTAAAAATAAGTTGCACTTTGGCGCTATTGCTGCTATCAATTTGGACTTGTTCTGGACCCGCTTGATAATGATTAATTGTCGGCTGAACCATCATGCCTTGTACACGCACTTGGTCAAGGCTGCCTAAAATTTTCTTGGCAACACTTTCCTCGTAGCGGTCTATGTTCGAGATTTCCAGTGATACACTGACACCACCGGGCGAGACATTTTCAGTGACGCTCATCACCCAAAAATCCGCGTTGATATTGTGCGGCGGTGTAAATGAGCCATCGGCGCGAAGCACGGGTTCTTTATAAACCAAACGGATTTTGTCGCCGGGTCGAATGGTAACGGCACATTTTTTAATCGTGACAGAATAACTCTCTTGGGGGTCTTTGTAGCGTACCAACCATGCGGCTGCCGCGTCGTAGAGCGCGTTGGCGGCGCGTTCAATATCGGTGTCGTTGTTGCTGAGGGGTGCAATTTCCTTGAATTGCGCGAAGCGTTCAATAACGCCATATAAGGCGATACTGGCGCTGTCTTCAATATAATAAAGTTTTCGCCCCGCCGCTGTTGTAAAGCCAACGCTGTAAGGTGTTGTTCGCGTGCATTTTTCCAGCGTTAAGGCGCTATCCACATTTGTTCCTGCGCCTAGCACATACAGGCGATTGCACAGCGTCTCGCTGTTCACGCCCTGACGAATGCTGTCAATAAACGCAATCGTGTTATTGGTATACATCCCGGCGGTAATTTGGCGCGGGTTAATCAGTCGCAAGCCAACGGCTGTCCCAAACGTACCAACCTCGACAATATTGCTACCGGGCGTTTGCCTCAAATGAAGCCCCTGCAAGCCTGCCACATCTTGCAGTGCCTTTAACACCGATACCGCATCCATGCGGGTACTGATAAGGGTATTTATACTGCTGCTGGCGCTCCAACCCGGCACGAGTGCTGCTAAGGCGCTGGCAACATCAGCCACCGTCTGATTATTGTATTCACGCCGCAGCAACACCGAGACACGTTTCAATTCATCCAGCGTGTCAGGTCCCGACACACTAATTGACCACCCACCGCTGCCCGCCTGATAATTCATCTGCCTGATGATACCGCGCCCTAATTCCCGGCGTTGTCCCAAGTGATATAAATACAACCGCACGCGGCGTTCTTGTGCTAAAAGTTTTGCGGCGCGTTGGTCATGCGCCGGGATGTCAAACGAAATACTCCCCGCGCCATCCAAGCGCCGCTGCACCGATGCTGACATCAGCGTCGTTACGGGACCTTCGCCTAACCGCAGATTGTTGGCATCGTAAATATCGGCGTGCAAACGCATTAGAGACTGTTCCCTAGCAACATGGTTAGCAGTGAAATAAAATCCTGCTGCTGCTGCTGAGGTGCTTGGCGTAGGGCATTGACCAACTTGTTATACCGCTGAACCATTTTTGCATCACCGCTCATTGCCCCAACACCCGCGCTGATGAGATACGCCAGTTCGGGATATTCGGCGCTATCGAGTTGATTCAGCATTGCCAGCCAAATATTAGCCACTGTTTTGCTAGAAGCGTCGTTAGACAGTTTCATCCAAAACACAGTGCCGTCCGTAACCGTTTGCCCTGCTTCAAACAACACCAACAAGTTCTGTTCGATCACAATACTGGCATCAACATCCAGAGGGATGTGACATTCTGCACGCCGATACACCCCCGCCTCGCGCAGTAATACTAACGCTGTGTGGTGGCGCGTGCCTTCAATAATGCGCTCTGTCAGATATTCCATTGCAACCCTCTCACAATAATTTCACAACAGCAGTAATGTCTTGGGTGCTGCCAATAAAATTCTTAAAGCTGGTAGTGGTATTCTGGTTTGCCGCGCTACCATCTCCAAATTGCACTCCAATATTTGCTCCGCCTGACCACAGCCCTAAAGATGGCTTTTGATCATAAACCACGCCCGGCGCAGTTAATTCAAATATCGCGTCTTTGCTTTCGGCGTTCCATGTGGCAGACGACTCCGATTTCATTTCGCCCCCAGATAACGAAGGCGAACTGCTGTCCGCTGCCCATTCGATATAG
Organism: Anaerolineae bacterium; assembly: GCA_022842885.1. GTDB lineage: Bacteria > Chloroflexota > Anaerolineae > Aggregatilineales > Phototrophicaceae > JALHOR01. Next base: position 54,327 of record JALHOR010000026.1, read on the forward strand.
TTTTCGCCGCTTGCGGCTCGGTCTGTGGACAGCACCACATGGTACGTCCCTGCACTTAAAGTAAAGTTTGTTGCAAAATCTACAATCACATCGCCATCGCTGGTTGAAACACCGCTTTCGGCAAATGTAGCAGTAGCATTTACATTCGCCAGTGTTCCCGACGCACTTCCGCCGCTGTTGGTTTCAATTCGCACGGGTGCTGTGCCAGCCGGAGAGCCGACTTTACGCAGCCGTAAAATCACGCGGTCAATATCGCTATTGCTGGCGAGAGTAAACGACTGCGATAATTTGTCTTTGGTGGTGGTTGCGCTGGTTGTTACAGTACAGCGCAAATCGGCGTTCCCGCCTAGCCCGCCCCACGTATTTGCGCCATCCACGTCTTGTTTTAGTACGCCATTGGCATACGGGTTGGCTGTGTTGTACACAGGTTGGTAATAATTCCCGGTTGACTGCGCTGGCACGCTCAACACCAACCAATAGGTTGTGCCAGTGACCAGTTGAACACCATTGGTTACTGTGATGATGTTGTCGGATGAGGGGGTAATCGTGTGAGTGCCGGATTGCAACACGGTTGCTGAGGGTATCGTAGTGTTGTTTGTGCGAACTTCCCATGTGAGCGCCCCAGTTGGCGATCCGAAGTTTGAGCCAATATAAACTGTAATTTGCGACAACACTCCGGTAGTCACCTGAAAGGATTGCGCCAACCGATACTCAGAGCCACCACTATCCCCTAAAACAGCACCGGTAATCCCGCCGCTGTCTATGGTTGTTGTGCCACCAGCGCCCGTCGCACCACGCAGCGCCACGCGGCTATCCTGATTACCACTGCCATACGCAACAATTGCCGCCCCCGCTTCGGTGCTACTCAAATAAGCGTGTATCTCGCGTGAGCGTGCCTGCGGGTCATTTACATGGGTAATGGTCATAAACGCCGCGTTTGCTAACGATTCGCGCTTCAAAAATTCAATCGGATGAAATGGTTCGACCATGATTTTGCTGGTGGCAGTGGCATACCCAATTTTGATAAGCTGGCGCTGCCCACCCCCCGCAGAAACAGTGGGCTTGGTTTGCGTGATACCCCCCGCCGTGCTGCTGAGATACACATCTGCCCACGCCGTAAGCCCGCTAAATCCGGTTACTTCGCCATCTACCCTTGCTGTGCCGCTGGCATTGGTAGCAATGCCGCCCGTCTGCGTGACAAAACCGCGTTTTAAGCCGATTTTGGTCACATCGTCATTGTCGGCTTTGTACCATTTGTTATCGCTGGTATTCAGGAAGATATAATCGCGCTGCGCTAGGTTTTCTCCGGCTGTAACAGTGAGGTCTTTGGGCAATGCGCCCCCTGTGCCGGGCGGCGCTGGCGTGTAATCAGTCCCGTTCCACGTAGGCACATCGCCAATACTAGCGCCTGTTCCCACCAACGCCTCAAGCGGCACAGCGCAATTGCTGGCAAGCGTTTTGTTTTGCAGCGTCCCCGCGCCCGTCGGTGTAACATAATCCGTCTCGGCTACCGCTGCTGACACTACCCCGCTGGCAAGTTTGGGGATACCTGAAATCGCGCTCGTGTTTGCACCCGCCCCACCATTCGCCGGGGGCAACGTGCCGGAAAAATAAACTTCAACTTGCTTGCCGTGAGTTACATCGGTTGCTTCTTTTGTTGCAATCGGAGCAACAGGCTTGATGGCGTTAATGAGCGATTTAACGTGTGTATCGTCATCGGTGGCGGCAACATTGCCCTCGCGCAGATAGGTTTGGGTGCTGGTATGCGCCAGCACAAAATCGGCGGCGTCAATATCTTGCCCATCCACCAGCGCGCTGATGTCAACTGCGATAGCTGTCTTTAATCTTGTGGTCATACCCAAGCCTCATAGTATTTGAACGTCACATTGCACGCATCCCCCGCGTTTTTTAATTTCACGCGCAGCGTATTTGTGCCACTATATAAATGAAACCAATCTGGGTTGACTGGCTCAATAAATCTGCTGGTGTAACCGTCTGCCCCGTTTAATTTGACAGTCATGCTCCATGCGTTAATAGTCAACACATCGTTATTGTTTAGCACGCCCGTATATTTCAATTCATCCATGATCGCGCCGCCATCTAACCGCTGGATTGTCACATCTTCGGCAGTTTGCGACGCGCCGCATTGAATAACCACAATCGGGCGTGTAAGGGCATTCCCCAAGCGTGTTTCGGTGAAATCTGTTTGCAACCCCGCGCAAGCGTGCGGCGTTGCGCCGCCGCCGTATTTCACCCCCGCGCCATATTTTGAGCCATCGCCAAAGGTCGGTGGGAACGTGCCTTGTGTATACCAGTGTGGGTCACTCACTTGGAAATTGGCGTTAATCCGCATGAGCAAATCGGAGTGACGGTTTAGGTTGTGCGTTGTAGGGATATTGTTGGGTCGTGCGAAACAAAACCGTTCCAGTTCGGTATCATCGGCAGGCTGCATATACAAACGTCCTCGTCCCCACCGCGCAACCGCGTTCCATTCGTCTATAAACGCGGTCATTAATGTTGGGTCAGTGGCGCTTAAGGCAAAACTAAGGGCGATGTTGCCTGTTTCAGCAGGGGCGGGTTCATTGCCGTAATCATCAAATGCCCCATGCATTCCGGGCAGGCGCGAACTTGCCGGAACTAGATTGCCAAAATTGGCAGACCAGTCCTGTAAATATTCAAACGTGTAGGTGTTTTTACCTACTTTAAACCGCGTCAGTCGGGAGCGTGAAATTGGCATCAGCCATTTGCCCTTTCCCATTGCTCAAATTCGCTGATAAACCCTCGTGCTGCGGCGCGTCCTTCGGCTTCGGTATTCGCTCCGTTCACGTTAATTGTCCAGTTGGTGGGCATGTTTGAACCGCCGTTTTTGCTCGCGGGGGTCACTTTTTCGCCTTCGTGCAGATATGCCAATCCTGTACGTGGCACATAATCTATGCCCGCCGCGTGTGCTGGCGGAGATGCCGCCATTGCTGCCTGCGCCGCTGCGAAACCGGGACCTTTGCCTAACTTCGATTCGGTTTGCCCTGTTACACTGGCAATGGCATCCCCAACCGATTTAATGGCATCCCGAATTGGACCCAAAACAGCCTCTACTCCCGTTTTAAGTGCATCAAGCGCAGGTTGCACCGCTGTCCAAATGCCTTGTAAAATACCAATGAAGGTTTCAAATATGCCTTGCACGGTCTGAATAGCCGTTTGGATGGCGGGAATTCCCGAAGTGCTGAACCAGTC